>NZ_CP115768.1:1897500-2197500 GCF_027912835.1 Paracoccus sediminicola
AAGCGGTGGCGACCCGGGCAAAATCAGGTCGCGGCGGATGGCGGCAAAATGGCAACCATCTCGAATCAAAGGCTGCGAGAATGCAGTCCGATCAAGCTCTGAAGCCTATCGCGCCAGCCAAGTCTATGCCAAGGCGCAGGCGTTGGGCAGGTTAAGGTCGTCAGGATGAGCACGGATCAAAACGGGGACGCGCGGCTGTCCATCGGAATCTTATGGATGATCGCCTCGCTCAGCTCGTTCATCTCGATGGCCGTCGCTTCGCGAGAGCTATCCGCCGATCTTTCCACCTTTCAGATCCTGTTCTTCCGCTCGGTTGTGGGAGTCGTGGTGGTGCTGCTCTTCGGGCGCAAACTGCTCCCCGAGCTGCGACGCCGCGCCAGCCTGAAGCTTAACCTTCTGCGCAATGCGGTGCATTTCACCGGGCAGTATTTTTGGACTCTTGCCATTGCGCTGATGCCTCTGGCCGAGGTAATCGCGCTGGAATTTACCATGCCGGTCTGGGTCGCGATCTTCGCCGCGCTTTTGCTTGGCGAGCGCATCACCAGACCCCGAGCCGCCGCCATTATCGCCAGTTTTGTCGGCGTGCTGGTGATCCTGCGCCCTGGCATCGCTGTATTCGATCCCGCCGCGCTGATCGTGCTGCTGGCGGCCATCAGCTACGGCATGTCGAATGTGCTGGTCAAGCTGCTGACACGCAGCTGCTCGCCCGCGGTCATCGTGGTCTGGATGGTTTTCATTCAGCTGCCGATGGGCATGGTGCTGGCGCTCTTCGACTGGCGGTCCGTATCGGCGGACAACCTTCCCTGGATCGTGCTGGCCGGGCTCAGCGGGCTGAGCGCGCATTACGCGATGGCGCGGGCTTTCCTGCATCTGGACGCCTCTGTGGCAATCCCGATCGACTTCTTCAGGGTGCCACTGGCGGCGCTCGTCGGCTATCTGCTCTATGGCGAAACCGTCAACATCTTCCTATTTGCCGGAGCGGGAATTATCCTGATGGCCAATTATGCCGCCTTCCAGGCCGAGCGGCGACGAGCCCGGCAGGCGCGCATCCTCGCAGGCCCAGGCTAAGCGGCGAATCCCACATCGGTCACGCTCCGTGCTCCGCGAGCCTGAGCGCCGCACAAAGACAAAAACGCGGCCCCGAGAGGCCGCGTTTCGATTGCGCAAACAGGTGAACTGACTCAGCGCTTCGAGAACTGGAAGCTGCGGCGGGCCTTGGCGCGGCCGTATTTCTTCCGTTCCACCACGCGGCTGTCGCGGGTCAGGAAGCCGGCGGCCTTCAGCGCCGAGCGCAGGCTCGGCTCGTGCAGTTGCAGCGCTTTCGAGATGCCGTGCTTGACCGCACCGGCCTGCCCCGAGAGACCGCCACCGGCGACGGTGGCCATCACGTCATACTGCCCGGCAACCCCGGCAACATCGAAGGGCTGACGCAGGATCATTTGCAGCACGGGACGGGCGAAATATTCGGCCATGTCCTTGCCGTTGACCGTGACCTTGCCGGAACCCGGCTTGACCCAGACGCGGGCCACCGCGTCCTTGCGCTTGCCGGTCGCATAGGAACGGCCTTGCTCGTCGCGGACCGGCTCACGCGGGGCAGAGGTTTCGGTGACGGTTTCAGCGTCGTTCCCAGCGCTCGGCGCGGTGTCGGTGACCACGTCCTTGAGCTGGTCAAGAGATTTGATGTCTTCGGCCATGATTACGCGCTCCGGGTGTTCTTCTTGTTCAACGCCTTGACGTCGAGGACTTCGGGCTGCTGAGCTTCATGCGGATGCTCGGTCCCTGCATAGACACGCAGATTCGCCATCTGCTTCTTGCCCAGCTTGTTGCGCGAGATCATGCGCTCGACCGCCTTGATGACGACTCGCTCGGGATGCGCGCCCTCAAGGATCTGGCGCGCCGTGCGGTGCTTGATGCCGCCCGGATGGCCGGTGTGCCAGAAATATTTCTTGTCATCGCGCTTGGCGCCGGTCATCTGCACCTTGTCGGCGTTGATGATGATGACGTTGTCGCCCATATCCATATGGGGCGTGAAGCTCGGCTTGTGCTTGCCGCGCAGGCGCGTGGCGACGACCGAGGCGAGACGGCCCAGAACGACGCCCTCGGCGTCGATCAGGATCCACTTCTTCTCGATCTCCGCCGGTTTTGCGGTGTAGGTCTTCATGTCGCTGCCCTTTTCGAGGGTTCAAATTCGAGATGGCGGTGTATCCGAGAATACGCGCGCAAGGTCAAGCGACACGCACCTCAAATTATCATTGATTATCAATAACTTGAAAAATAGGTAAAATAATACCGTATAATTTCCCGTTGGAGACATGACGATTTTATGTCAAAAGCGCCCATTCTCTATTAATAAATCAGGCAGGTAACAACATTTGTTGCCTGCCGCACAGGACGACGGCAATGTATTCTCACAGCGACGAGCGTCGCGTCACTCATCTCCGGGACCATCGTCGCGGCGCGTTTCAGGTTCCTTTCGGCATCGTCGCCGCCGTGATCGTGTTGCTGGTCGGCGCGGTGGTGCTGATCGGCGCCGCCCGAGGCGTCTGGCATCCCGCGCAGGTGCTGCGTGACCCGGCCGCAGAGTTCGGATTTCCGATCTATGGCGGCTTCGTCTCCTATCTCGGCGTGGCGGGCTGGCTGATCGCGGGCAGTGTCACCGGGCTTGCCGCGGCGGTTCGGCCAATGTTGCGCAAGACGCTGATCCCGGTCTGCACCCTGTCGCTTCTGCTGGCGCTCGACGATCTCTTCATGCTGCACGAGGCATTCCTGCCGCGCATCGGACTTCCGGAAAAGCTTGTCTTGTTCTGCTACGGCGTCATCGCGTTGGTCGCGGTCTGGCCGTTTCTCGCGGCGGCGATCCGTTGGCAGAAGCCGCTGCTCGGGATCTCGCTGATGGCAATGATCGGCTCGCTCGGGGTGGACATGCTGCTATCCCATGGCGATGGCGGTGCGGCGCTGATCGAGGATCTGCTGAAATTCACCGGCGTGACCTTCTGGGCCGCCTGCTGGACGCAGCACGCCGCCGATGCGCTGCGCCTGCCCGAATCGCGCAACCGCGCCTAGCGCGGCGGAATCGCATAGGTCATCGAACTGCGCGCCACCGGATCGGCGACCCCGTCTGAATAGATCAGCACATCGCCCACCGCCAGCGACCGGCCCAGCTTCAGCAAACGGCAGCGCCCGGTCAAATCGGTCCGCGCAGCGGGCTTGCGCATGAAATCCATCGTCGCATTGGTGGTCACCGCCAGCGCCACCGGCCCGAGACGCGACAGGATCGCGCAATAGATCGCCAGATCGGCCAGCGCGAACATGCTCGGCCCCGACACGGTGCCGCCGGGCCGCAGATGCGCTTCGCCGACGCTCAGCCGCAGCGCCACCCCCTCGGTCGAGACCTCGGTCACGGAAAAATCTGCCGCCACTTGCGGAAACTCGGCGGCCATGAACGCATTCAGCGCCGCCCCATCCATCTTCAGTTCCATCGTTTGCCCCTCGCTGTGCTTTGTGCCTATGCTGCGCCGAGCCAGCAAAGGAAAGCAACGATGTCCGACCTGATCCTGAGAGAAGATGATGGTGCCGTCGCGCGGCTGGTGCTGAACAGCCCGGAAAATTACAACGCTCTCTCGGCCGAGATGATCGCCACACTCTATACGATGCTGGCTACGATCGGCACCGATGATCAGGTCCGCGTCATCATCATTGCCGCCACCGGCAAGGCGTTCTGCGCCGGGCATGACCTGCGCCAGATGCAAGCGGCGCGGGCCAACCCCGATAACGGCCGGGCCGGTTTCGCGGCGCTGTTCGAGGGCTGTTCGCAGCTGATGCAGCTCATCCCCACCCTGCCCCAGCCGGTCATCGCCGAGGTGCAGGGCGTTGCCACTGCCGCCGGCTGCCAGCTTGTCGCCTCCTGCGATCTTGCGGTTGCGGCGAAAGCGGCGAGATTTGGAGTGAACGGAATCGATCTCGGGCTGTTCTGCTCGACCCCTGCCGTGGCGCTCTCGCGCGCCGTTCCGCGCAAATCCGCCTTCGAGATGCTGGTGACCGGCGATTTCATCGACGCGCCCGAAGCGCATCGGCTTGGGCTGGTGAACCGCGTCGTCGCGGCGACCAAGCTCTCTGCCGAAACGATGACCCTCGCGCGGCAGATCGCGACCAAGCTGCCCGCCGCCGTCGCCATGGGCAAGCGCGGCTTCTATGAACAACTCGCTCATGAGACCGCGGATGCCTATGAGGCCGCCGGCGATACGATGTGCGCCAACATGATGCGCCACGACACAGCCGAGGGAATTCAGGCGTTTCTGGAAAAGCGCCAACCCGAATGGGCCGCGGAATGACGGCGCCCGCGCCAACCCGCGCCAACCGGCTGACGGCCCCGCCGCGCCCATGCTAGGCAGAGCCGTCTGAGTCGCGTCCTGATCGGTGTCCCGGCATGAAACAGATCCTGCTTGGCATAATGCCGCTGCTGATCGGCATTTTCTTCATCCTTCTCGGAAACGGGATGCAGTTCACGCTGGTCGGGCTGCGCGGCGATCTCGAAGGTTTTTCCGCCGCCGATCTCGCCGTGGTCACTTCGGCCTATTTCGTCGGCTATCTTCTGGGCGCGCGCTCCACACCGGGTTTTATTCGCCGCGTCGGCCATGTCCGCGTCTTTGCCGCCGTGGGCAGCTTCATGTCGGCGGCGCTGATCGCGCTGACCCTGATCGCCGAGCCCTTCGCCTGGACCCTGCTGCGCGTGGTGATCGGCTTCTGCATGGCGGGGATCTATGTGACCGCCGAAAGCTGGCTCAATGCCGAAGCGACCAATGAAAATCGCGGAACGGTCCTGTCGGTCTACATGATCGCCCAGACGCTCGGCACCATCGCCGCGCAGGGGCTGCTCGCCCTCGGGGACGCGGCCACGGCGTCTCTGTTCATCGTCGCTTCGATCATGGTCTCGATCTCCTTCGGGCCGATCCTGCTCTCGGTTTCGCCGACGCCCGCCGCGCAGTTGTCGCGCCCGATGGCCCTGAGCGAATTGTTCCGCGGTGCGCCTCTGGGCACGTTCGGGATCTTCTGTCTCGGGACGATCTACGCCACGCAGGCCGGTATGGGGCCGGTCTTCGGGGTGCAGGTCGGGATGTCGGCGCAGCAGGTCTCGCTTTTCATGGCGATGCTGTTCACCGGCCCGCTGCTCTTGCAGGTGCCTATCGGCTGGATCTCGGATCGGGTGGACCGGCGGCTGGTGATCTTTGCGACATCGGCGTTCGGCGCGGTGTTCTGCCTGTCGGGCTGGTTGATCGGCGGCGGACAGGCCGCGCTGCTCGGCACCGCCTTTCTTGTCGGCGGCGTCACCATGCCGCTATATGCGCTGCTGCTGGCCTATGTGAATGACGGGCTGCCGACCGAGGACATGCCGGCCGCTTCGGGCGGGATGGCGCTGACCTTCGGGCTGGGCGCGATCCTCGGACCTCTCGCGGCGGGCTTCGTCATGCAGATTTTCGGCGCCTATATGTTCTGGGTCAGTCTCGGGGCGACATTTCTCTGCGTGGCGCTGTTCGCGCTCTACCGCATGACCCAGCGCGAGGTCCCCACCCCGCCAAGCGAGACCGAGAGCTATATCGGCGTTCTCCCCTCCGCCACCCAGATCACGGTCGCGGCGGCGGGAAGCTGGTCCGCGAGCCAGTCCAAAGAGCAAGGCGAAGGCGAGGATGCCGGCGAGAAAGACGGCGAAGACCGGCACGAAATGCAGCGCTGATCAGCCCCGCCGGATCGCGAGGCATGCGCGGGCGCGGTGTACGCGCTGTGTAGGGCTGGCGCATATGCTGTGCTGTGGGTTTTCCAGCCCGCGCTGGCTGCGGCCCCGGGCCCGGCATTCCGGCGCAACACCCTGCGCCCGCACCCCGTCACGTCTCGCTAAACGTCGAACCGGGGACGCGTCCACTGCCCCCGGTCTCCGCTGTCAGCGCCGCCGGATCGTGTTGAGTGCCCTTTGCCAGCCCCCCGGGACAAGCACGAAGCACAGCAGGAACCCAACCCCGAATCCAGCAATCTCGGCGATCCAGTCATAGCCGGAATTACCGAAGATAAGGCCGAAAACCAGTTGAAACAAAAGCAACATCCCGATCAGCGAGAAGGCCCTCATCCGGTTCGCATTCTCGATCCCCAACCGCACCCAGAGCAGGAAGGTAAAGGCGCCGACCAGCCCGTAAACCGCCGGAAATCCGCCGATCAGCGGATTGACCGGCAGCCCGGTCACCGTGCCGACCAGCGTGTAAAACAACGCTCCGCCTACCGCCGCGCCGAAGAACAGCGCCAACAGCGCCCAGGGCCGGAACTGCTCGGCCACCATCTTCCCCAACGCCAGCGTGAACACGATCACGAACAGCGCATGAGTCACCGATCCATGCACAAATGAATAGGTGAGAATTCTCAGCGACTGGCGCGGATCGAAGATTCCGAACTCCAGCATACGCAGGGTGAAATCAGGAAAATAGGCCGCCATCTGCAAGGCATTCAGCCGCAGCCCGATGCCTTGCGCGCCGCCGATCATGCCCACCGCGCCCAGCCCGAAAACGGCCTCGGTGGCGATCATCGGCAACACCACAGCCCAGACCACCGGCGGCAGCGCATTGATCGGCGATTCGTCGTATCCGGGCCTCATGGCACCTCCTATGCCGGGACAGTTGCGCCCCGTCCCGCGCAGGGTTAAGCCAGCCTCACGGATTTTCCAAGCAGGCATGACATGACCGACGCGACGACCACCCGCATCTTCTCCGGCATCCAGCCCTCGGGCCATCTGACGCTCGGCAATTATCTCGGCGCGCTGCGCCGCTTCGTCGAACGGCAGGAGGAGGGCATCCCGACCGTCTATTGTCTGGTGGATCTGCACGCCGTCACTGTCTGGCAGGACCCGGACTCGCTGCGCCAGCAAACGCGCGAGGCCGCCGCCGCCTTCATGGCCGCCGGCATCGATCCGACGCGCTCGATCCTGTTCAACCAGAGCCAGGTTCCCGCTCATGCCGAACTCGCCTGGCTGCTGAATTGCGTCGCCCGTATGGGCTGGATGAACCGCATGACCCAGTTCAAGGAAAAGGGCGGCAAGAATGCCGAGAAGGTCAGCCTGGGGCTCTATGCCTACCCGGCGCTGATGGCGGCGGATATTCTCGCCTACCACGCGACCCATGTTCCGGTCGGCGAGGATCAGAAACAGCATGTCGAACTGACCCGCGACATCGCCGCCAAGTTCAACCATGATTACGGCGTGGACTTCTTCCCCCTGCCCGAGCCGGTCATCGAAGGCCCGGCGACGCGGGTCATGTCGCTGCGGGACGGCTCGAAGAAAATGTCGAAATCCGATCCTTCAGATATGAGCCGCATCAACCTGACCGACGATGCCGACATGATCGCGCAAAAGCTTCGCAAGGCGCGCACCGATGCCGAGCCCCTGCCCGGCAGCTTGGACGCACTGACCGACCGCGCGGAGGCGCGCAATCTGGTGAATATCTACGCCGCGCTTTCGGGCGAGACGCAGGATGCGGTGCTCAGCCGTTTCGAGGGCAAAGGCTTCGGAGACTTCAAGCCGGCGCTCGCCGAGGTCGCTGTCTCGACGCTCGGCCCGATCTCGCAGCGCATGGCCGAGTTCCTCGCCGACCCGGCCGAAATCGACCGTATCCTTGGCGAAGGCGCCGTGAAAGCCGAGGAGATCTCTGCCCCCATCGTTGCGCAGACCCGCGAGATCATGGGGATGATCCTGTCACGCTGAGAAATCTTGCAACGCGGGTAAGAACCGGCCCCGGCCGCCAATGGCGGCCGGGGTTTTCGCATCGGCGCACCGGCGGCAGAGATCATCACCCGGCCCGATGCCACTTATGAGCTTCTGGAAGCCCCCGCCTGAAACTGGCTTTTCACCCGGGGCTGGTTAAACATTTCGGTTCCGCGCGCCATTGGCAAGCGTTCGCGCCGGACGCCGTGGCGACTATTGCCGGCTGACCCGACGCCGCGCAGCGGAACCTCGCCCGCGACACTGACAGAAGACGTCCGTCCCCGAACGAGACGAATATCTTTACCGTATGAAATTCAAGGAAATGGCGGACCCGGAGCGATTCGAACGCCCGACCCCCAGATTCGTAGTCTGGTGCTCTATCCAGCTGAGCTACGGGTCCGCTGTAGGGCGGCTATCTAGGCCCGCCCGATCTGGGATGCAAGGCCAAAATTATCATTCAGCCTCGATATTTTCAATCAACGCCCCGCGGGGCAGCGTGATGCAGAATTGCGTGCCGTTCCCATCGGTTTGCAGCAATTCCAGCTTGCCACCATGGCCCCGGATCAGGTCGGCGGCGATGGCCAGACCCAGACCGGTGCCGCCCTTGCGGGTGCCGCCGGTGAAGGGCTGGAACAGATAATCGCGCGCCTTTTGGGGCAGTCCTGGTCCGGTATCGTCGACACGGATGCGCCAGTCCTGATCGGTCTCGGCCCCGGCGATCTCGATCGTGCCCCGGGCGCGGGTGGCCTCGATCGCCTGACGCGCGTTCCGGATCAGGTTCGAGAGCACACGGTGAAGCTGATCCCGGTCGGCACGAATAACCAGATTCGGGCTGATATCGGTGACGAATTCCACCGGCTCGGTGTCGCTGGCGCTTTCCGACAGCAGCGTTTCGGCCTCGGTGATCTCGTCGACCATGTCGCGCAGCGCAAAGCGCGACAGCGTCGGCGCGGGCTCTTCCGCCTTGCCGAAGGCCATCGTCGTCTCGCAGAGATTCACCGCGCGGGTGATCGAGTTGACCAGCTTCGGCGCAGCCTTGCGCACCGCCGGGTCGTCGCTGTCTTCGAGCCTGTCTGCGAAAATCTGGGTCGTGGTCAGGATATTGCGCAGATCATGTGCGATCTTGGCCACCGCCTGCCCGAGCCCGGCCAGGCGTTCCTTCTGCTTGAGCGACTGGGTGAGCGTGGTCTGCATGGTGGCAAGCGCCGTTTCGGCCTCGCGCAGCTCGGCGATGCGGGCATCGGGGCGGATGATCGAGCGCGTGTCCTCGGGCGCGGCGGCATAGCTCGCCATGTGAGAAATCACCCGACGGATCGGCTTTAGAATCAGCCGCTGCGCCGCCAGGAACAGCAACATCGCCGTCAGCCCCACCAGCACCGCCGAGAAGACCAGCACCTGTAGCCCATAATCCGCCATCGCCCGGCGCAGCGGCGCGGTGGGCAAGGTGATCTCGATCAACTGGCCCGCCTGGTTGACCGGCGCGCCGATGACCCGAATGACCTCGTCATCGGTGTCGAGCAACTGGCGCAGCGCGTCCAGCCCTCCGGTGAAGATCGAGCTTTCGCGCAGATCATAGGTCCGGGAAATCGGCCCCGGCAGAGGCGAGGACAGCACAAGCTGGCGCACATCGTCGCGGCGGAGCACGACGTTATAGACCCCGGCATTCTCCAGCAACTCGGCCTCGAGATCGGCGGCGATGCTTTCATTTTCGTCGGTTGCCAACAGCGAAAGTGAAGCGATCTGGGCCTTTTCCAGCCGGGTCTGAAGATAGTCGAGACGAAAATTCGAGACTGACGGCACCAGGATGAAGGCTTCCGCCAACGCAACGAAAAGCAGGGTCAGCGCCACGAAACGGCCAGTCAGGGTATCGATCGACATGCGTCGTATGTCTCTTTGTGTCGGCGCCTCGGGCCGTTCGGCGTCAGAGGTAACGCCCGGCTCTTGCGAATTCAAACGTCTGTGTGACGATATGGATCCTTTTGCAGATTTAGAAGTTCGGACGTGAAAGCGACATTGACTCCGTGTGCGGCTTCGCCTATCTGGCTGGCTTCGAATTAACCGACGCGGTCGCGTGGGGCGGTCGTGCTGACCATTCACCCAGACCTTCCGCGCCCGAGATTGGAGAAACGAGATGTCGAAGCGCACGTTCCAGCCGTCGAACTTGGTTCGCACCCGCCGCCACGGATTCCGTGCCCGCATGGCCACCAAGGCAGGCCGCGCGGTTATCAACCGTCGCCGCGCTAAGGGCCGCAAGCGCCTGTCGGCCTGATCCGCCCTTGTTGCACGGCGCCTGAGCGCGCCGGACAGGATTTGACGATGCCGCCGCATCCGCCCCAGAGCTCTGTCGATATGACGCAGCGCGGGGACGATGCGGCGGCTTTCGTCGTGGCCGCACCGCGGTGGTCTGTGCTGCGCCAGCGCTCGGACTTTCTGAAAGCGGCCAAGGCACGGCGAGCCGGTACCGCAGGTCTCCTGCTACAGGCCCGTCGCCGCGCCGACGATGAACTGACCGAGACACCGATCCGTGTCGGCTTCACCTGCTCGAAAAAGATTGGCAATGCCGTGATGCGCAACCGCGCCAAGCGGCGGCTGCGCGCCCTGGCTCGCGAGGTGATCCCTCGCCTCGGACGTGCCGGTTGGGATTATGTCCTTGTCGGAAGACCCGACGCGACGGTCTCTAGAAATTTCAGTGACTTGCGCGACGATCTTGTCACAGCGATCCGACGTATCCACGCACCGAAAGCGCCGAGATGAGCCCACTCGCCCATCTCGCCGCCCTTCCGGTCAGAGCCTATCGGCTGTTCTTCAGCCCCTGGGTCGGGCATGGCTGTCGCTTCCAGCCGACCTGCTCGGCCTATGCGCTTGAGGCGCTCGAGAGACACGGTGCGATCCGCGGCAGCTGGCTTGCCACGCGGCGCATTCTGCGCTGTCATCCCTGGGGCGGAGACGGTTATGATCCGGTGCCGCCCGGCGACGCGCCGAGCCGGGACCGACGCTGAAAACCCTCTCGCGACCCAATGAGGCCAAGATGAACGAGCTTACCGAGCTGGACAGCCACACCCCGGATTCCGCCGACGAGATCCACGAACTGTTCCGCGGCGCCCCGTCGACGACCTCCTTCCGGAAGCTGCGCAAGCGGCTCGTCCGCGAGACCCGCGCCGCGATCGAGGATTTCGGCATGATCCGTCCCGGCGACCGCTGGCTGGTCTGCCTGTCCGGCGGCAAGGACAGCTATACTCTGCTCGCCATCCTGCATGAGCTGCAGTGGCGCGGCTTGCTGCCGGTCGAGCTGCTGGCCTGCAATCTCGATCAGGGTCAGCCGGGCTTCCCGGCCACGGTCCTTCCGGAATTCCTGTCGGATCGCGGGGTTGCGCATCGAATCGAATATCAGGACACCTATTCGATCGTCACCGACAAGATCGCCCCGGGCGGCACGATGTGCAGCCTGTGCTCGCGGTTGCGGCGGGGCAATCTGTATCGCATAGCGCGGGAAGAGGGCTGTTCCGCGGTGGTTCTGGGTCATCACCGTGACGACATGCTCGAAACATTTTTCATGAACTTGTTCCACGGCGGCCGCTTGGCAACAATGCCGCCCAAGCTATTGAATGAAGACGGAGACCTTCTGGTCCTGCGCCCGCTTGCCTATGTTGCCGAGGCCGATTGCGAGAAATTTGCGCGGGATTTGAATTATCCGATCATTCCCTGCGATCTCTGCGGCTCGCAGGAGGGGCTGCAGCGCGCGCAGGTGAAGCGTCTGTTGGATGAGTGGGAAGCACGCAGCCCCGGGCGCCGCCAGGTCATGTTCCGTGCATTGATGAACACGCGGCCCTCGCACCTGGCCGATCCGAAGCTGTTTGATTTTGCCGGTCTCTGGCCAGCAGGCGTGCCTGCGAGCGAGCTTGGCGTGCCGGATCTCGGCGGCGATTAACCTTTAGAAAACCTTCGGCCGCTAACTTGCCCGACAGAGCGAAAAGCGAATCGGGACACTATGCGGCTGATCGAAATCTTGGCAACTGCCTACGGGCATCTGGCGCAGTGGCGGCAAGGTCTGCGCGCAAAGACGCGGCGGACCCCTGCAGCGTCGGCCCTGCCACGCTCAGAACGGCTCTGCTATCGTCCGCAGATCTGTTGCGACACCGGAATGGTGGCCTCGCTGCGCACGGTGCCGCCACCGCATATGGAAGGCGATGCAGATGCGGTGCTGCGGCTGGCCCTGCGCCAGAGCCGCGAATGGCAGGCCGCCGGGCAGGCTTCGCCGACAATGGTGATCGACATTCCACGAGACATGGCCGAATGCGCCCGGCTGGCCGAGCCGCTGATCTGGGAGATCGACCGGCAGGAAGCCGACAAGCACCGGGTGATGTTCAGCGCGCCGCCCTCGCGCGGGCGCAGCGATCCGCTGGACGGCCTGCTGCTGCTGTCGCGTTTTGGCTGCGCGATCGAAATGAATTGCCTGGATCAGCCCGGCCTGCGTCTGCTGGAGAACGAGCAGCCCGACCTTGCCCGGCTGCGCATCCCGCAGGCGTTCTTTCGCGATTGCGACAGCGACCCGCATTGCGGAAAACACACCCTTGCGATGCTCTCTCTGGCCGAACAATACCGTGCCGACAGCCTCGCCGAAGGAGTCGACACGCGCGAAGAGCACGGATTCCTGGCCCAGATCGGGTGCAGCGTGGTCGAGGGCGCGGCAGTGGCCCCAGTACTCGATGCGAACGCGACGGCGCATTTCCTGCGCGCGACCTCGGCAGCGCCAAGGCAAAATGCGATTCCCCGTCCGGCTGCCTGACCTGCGGGGATATTTGGCAAGCCTGGATTTGAGGATGCGCGGCCCGTAAGACAGTCGGACTGCACGCGCATCACGATCGGGTTTCGGTCCGAGGATCGCCTGCCGGGCTGTGGCTATCGGTCCCGTCGCGCGTCCGCTGTCGAAAACCCGGCCATTTCCAGCCATATCGACGTCCGGAAGAGCGGGAATCGCCTTGACCTTTGCCCGCCCCTTCTGTTGAACCCTCCCCTGACAACAGGGGGCTCTCATCCGCATGGAAGACAATAACCGCAATCTCATCCTCGCCATGGTGCTGTCCATGCTGGTGGTGCTGGTCTGGTTCACCTTCTTCGCCCCCGAACCGCCGCCACCCGCCACGGAAGAAGCGGTCACTGCTCAGACCGAGGCCGGCGCCCCGGCGACCCCCGCCGGCAGCACCGGCGGCACCGCCGCGACCGGCGGCGCGGATCTGGCACCGGTATCGCAGGATCCTTCCACGAGCGCTCAGCGCGTGGCCGTCGAAAGCCCATCGCTGGAAGGCTCTATCTCGCTCGCCGGCGGGCGCATCGACGATCTGCTGCTGACCGGCTATCGCGAGACGCTGGACGAGAATTCGCCCTTCGTGCGGCTGCTGACCCCGACCGATTCGTCGAATCTCCGGGCCGAAAACACCGGCAGCCCGGTCGCCCCCGGTGGCGACCCGGAGCCAGTGCTCCAGAAACCCTATTACGCCGTCTATGGGTGGAGCGCGGCGGCCGGCACCGACCCCGGGGCGGTTCCCAATGCCAGCACCGTCTGGGAGCTGGAATCGGGCGAGTCCCTGACCCCGGACAGCGCTGTCACCCTGCGCTGGGATAACGGGCAGGGCCAGATTTTCCGCCGGAGCTTCGCGCTTGACGACAAATATCTGTTCACCGTGACCCAATCGGTCGAGAATACCGGCGACGCGGCTTTCGCCGCCGCGCCCTACGGGATCATCGCCCGTCACGGTGAGCCGGACACGCAGAATTTCTTCGTGCTCCACGAAGGGGCCGTCGCCATGACCGATGGCGAATTGATGGAGGCCGATTACGGCGATCTCACCGATCTCGACCAGGTGGCGCGCGAAGGCCGCGCGGATATCATCGAGGTGGCCGAAAATGGCTGGGTCGGTTTTACCGACAAATACTGGATGACCACACTCGCCCCGGCACCGGGACAGCCCTTTACCGCCGTGGTGAAATATGCCGAGGGTGCGGATATCTATCAGGCCGAGACCCGGTTTCCGACCGTCACCGTCTCCGCTGGTCAGAGCGCGTCGAGCCAGTCCTATCTCTTTGCCGGAGCCAAGGAATGGGAAGCCATCCGCGGCTATGAAGAGAGCCCCGGCATCCAGCGTTTCGTCGACTCTATCGACTGGGGCTGGTTCTACTTCCTGACCAAGCCGATCTTCCGGGTCCTGCATTGGCTGAACGCCCATATCGGCAATATGGGCTGGTCGATCATCGCGCTGACCTTCATCCTCAAGGCGATCGTCTTCCCGCTGGCGCGCAAATCCTACATCTCCATGGCACGGATGCGCGAGTTGCAGCCCCAGATGGAGGCGATCAAGGAACGTGTCGGCGACGACCGCGCCAAGATGCAGCAAGAGATGATGGCGCTCTACAAGAAGGAAAAGGTAAACCCGGCCGCTGGCTGTCTGCCGATCCTGATCCAGATCCCGATCTTCTTCAGCCTCTACAAGGTGATTTTCGTCACGCTGGAACTGCGGCAGGCACCCTGGATCGGCTGGATCCGGGATCTGTCTGCGCCCGACCCGTCCTCGATCCTGAACCTGTTCGGGCTGTTGCCTTACGCGGCACCGGCGCGGGACAGCCTGATCGGCATCATCTCGCTGTCGATCATGGCCATCATTCTCGGCATCTCGATGTGGCTCCAGCAGAAGCTGAACCCGGCGCCGACCGATCCGACCCAGAAGATGATCTTTGCCTGGATGCCCTGGGTCTTCATGTTCATGCTGGGCGGCTTTGCCTCGGGGCTGGTGCTTTACTGGATCACCAACAACGTCATCACCATCATCCAGCAATATGCCATCATGTCGATGCATGGCAGCAGGCCGAACCTGTTCGGCAATATCCGTGACAGCATGCCAAGCCGGAAGAAAAAATAATGGCGCGGCTGTCCCAGATCTGGCGCTATCCGGTCAAGGCCATCGGGCGCCAGAGGCTGGACCGCGTCAGGCTGGAACGCGGCGGAAAGCTGCCCTTCGACCGGCATTGGGCGGTGATGCACGAGGCGGCATTGGACAAGCTGGACGAGAATGGCGAGCTGACCCAATGGCTGCCCAAATCTGCTTTCCTGCGCGGTGCGGCCAGTCCTGCGCTTCAGGCGATCAGCGGCGGGTACGATGACGGAAAGCTGCGGCTCGACCACCCGGATGCGGGCGCGATCACCGTCGATCCATGTAGCGACGAGGACCGCGCGGCCTTCCTGAAGTGGCTCTCCCCGCTTTGGCCCGAGGGCAAGGGTGCCCCTGCGGCCCTGGTGTCCGGGCCTGCGGCCCTGACCGATACGAAGAAGCCCTTCATCTCGATCAACTCTCTGGACAGTCTCAGCGCGCTCGAATCGAAGGTGGGCGAGCGGCTTGGCGTGGAACGCTGGCGCGGCAATCTCTGGCTCGAGGGGCTGGAGCCGTTTGCCGAACAGGATTGGATCGGGCGCGAGATCCGTATCGGCCCGGCCCGCCTGGTGATCCGCGAGCCCATCGGCCGCTGCGCCGCGACCGCCGTCGATACCGCGACGGGCGAACCGGATCGCGACATGGTCCGTGCGCTGTCGGAACAATACGGCAAGGGCGATTTCGGTGTCTATGCCGAGGTTTTGGAAGGTGGCGAGCTGGCCGAGCTGGCCGAGGTCGTCGTCGGCGACACGCTCGACGAAAGCGAAGCCGCGCCCGACGCGGATCATGAGGCATGAAGGTCGCCTTTCCGGTTGCGCCCGAGCCTGATACGGCTGCGGCGGACGCGGCGCGGCGGCTGTTTGCCGGGCCCGCAGATTTCGTCAAGGGCGTGGTCGCGATGGACGGGCTGCCACCCGCCGACCGGCCCGAGGTCTGTTTCGCGGGGCGATCCAATGTCGGCAAGTCGAGTCTCATCAACGCCCTGACCGGGCGCAAGGGACTTGCGCGCGCCTCGAACACGCCCGGCCGCACGCAGGAGATCAACTACTTCACCCTGGGCGATACGAGCTATCTGGTCGACTTGCCCGGCTATGGCTTTGCCAAGGCGCCGCTGCAGGTCGTGAAAAAATGGCAGGAACTGCTGAAATCCTATCTGGCGGGACGGCCCACGCTGCGCCGCGCCTTCTGCCTGATCGACGCGCGGCACGGCATAAAGCCGGTGGATCACGAGATCATGACGCTGCTCGACCGTTCGGCGGTGCCGTTTCAGGTGGTGCTGACGAAGGCCGACAAGCTCGGCCCCAATGCGATCAAGCCGGTTCTGTCACAGGTCGAGGACGAGTTGCAGAAACACCCCGCCGCCTATCCCGAGCTGGTGGTGACCTCATCCGACAAGGGACACGGTCTGAACATTCTGCGCGCGATCATCGCCGGGCTCGACTGAAACCCGGCGGCGCGGCGGCGCTTCTCTGGGCTCTGGACCTTGAGGGAAGCTGCCCCTAACCTGCCGGCCAATAACAGGGACAGCAGCATGAGACAGCAGGACATGACCCGAGATTTCACGGCGACCGCGACGACCCTGTCCGAGGCACTGCCCTATATGCAGCGCTATTCCAACGCCGTCGTGGTGGTGAAATTCGGGGGCAATGCCATGGGCGACGAGGCCGAGATGGCCAAGTTCGCCTCTGATATCGTGCTGATGAAACAGGTTGGCATCCACCCTGTCGTGGTCCATGGCGGCGGGCCGATGATCAACGATCTGCTCGGCAAGCTGGGTATCGAGAGCAGCTTCGTCCGCGGCAAGCGCGTCACCACCAAGCAGACGGTCGAAGTGGTCGAGATGGTCCTGTCGGGTCTCGTGAACAAGCGTATCGTGCAGGCGATCAACGATGCGGGCGGGCGGGCTATCGGGATATCCGGCAAGGATGATGACCTCATGGTCTGCGAGGCCGACGATCCCGAGCTGGGCTTTGTCGGCCGCCCGGTCGAGATGAATGTACAGATCATCCGCGATCTTTATCAGGCCGGGCTGATCCCGGTCATCGCGCCGGTGGCGACGGGCGTGGCCGATAACGAGACCTTCAACGTCAATGGCGACACCGCCGCCGGCGCCGTGGCCGGGGCGTTGCAGGCCGACCGGCTGCTGCTGCTGACCGATGTCTCGGGCGTGAAGGACGGCTCGGGAGAGGTCATTACCCAGATGACGCCGGATCAGGTCCGCAGCATGATCGCGGACGGCACCATTGCCGGCGGCATGATCCCCAAGACCGAGACCGCGCTGAAGGCAATCGAGGACGGGGTGCGCGCCGTGGTGATCCTCGACGGTCGGGTGCCGAATGCCTGCCTGCTGGAGCTGTTCACCGAACATGGCGCGGGAAGCCTGATCCGCTCGACCGAACCGCGAATCAAGCCGCGGGGTCTGCGACAGCCCTCGCTGGCACCGTAAATCATGAAAACCGCGCCGGGCGCATCACCTTGATGCGCCCGGATTTTCCCGAACCTCCCGCCGATGCACGCGCTTGCTCTGGCCGCGCGACCTGTGGCAGGGTTCGTTAACCCAAGAGCCAGATGAGGCCGGCCCCACATGACCCCACTCGGATACCGACGTCTGATCCTGACCCGTCACGCCAAATCCGCCTGGGACGATCCGACATTAGAGGATTTCGATCGCCCGCTGAACGCGCGCGGCCGCCGCGCGGCGGTTCTTCTGGGCGACTTCATGGCCTCGCGCGGATATGAGCCGGAAGAGGTTTTGTGCTCTCCGGCGCAGCGGACCCGCGAAACATGGGAGCGTGTGGCCAGTGCCGGGCTGGAAGTGCGTCCGGCCATCCGTTTTGAGGACCGGCTGTTCCATGCCCGCCCGGCGGATATGCTGGAGGTGCTGAAGACCGCGACCCAGCAGACCGTGATGATGATCGGCCATAATCCCGGCATCGCCGAATTCGCCGAGAGCCTGCCGGCGCGCCCGCCCATGGACCCCGATTTCCGTCGGTTTCCGACCGCGGCGACGCTGGTCGTCGATTTCCAGATCGAGTCCTGGTCAGAGGTGAAGCCCGGCACCGGCAGTCTCATGGATTTCGTCCGGATCGACGGGCGCGACTGACGAGTCGCGGCGCGGTCAACCGTCGCTGTACAGCCCCTCGTAGATCGGGCCGAGCGTGTCCAGATCGAAAAGCGAGCTGACCGAGGTGCCGTTCCAGATATTGATGATCGCCTGCGCGAACATCGGCGCTGTCGGCACGATGCGGATATTGTCGCAATCCTTCACCGGCGCGGGTTGATCGATCGAATCCGTGATGACCAGAGATTTCATCACCGATTTCTGCACCCGCTCGACCGCCGGGCCGGACAGAACGCCGTGGGTGATATAGGCATGCACCTCGGTTGCGCCGTGATCGGTCAGAAGCTGCGCCGCCTTGCACAGCGTTCCCGCGGTGTCGCAGATATCGTCAACGATGATGCAGCTCTTCCCGGTCACATCGCCGATCACGGTCATGTCGGCCACCTCGCCCGCGGTTTCGCGGCGCTTGTCCACGATCGCCATCGGAACGTTGATCCGCTGCGCGATCTCTCGCGCGCGGGCCACCCCGCCGACATCGGGCGAGACCACCATCAGATCGTCCAACCGGCCCTTGAAGTGATGCTTGATATCAAGCGCAAAGATCGGCGCGGCGTAAAGATTATCCACCGGGATATCGAAGAAGCCCTGGATCTGGGTCGCGTGCAGATCCAGCGTCAGCACCCGGTCCACCCCCGCCGTGGTCAGCATATTCGCCACCAGCTTGGCCGAAATCGGCGTGCGCGCCTTGGCGCGGCGATCCTGGCGCGCATAGCCGAAATAGGGAATGACGGCGGTGATCCGGTTGGCCGATGAACGCTTCAGCGCATCGGTCATGATCAGCAGCTCCATCAGGTTGTCATTCGCCGGGTTCGAGGTGGACTGGATGATATACATGTCCTCACCACGGACATTGTCGAAAACCTCGACGAAGATCTCCTGATCGTTGAAGCGTTCGACACGGGCATCGACGAGCGCCACATTCATCCCACGATGCATCGACATGCGCCTTGCGATGGATTTCGCCAGCGGCGTGTTGGCGTTGCCGGAAATCAGCTTGGGTTCGGTCATCGCGGGCATTGGGGTCGGTCCTTCGCAGGCAGGATTCGGGCGATTGCAGCGGACTTAGCACCGCGCTAGCCTTCCCGCAAACCTCTACCGCCAGAGACGGGACGGCAAATGGCACATATCGACTATTATCTCGGCACGATCAGCCCTTGGTGTTACCTCGCCGGGGACCGGCTGGAGCGGATGGCCAAGGCGAACGGCGCCACCATCACCTACAAGCCCATCGATTTGATGCAGCTTTTCGCCCGCACCGGCGGAGTGGCACCCGCCGAACGGCACGAAAGCCGCCTCGCCTACCGCATGCAGGAGCTGGAGCGCTGGCGCGACCGGCTGGACCTGCCGCTGACGCTGAAGCCTGCGCATTTCCCGGTGAATATGGCACCGTCCTCCTATGCGGTCATCGCGGCGCAGCAGGCGGGGGAAGGTGACGTCGGCGCTCTCGTGCAGGGGTTTCTGCGCGCGGTCTGGGCCGATGAACGTGACATTTCCGACGATGGGGTGATCCGCGATGTGCTGGAGAGCGCAGGGTTCGATCCCGGAATCGCCGATAAGGGCCTGCTGGCCGGGGCCGAGCAATATGGCCGCAATCTCGAAGAGGCCGTCGCGGCAGGTGTCTTTGGCGCGCCCTTTTATATCGTGCGCGAGAGTGGCCAGAAATTCTGGGGTCAGGACCGGTTGGACATGCTGTCAGACCATCTTGCCAGCCTGTGATGCTGCACGCGCGACATTATCCGGGCGATCCAGAACGTCCCGCCATCGGGCTGCATTGCATGATGGGCAGCGGCCGGCTGTTCGAGCCCTTGGCCGCGCATCTCGACGGGTTGATCGATCTGCATGCGTTTGACTTTCCCGGCCACGGCCGCAGCCCCGACTGGCAGCCGGAAGAAGGCGTCGACCTGCACACCAAGGTCACTCGCCACGCTGCTCGGATGATCGAGCGGCCCGTCGATCTGATCGGCCACAGCTTCGGCGCCACCGTGGCATTGCGCATCGCGGTGGGCGTTCCGCAGGCGATCCGCAGCCTGACCCTCGTCGAGCCGGTGCTGTTCGCTGCTGCCCCTGCCGCCGCGCGACGCGACGAACAGGACCGGCTTGCCCGCTTCGAACAACAGGGCGACTGGGACGGGATGCTGCGTCAGTTCCTTGGCGACTGGGGCTCTCCGGGCGAGATCCCGACAGATGGACCGAAGGCCGACCGGCTGCGCCGACAGATGCGCATGGTGGTCGATACCAATGCCGCGCTCATGGAAGATCGCGCCGATATTCTGCGCCCTGACGGGCTGGAACAGATTGCCGCGCCGGTGATGCTGATCGCCGGGGCGAAATCGCCCGATATCGTGCATGACATCTCCGAGGCGCTTGCGGCCCGTCTGCCCGATGTCGGGCGCGCGACAATCCCCGGCGCAGGGCATATGCTGCCGCTGACCCATGCCGAGCAGTTCGCCGATCTGACAAGAATGAATCTCGAACGCGCCTAGCCGCGCAATGCCTCGATCAACCGGTCGACTTCCTCGGGGGTGGTGCTCCAGCTGCACACGAAGCGCAGCGTGACCTCCTCGTCGGTGTCCTCGCCGATTGAGGCCCAGCGGTTGAACGTTGCGCCCGCTGCCCTCGCGCGGTCCTCGGCGTCGACAGGCAGAACAGCGAAGACCTGACTGGATTCGACAGGCTGCGCCAGCCGGGCACCCTCGATATCCTCCAGCCCGCGCGCAAGCCGCGTCGCCATGTCATTGGCATTGGCCGCCAGCCGCAGCCACAGCCCGTCCTCGAGCAGCGCATGGAACTGCGCCGACAGATAGCGATGCTTCGACAGAAGATGGCCGCTGCGCTTGCGCATGAAGGCAAGCCGCTCGGCATGTTCACCATCGAAGGCCACCACCGCCTCGACCCCGAGTGCACCGTTCTTCGTCCCGCCAAAGGACAAAAGATCGACGCCCGCGCGATGGGTCAGATCGGCCGGATCGGCCCCGGTGCCGACCACCGCATTGGCGAAGCGCGCGCCATCCATATGCAGCGCAAGCTTATGCTGCCGCGCCACCGCGGAGATTTCAGCCACCATATCCGGCGTCCAGACCCGCCCCCATTCGGTTGAATTGGTAATCGACACCGCGCCAGGCTGTCCGCCGCCCAGTCCCTCGCCAGCCCAGAAACTGGCCGCATGTTCAAGCGCATCGGCGTCCATCACTGCCCCCTCGCCGGGGATCAGCGTCAGCTTCGCACCGCCCGTGAACATCTCGGGCGCGCCGCATTCGGATGTCTCGATATGCGCCTCTTCGTGGCAGAAGATCCGCTGCCATGGCTGCGTCACGGCGCTGAGAGAGATCACATTCGCCGCCGTGCCGGTCGCCACGAACATCACCTCGGCCTCGGGTGCGTCGAGAACCTCTCGCACGCGATCCGCCGCGGCGCGGGTCAGACGGTCAGCGCCGTAAGAGGCCACATGCCCGTCATTCGCCGCCGCCAGACCCGCTATCACCGAAGGATGCGCGCCAGAGCAGTTGTCAGATGCGAAATTCATGACTGATCCTCGATGATGTAATCTTCCCAGTCGTCCTCGGACACCTCGGCCTCGGACACGATTCGGCCCCGCATCGAGACGCCCGCGCGATGGACTGCCTCGCGATCGCCACTGATCAGGTAATGCCAGTCGTAAAGCGCCCGCCCCTCATGGCGCAAGCGATAGGCGCAGGTTGCGGGCAGCCAATAGCTGATATCGGCGATCTTCTCCGGCGTCAGAGAAACGCATTCGGGCACGTAGAAATGACGGATCGGATAGCGCGTGCAGCGGCAGGTCTCGCCATCCAGCAAACGGCAGGCCACGCGGGTGAAGGCAAGCTCGTCAGTGTCCTCGAATTCCAGCTTGTTGAGGCAGCATTTGCCGCAGCCATCGCAAAGCGCCTCCCATTCCTGCGGGTCGAGCTGGTCGAGCGGCAGTTCCCAGAACCGCGGTCGCATCAGATTTCCGCCAGGGCCACGCGGGCCTCGGCACTGTCCCGATCCATCTGTGCGATCAGCGCGTCGAGACCGTCGAACTTCACCTCCGGCCGCAGAAACTCGATCAGCGCGACGGAAAGATGCTCGCCATAAAGATCGCCCTCGAAATCAAAAAGATGCACTTCGAGATTGGGCCGGTTCTCGCCGAACATCGGCCGCACCCCAAGGCTCGCCACGCCGGGCCAGCGGCCTTGATGCGGCCCGCCGAGCACATCGGCAAGCACCGCATAGACACCCAGCTTGGGCAGATGCAGCCCCTCGACCGACATGTTGGCGGTGGGATAGCCCAATTCACGGCCACGCTTTTCGCCGTGCAGGACCTCGCCCTCGATCCGGTGCCAATGGCCCAGCATCCGTTCAGCATCGCGCGGGCGCCCTTCGGCCAGCGCCTCGCGGGTCGCGGTCGAGGAAAACTCGGCCCCGTCTTCCCCGATCAGCTCAGCCACCGTGACCCCGAAGCCAAAGCGCGCCCCCAGTTCGCGCAGCGTTTCGGCGTCGCCTGCGCGGGCCTTGCCAAAGCGGAAATCCTGCCCGACCGTGACATGACGCACACCAAGCCCATCGGCCAGCACCTCGCGGGCGAAAGCCTCGGGGCTTTGCCCGGCAAGAACCGGGCCGAACGGCAGTTCGAACAGGTGGTCAACGCCGAGACGGCGCAGGCGGTTGGCCCGCGCCTCGGCATTCATCAATCGGAAAGGCGGCGCGTCGGGGGCGAAATATTCGCGCGGATGCGGCTCAAAGGTAATGACGCCCAGCGGGGCCTCGATTGCGGCCCGGGCAGCGTCGATGACCGCCTGATGACCACGATGCACACCATCGAAATTGCCCATCGCGACGGTGGTCCCGCGCGTGGCCTCCGGCACAGTGGTCCAGTGTCGATGGATCTGCAACTTGCCCCCTTCCGGACGAACCCACAATGGTGCCCGGTCCGCTTCACACCCGCGTTCCGGTCGTATCGCGCAGCGCGTCACGGGTTGCAAGCATCAGCCGAGACGCCACTCCGCGGGCAGAGCCGCCAGCAGGTGCTGCGCCTCGATGCGGCGGGGACGGTGCGGCTCCGGATCTTCGGTATAGGGCTGGGCTGCGAGCTTGCTTACCCACGCCTCGGGCAGGTCGTTCTCAAGGGCGCCGGCCAGAACGAGCCCCCGATACCAAGCGAAGGGCAACAAGCCCTGCTGGCGAAATGCGGGCGCTGCGATATAGCTGAAGGCCATGATCTCAGCATGCTGGCTGCGGACCGCAACTTCGGCGCGGTCATAGCCCCGCCCAACGCCCTCGATCTTATCCAACAGCGCGATTTCGGCCGGCGTAATCTCGTAAAGCACACCCTGCGCCGCTTCGGTGCTGTCCTGTCGCAGCGTCGCCTTACCCGAGCCATCCTGCCCGATCTTGTCGAACGCAATGCCAAAACCCGGAGCCTCGGCCCGCCCGATCGCGTCTGCCGAGGGACATCGCGCCGCCAGCCGCGCATGAAGCATGTTCGAGCCATAGGCGAAATACAGCATCGCTCAGCGCAGGCGGCCCATCGAGAAGGTCGCATCCATCCCCTGCCCTGCCAGCCAGCTGTCGAGCCGCGCCTGGTCGGGATTCTCGACATCATCGCCCATATGCTCGGCAGCCAATCCGCCGGTGATGAAGATCGAATCCAGCCCCTCGCCGACAGCCCCCGCGATATCGGTCCTGATGCCGTCGCCGATCACCAGAATGCGCGCGCCATCGCGCAAGGCCAGCCTCCGCCGGGCAAGATCGTAGATCGGCGGGTGCGGCTTGCCGAAATAAAGCGACTCGCCGCCCATCTGCTCATAGAACTCGGCAATCGCGCCTGCGCAATAGATCCGCCGGTCGCCCAGATCCACGACGATATCCGGATTGGCGCAGAGCAGCTTGAGCCCTCGCTCCCGCGCCAGCATAAGCTGTGCGCGATAATCTTCCGGCGTGTCGGAATTTTCGTCAAAGGGGCCAGTGCAAACGATGCCCTCGGCCTCCTCCAGCCCGACTCGGGTGATCGGCGCGGCATCATTCCATTCCGGCGGCGCGTCAAAGAAGCCGTCATCCTTCGCCGGGCCGATATGCCAGACCCGCCTTCCGACCGCCCCGGCGAACAGACCGTCCTGCGCCGCATCGCCAGAGGTGACGATGCTGTCATAAGCCTCCGCAGGAATGCCGAGCCGCCCGAAACCGGCCTCGACCAGGGGCGCCGGGCGCGGCGCATTGGTCAGCAGACAGACCTGCCCCCCACCCTCACGAAAGCGCTGCAACGCAGCGACCGCCGCAGGATAGGCGCTGATCCCGTTATGGACGCAACCCCAGAGATCGCAGAACAGCACATCGTAATTCGCAGCGATCTCGTCCAGAGACCGGATGATCCGTGTCATCTCTTCATCCTGACAGAAATATCCTCGGGGGTCCGGGGGCAGACAGCCCCCGGCTTTCGTCAGATCACAGCTTGAGCGCCGGAATGATCTGCTTCTTGCGCGACATGATACCGGGCAGCACGACCGAGTCGCCCTCGACCTTTGCGTCGAAAGAGGCCTCGGCGATCTGCTTCACGCGATCATTCGGGACCAGCAAAGTCGCTTCTTCCTTGAGAATGTCGACGACGAACAGCAGAAGCTCGTCCACCTTGTCGGCAGAGGTGACCGCCGGCATGGCGTCGATCAGAGCCTGCTTGCGCTCCAGCAATACGCCGGGCGCGGTGGTTTCCAGTACCGAGACCCGCAGCTTGGTGTCTTCCAGATCGAATTCCTTGCTGTCCATCCGCAGCAGATCCTCGTCCGAGAAGGCAGAGACATCGGATTTCGCCGCGAACATTTCGGCGGCGTATTCGGAGATGTCGATCTTCAGTTCGCCGGCCAGTTTTTCGGCAACGGCGCGGTCATGGCCGGTCGTCGTGGGGCTGCGGAATTCCAACGTGTCCGACAGGATGCAGGTCAGCATCACGCCCTTCACCCAGTCCGGGGCCTGCGCCATGTCCTCGCCGATCAGGTCATGCATGATCGTCGCAGTGCAAGCGAGCGGGCGGATGGTGATATTGATCGGCGCGCGGGTCTTCAGTCCGCCAAACAGCATGTGATGGTCGATGATCTCGATGATCTCGGCGTCGTTGATCTTCTCGGGCAGTTCGGCGGGATTGTTGGTGTCGCAGATCACCACCTGATCGCCCTCGCCCAGCTCGGTGACGATCTCGGGCATCTCCTGCTCCCAACGCGACAGCATCCAGGCCGCTTCGGTATTGGTGGTACCCTGCAAGACCGCCCGCGCCGGGGTCTTGCGGATCTCGTTGAGATACCAGGCCCAGATCAGGGGCGAGCCGGTTGCGTCGGTGTCGGGGGATTTATGGGCGAGAACGGTAATCATGGCGGGCTCCTGTACAGAGATCGGTGCGGAATTCGGCGCTGTCCTATCGGTTCGGCCTGGCAAAGTCCATTATGCCAGGGCACGACAGCATCGTTTCCGGCGCTGCCATGCATCGGCGCAACGCCCGGTCAAAGCGCGCGCCTCTCGATGGTCCAGCCATCCTTTTCCAGCAACCGCAGCACTCCCTCTTCGCCCGGAAGATGCAGCGCCCCGAATGCAGCGACCACGCCCTTGCCAGAGCCGGCTGCATCCGATGCCGCCTCGGTCAGGCGCGCGATCCAGCTCTGATTGCGGTCAATCATCAGCATCTGCTGGGCTTCCGCTGTCATTT
Organism: Paracoccus sediminicola; assembly: GCF_027912835.1. Taxonomy (NCBI): domain Bacteria; kingdom Pseudomonadati; phylum Pseudomonadota; class Alphaproteobacteria; order Rhodobacterales; family Paracoccaceae; genus Paracoccus; species Paracoccus sediminicola. The sequence goes on from NZ_CP115768.1 coordinate 1,922,970, forward strand.
CGTCGACCTCTGCCTCGCTGAGGCCCGTATTGCGATAGGCATCGATCCGACCGAACTCCCAGATTTGCCAGACATTTTCCTCCGCATAGGCATCGCTCATGGTGACGGCGTAATCATCGGCATGTGCCGCGCCGGGAAGCGAATAGCGGATCATCTCGATCTCTTCTTCGGGCGTGAGCTCTGCGAACATGCGCAGCACGGTATCCCATGGCTCAAGTGCCCGGATCGGCACGCCCCGAGCCTCGGCGACATCCATCAGCCGCCAGTCGAGCCCACGATTTGCGTCGGGATCGGACATCTCCCGGATCATGCAGGGGGCGAGGCCCAACATGGTCGCCGCATACCAGGGTTTCAGCCGCGAAGCGATGATTGCGGGCAGGCCGCGCTCTTCAAGGGCGGAAGAAAGCGCCGCCCAGTCCTCGTCGCTCAGACGTTCGGGCAGGGTCGGGCCGTCTGGGTCGACCATCAGCGAAGGATCGCTGGCCATGCGCGCCTTCATCCTGTCCTCTTCCTCGGGGCCCATCTCGACCAGCAGGAGGGCTGCATCCGCGATTGCAGGCTCCAGCCCCTCGACGATCGCCGCATGACCAGCATCGTCGAAATGGAAAGTGCCGATCAGGGATATGGTTGCGTTCCCCTTCACGGCTTGCCAGTAAAGCCCTTCGTGATATGGAACCGCCTCGGTCCGCGATGCGATCTCTGCCTGCAGATCCTGAGGCAGCGCGTCGATCAGATTGTTACCGACGCAGGACGCCGCAGAGGCGGAGCCTGCGGCGAAGCAAAATGCGAGGGCGGCGATGGCGGTCTTCATGGGGTCTCTCCATCCTGTTGCGCGGAGGGTCACACAGCCCGCGCCGCAAGGCCAGAGCGGCGAAAATTTTTCCCGTCATTTCCGTTGACAGCCGCGTTATCGCATCCTAAATCGGCGCCATTGGCACTCACTGGTGTCGAGTGCCAACAGCAACACTGCAACCTGAAACACCGGAGTGTTAACATGGCCTTCAAACCGCTGCACGACCGCGTTCTGGTCAAGCGCGTCGAATCCGACGAAAAGACCAAGGGCGGGCTGATCATCCCCGATTCCGCGAAAGAGAAACCCGCTGAAGGCGAAGTCGTCGCCGTCGGCGAAGGCGCCCGGAAAGATTCGGGCGAGCTGATCGCACCTGCCGTCAAGGCTGGCGACCGCGTCCTGTTCGGCAAATGGTCGGGCACCGAGGTCACGCTGGACGGCGAAGAGCTGCTCATCATGAAGGAAAGCGACATCATGGGCATCGTCGGCTGATCGCCACGCCCTGACAAACGCTTCAATTCAAACGATATTCTAGGAGAGAGAACATGGCTGGTAAGGACGTCAAGTTCAACACCGATGCTCGCGACCGCATGCTGAAAGGCGTGAACATCCTCGCCGATGCAGTGAAGGTCACCCTCGGCCCGAAAGGCCGCAACGTCGTCATCGACAAATCCTTCGGCGCACCGCGCATCACCAAGGACGGTGTGACGGTTGCCAAGGAAATCGAGCTGTCCGACAAGTTCGAAAACATGGGCGCCCAGATGGTCCGCGAAGTCGCTTCGCGCACCAATGACGAAGCTGGCGACGGCACCACCACCGCGACGGTCCTGGCTCAGGCCATCGTCAAGGAAGGCATGAAGGCGGTCGCCGCCGGCATGAACCCGATGGACCTCAAGCGCGGCATCGACACTGCCACCGCGAAAGTCGTCGAAGCGATCAAGAACGCCTCGCGCCCGGTGAATGATTCGGCCGAAGTCGCTCAGGTCGGCACCATCTCGGCCAATGGCGAGGAATCGATCGGCAAGCAGATCGCCGACGCCATGCAGCGCGTGGGCAATGACGGCGTCATCACCGTCGAAGAGAACAAGGGCCTCGAGACCGAAGTCGAAGTCGTCGAGGGGATGCAGTTCGACCGCGGCTATCTGTCGCCTTACTTCGTGACCAACCCCGACAAGATGGTCGCCGAACTGGAAGACGCCTATATCCTGCTGCACGAGAAGAAGCTGTCGTCGCTGCAGCCGATGGTTCCGCTGCTGGAATCGGTGATCCAGTCGGGCAAGCCGCTGCTGATTATCGCGGAAGACGTCGAGGGCGAGGCTCTGGCCACGCTGGTCGTCAACAAGCTGCGTGGCGGTCTGAAAATCGCGGCCGTCAAGGCTCCGGGCTTTGGCGATCGCCGCAAGGCCATGCTGCAGGACATCTCGATCCTGACCGGCGGCCAGGTGATCAGCGAAGATCTCGGCATGAAGCTGGAGAATGTCACCATCGACATGCTCGGCACCGCGAAGAAAGTCTCGATCAACAAGGACAACACCACCATCATCGATGGCGCCGGTGACAAGGCCGAGATCGAAGCCCGCGTTGGCCAGATCCGTCAGCAGATCGAGGAAACCACCAGCGATTACGACAAGGAAAAGCTGCAGGAACGCGTGGCCAAGCTGGCCGGCGGCGTTGCCGTGATCCGCGTCGGCGGCATGACCGAAATCGAAGTGAAAGAGCGCAAGGACCGCGTCGATGACGCTCTGAACGCGACCCGTGCTGCGGTTCAGGAAGGCGTCGTCGTGGGTGGCGGTGTTGCTCTGGTTCAGGGTGCAAAAGCGCTTGAGGGTCTGACCGGGGCGAACTCCGATCAGGACGCTGGCATCTCGCTGGTGCGCCGCGCGCTCGAAGCGCCGATGCGTCAGATCGCCGAGAACGCCGGTGTCGACGGCGCTGTCGTTGCGGGAAAGATCCGCGAATCGAACGACAACGCTTTCGGCTTCAACGCGCAGACCGAAGAATATGGCGACATGTTCAAGTTCGGCGTGATCGACCCCGCGAAGGTCGTCCGCACCGCTCTGGAAGACGCCGCTTCCGTCGCTGGCCTGCTGATCACCACTGAGGCCATGGTCGCCGAAAAGCCCGAGCCGAAAGGCGCCGGCGGCGGCGCCCCCGATATGGGCGGCATGGGCGGCATGGGCGGTATGGGGATGATGTAATCCCCTGCCCTCATGGCAGAAACGAAAAGGCCGTCCTTCGGGGCGGCCTTTTTGCTTGGCGTGGCGTTGCAGCTTTTCCGGAAAGGCTGGCGCATCCGCGGCGCCGCGGTGTCTCGGCTGATGCCACCCGATGGGAAAACCCGCCCCGGCAGTGCGAAGCGGGCCGTCTTGAGCGAGCGCAAGCCCGCTCAGGTGAAGATGAAATAGGTCGAGATCACGATCAGCACCACCGTCGCCCCCATCGGCTTGACCAATGGCCAGGGCGTCATGTCCACCGCCTTGCTGTCTCGTGCGATATAAGCCGGCTCCATCGGGCGCAGCTTTCCGATCAGCAGCATGATGCAGATATTCAGCACGAACAGAATCGCCATGACGTGCAGGTAATGCGGATAGTTTTCGGCCCCGACGACATAGGGTTTCAGTACGAACTGGCTGAGGATGTACAGCCCCACGCCCGAGGCAAGGCCGATCTTGGCGGCAATCGGCGGCACATGCCTGGTGAAGATACCGACCAGGATGATGGTCAGGATCGGGATCGAATAGCAGCCATTCACCTCTTGCAGATAGCCGAACAGACCCTGTGGCGCGTTGGCGATGAAGGGCGCAATCGTCATGGCAGCAATGGCCAGAATGGCGCCGAATTTCTTGCCCGCGCTCACCGTCTGGGCGTCGCTGGCGTCCTGATTGAAGTATTGTCGATAGATATCCACGCCGAACAGCGTCACGGAACTGTTCAGCGCCGAGTTGAACGAGCTGAGGATCGCGCCGAACAGCACCGCCGCAAAGAAGCCGCGCAGCGGGAAGGGCAGCACCTCGGTCACCAGCATCGGATAGGCGGCATCGGCCACATCGAGCTCGCCATTGAACAAATGCCAAGCGATGATGCCCGGAAGCACCACAATGATCGGGCCAAGGATTTTGAGGAAGGCGGCGAGGATCAAGCCCTTCTGCCCCTCTTTCAGGTCCCGGGCACCGAGCGCCCGCTGGATGATCGCCTGGTTCGTGCCCCAGTAGAACAATTGCACCAGCATCATGCCGGTGAAGATGGTCGCGAAGGGCACCGAGGCGTTCGGTCCGCCGATCGCGTCGAATTTCTCGGGGTTCTCGGTCCAGAGGATGTTCAGCCCCTCGAAGACGCTACCGCCGCCAATCGCCATCAAGCCGAAGATCGGCACCAGCAACCCACCCAGGAACAGCCCGACCGCATTGATCGTATCGGACACGGCAACAGCCTTAAGCCCGCCGAAAATCGCATAGATCGAGCCGACGATGCCGATGGCCCAGACAGTGATCCACAGCGCAGTCGTATCGCCGACGCCAAGCACGCCTGGCACGTCAAACATCGTCGAAAGCGCAAGCGCCCCCGAATAAAGCACGATGGGCAGCAGCACGATCACATAGCCCGAAAGGAACAGCAGCGAGGTCGCCGTCTTGGTGCCGTTGTCATAGCGTTCGCGCAGGAAGCCGGGGATGGTCGAAATGCCCGATCTCAGATAGCGCGGCAGCAAGACAAGCGCGGCAACCACGATAGAGATCGCGGCCAGCGTCTCCCACGCCATGACGAGAATGCCTTCGGAGTAGGCCTGGCCGGTCAGGCCGACGATCTGCTCGGTCGACAGGTTGGTCAGAAGCAGCGAACCGGCAATGACAGGAGCCGTCAGAGAGCGCCCGCCGAGGAAATAACCGTCGGAATGATGCTCGTCCGTGCCGCGTGTCCAGCGATAGGACAAATAGGCGACAAGCGCTGTGAAACCGAGAAATATAATGAAATTAAACGCGCCCATGGAGTCTCCTCCCGAGAATCTGGGGTTAATTCACCTTAATTCCGACAACTCTATGGTGAGAAATTTCCGCGGTCCATACGCCGGTCCGCGCGCCCCCGCCACGCGCGACAAAATTGCCCATCGGCGAGAGACAGGGGCCGTGCCGAGGCTCAGTCCCGGATCGCGGGCGAGACACCCATCGCCTTGCAAAGCGACTGGAATCGCGCCTCTGCCACCTCGCCGAACAAGGCGCGGCCGGTCTTGGTCAGCGACAGTTCCAGCGTTTCCTTCTTGCGCGACAGCCTGAGCGCGCCAGCCTCGGACGGATCCTTGATCGAGAACATCGCGCCAAAGCGCATCGCCTTGCCAAGCACTTCGGCCGCGCGAAGCTCCTCATCCGACAGCATCGCGAAAAGCGGTGCCATGGGCGAGGTGGCGCGGGAGTTCTTATAGCGGTGCAGCAGCGAGACACCAAGAAACACCCGCTCGGGATGGGAAAGGGCTGCCATATTCGCGCGGGTGATATTGTCGAAACAGGCATCGGCGCGATAATCGGGATGGGTGCGCCAGGCCGTGTCATGCAGCAGGCAGGCGGCCCGGATGAGGCGGGCCCGTTCCGGCGGCGCGTCCTCGAACAGCGGCAGCAGAAACTGATACAGCTTCTTGCCGAAACCCGGCATCCGCGCCATCTGCCGTTCGGTGAAGCGCGCCGATTCCAGCAACGGATCGCGACCGCGCAGGCTGCCCGACATATGTTCGTAAAGCAGCCCTTCACGGATACCATAGGAGGAGACAGCGAGTTCTTTCGGCTTGAAGGTCTCGACCAGCTGGCGCAGCACGAGGCTCGCCAGCGGCACCAGCTCCATCCGCGAATTCGAGATGCCAACCCGCGACCGCAGCGTCTGAAGATCGCTTTTCGAGATCCAGTTGACCGTCTGTTCAACCGCCTGAGGGGTCATCACATATTCATGCAGCACCGTCATCGGATAGGCGGTGCGTTCCATATCGAGGCGGGCAATGGCGCGCCACGACCCGCCGACCAGATAGATCCGGTCGTGATCGGTGCCGACCTTCTGAGCCAGCTCTTCCATGACGCTGCGGATATGTTTGCGCAGACCATCCTCGCCGCCCTTGACCTGTTGCAGCCGGAACGGCCCGAGCTGCGATGTCGCGCGGCGCCCGACCTTGCCCTTGCCGTCGAGCACTGCAAGCTCCATCGAGTTGCCGCCGATGTCGCAAACGAGCCCTTTCGCCTCTGGCCAGCCAAGCAGCACCCCTTGCGCCGAAAAACGTGCCTCTTCCTCGCCGTCGATGACGTTCAGCTTGAGCCCGGTCTCTTTTTCGACCCGCTTCCGAAACTCCGGCCCATCCTCGGCGTCGCGCACCGCGGCGGTCGCCACCACGGTCATCGGGCGCACCTTCATGCCTTCGGCGATGGCTGCGAAGCGCGACAGCGCAGTATAAGCACGCTCGATCCCTTCAGGGTTGAGCCGCCCCGTCGAGGCCATGTCCTTTCCCAGCCCCGCCATCACCTTTTCATTGTAGAAATAGGCCGGTGAGCGGGCGGCGCCGTCAAAGATCACCAGACGGATAGAGTTGGACCCCACATCGACCACCCCCACGCGGGACAGCGCGCGTGCCGAGGCATCCTCGAAAAGCCCCTCGAACGGATCGTCGGTTTTCGCCTTGCCGTTCATTGGAAAGCTCCTGATTCCGGTCGGGGCATTTTCGTTCATCCCGGTTCTTCCTCAATCAGCACTATGGGTCAAGGCGGGCACATCGCCGGCCCCGGCACGGCCCCGGCCCGAGAGCGAGGGGTTCTCCATGAAGAAGCGATGGCAGTTGAACAGGTCGTCGCGCCCGGCGGGCAAGTGGCGCAGATAGCGCCCATCCGGTTGCAGCACCCAGCTTTGTGCTTCATCCGCCATGTTGGCAGCCATGATCTGGCTGACGATCTGGGCTTTCACCGTCTCGTTCTTGCATTCCACCTGCGCCTCGACACGCCGGTTGAGGTTGCGCCCCATCCAGTCCGCCGAGCTGATAAACACGCGCGCCTTGCGGGATGGCAGCCCGTGCCCTGCCCCGAAACAGACGATGCGGGAATGTTCGAGGAAGCGGCCGACGATGGACTTCACCCGGATATTCTCAGACAAACCGGCGATGCCCGGCCGCACGCCGCAGATGCCCCGGATCACGAGGTCGATCTGCACCCCGGCCTGGCTCGCGGCATAAAGCGCGTCGATCACGTCGGGCTCGATCAGCGAGTTCATCTTGGCCCAGATCGCCGCAGGGCGCCCGGCCTTCGCCATCTCGGCCTCGCGCCCGATCATCTCGATCAGCCGGTCCTTCATCCCGGTCGGAGAAATGCTGAGATTCTCCAGCCCCTCTGGCTGCACATAGCCTGAGAGGAAATTGAAGACCTTGGTCGCATCCCGCCCGAGCGCCGGGTCGCAGGTGAACAGCGACAGGTCGGTATAGATCCGCGCGGTGATCGGGTGGTAATTGCCAGTGCCGTAATGGGTATAGGTGACAAGCGCGTCGCCCTCGCGCCGGACCACCGTGCTGATCTTGGCATGGGTCTTGTAGTTCACGAAGCCATAGACAACATGCGCCCCGGCCCGTTCCAGCCGCCGCGACTGGCGGATATTGGCAGCCTCGTCGAAGCGCGCCTTGAGTTCGACGAGCGCCGTGACCGATTTCCCGGCCTCTGCCGCTTCGCAAAGCGCCTCGACGATCGGGCTTTCCCGGCTGGTGCGATAAAGCGTCTGCTTGATCGCCAGCACATCGGGATCGCGCGCCGCCTGCTTGAGATAGCGCACCACCATGTCGAAAGTCTCGTATGGGTGCTGCAACAGCATGTCCTTCTGCCGGATCGCCGCGAACATGTCGCCGCCGTGATCCTGCACCCGCTCGGGCACGCGCGGATTGAAGGCCGGCCATTGCAGGTCGCGGCGATCATCGAGGATGAGCTCCTTCAGGTCGGACACGCCGAGCAGGCCAGAGGCCTGGACCACCTCGTCAGGATCGACATGCAGCTCGTTCATGACGATCTGGCGCAGCCGTTCGGGCGCGCCCTCGGTAATCTTCAGCCGCACCACGCTGCCGCGGCGGCGGCGTTTCAGCGCGGTTTCGAATTCACGGACCAGATCCTCGGCTTCCTCTTCGACCTCAAGATCAGAGTCGCGCAGCACCCGAAAGGCGCAATGCCCCGTGTCCCGATAGCCGGGAAACAGGCTGCCGAGATGCATCAGCAGCAGATCCTCCAGCCGGACGAATCGCGACCCGCCCGGTAACCGGACAAAGCGCGAGAGCTGCGCCGGGATCGGCAAAAGCGCCTGCATCTGCCGCCCGTCGGATTCGCGGGCGAGTTCGAGCGCAAGCGAGAAACCGGCATTCGGGATGAACGGGAACGGATGCGCCGGGTCGATCGCGAGCGGGGACAGAACCGGCAGCACCTGCTCGGTGAAGTGCTCGTGCAGATAGGCCAGTTCTTCGGGCGTGATCCGGTCGCGAGAGAGAATGATGATGCCCTCCTGCTCCAGCTCGGCGCGAAGACCGTTCCACACGGTCTGCTGCGCTCGCATGAGGCGCCGAGCATCTGCATGAATCAGGCGCAACTGCTCAGCCGGGGTCTTGCCGTCCTGCGACGGGATGGTATTGCCCTCGCGCATCAGCTCGCGCAGCCCGGCCACCCGCACAGTGTAGAACTCATCCAGATTCGCCGCGGAAATGGCGAGAAAACGCAGCCTTTCCAACAGCGGCACGCGCAGATTCCGCGCCTCGTCCAGGACGCGCCAATTGAAGCTGAGCCAGCTCAGCTCACGGTTGAAAAAGCGCGAAGGACCGCGCGGCGGCCCGGCTGGCAGCGTCACCGGCTCGGGCGCACGATATCTAAGGAAGTCAGCTTTGGTCATGGGCGTCGTCTTTGCTGGCCCTCCCATATAACTAGCTGTCTGAAAAGGCGAGTATATTTCGCCAACAATTCGAACGGAAAGCGGTGCCGCGCGGCAGCTCGCTCAGCGGCCATTCAGCAGGACTCACCCCTGGCCGGAGATCCGCGCGAGTATATCCGATGCGAGCGCCCGCGTCAGCGGTTTGCGCGCCGACAGCGCCTCGGTATCGAGCGCCGCCACAAGCCGGCGGGCCAGCCCAAGGTCGCGGTCCATGCGGCGCACCAGCCAGTCGATCAGCCCGGAAGGCACCGTCACCTGACGATCCGCGAACAGCTTGACCAGGACCGCCGCCAGCAGCGCCTCGTCCGGAGCCCGGATCCGCACCTGCGGCATGGCCGACATTCGGCTGGCCAGATCGGGCAGTGACAGGCCCCAGTCTCGCGGCGGGTGGCGTGCCGTCAACAGCAGCCAGCAATCCCGCGTCGCACAGAGATTCCACAGATGGAACAGTGCCTGCTCGGCCCCGGCGGCATTCCCCACGCGGTCGCAATCCTCGACCACCGCAGCGCCTCCCTCGGCGGCCAGCCGGTCGGCATAATCGGGTCGCAACGCCGAAGCCATAACCCGCCCTGCGCCGGTTTCCGCCCGCCAGATGCTCGCAAGATGCGTCTTTCCCGAACCCTCGGGGCCGGTCAGCAACATCCGGCCCTGCGGCCAGTGCTCCGGCGCATCGAGCGTCTGGACCGCAAGCGCGTTCGCTGGTGTGACGAGAAAATCGTCGCGCCCCAAGGCCGGCTCATGCGCCAGATCGAGTGTGAGCTGACGTGCCAAGCCCGGTCAGCCGGCGTCGAAATCGTGGCGGGCGGGCTCGTTCGGGCGGGCGTTCAGCTTGTGACCGGCCAGCGTGCCCTCGGGCGCGATCTCGACAAGGATCGGCGGCGGCGGATCGGGCAAGCGGGTCTGCCCCGTGTAAAGCGGGCTCTCGACATAGCGCTCGGTCATGAAGCGGACCAGCACCCCGAGCGCCGCCGCCAGCGGCACCGCCACCATCAGCCCGACGAAACCGAAGAGCGAGCCAAAGACCGACAGCGCGAGCAGCAGCCAGACCGGGTGCAGACCGACATGGTTGCCGACGATCTTGGGCTGGAGGTAATTGCCCTCGACCACCTGCCCGGTGACGAAGATGGCGATGACCGCGCCGATCCAGACCGGCTCGCCCCAGAAGGTGAACAGCGCCACACCGATGGCGGTCGCACCGCCGATCAGCACGCCGACATAAGGGATGAAGGACAGGATCGCAGCACCCATGCCGATGGCGAGCCCATAGGGCAGACCGACCGCCATCAGCCCCAGCGAATAGAATATGCCGAGAATCAGGATGACCGTCCCCTGCCCGCGCAGAAAACCCGACAGCGTCTCGTCGATCTCGCCCGCCAGCCTGCGGATCACCGGCGCATGCTGCCGGGGCAGCAGCGCATCGACACGCGCGACCAGATTGTCCCAGTCGAGCAGCAGATAGAACGCCACCACCGGCACGATCACCAGCAGCGCGATCACGCTGACCACCCCGGCCACCGATCCGAGCACCGAACTGAGGATATCACCGCCCCGCTCGCCGATCAGCGTGGCCAGGTTGCTCAGCCCGGCGCGAATCGTGCCGCCTTCCGGGAGAAGGCCGGGGAAGCGCGCCACCATAAAGGCCTGGAATTCGTCGATCATGCCAGGCGCGGCATTGATGAGCTGCGTGGCCTGGCGGATGATCATTGGCGCGAGGAACAGGATAAAGGTCGCGAAGGCCAGCAGCGCAATCACCGTGATCAGCACCACCGCCCAGATCCGGCTCAGCCCTGCACGCTCCAGCCGGTCGGCCAGCGGATCCAGCAGATAGGCCACGCCGGCCCCGATGATGAAGGGAAGAATGGCCTGGCCAAGCAGCCACAGCCCGAGAAACAGCGTGATCGCCGCCGCGCCCCACCAAATCACCTGTGACCTCGTTGACATCTGCATGATGTGCCCTTTGCGCAGCCGTGTTGGCCCTCTATATCGGGCGCATGGGCAATTACGTCAATCTGATGAAACTCTGCGTCGGCGCCGAGGGGCCGGAGGATCTGGAGGCATTTCAGAAACGCCGCTTCGGCAAGGCGCCGGCCAGCCATGTGACACGGATGTGGCCCAAGCGCGAATCCGAGCTGCTGGCCGGAGGATCGGTCTATTGGGTGTTCAAGGGCACGATGCTGGCACGCCAGAGGCTGATCGGGCTGGAAGAGCGTATCGGCGACGACGGCATCCGCCGCTGCGCGCTGATCCTCGACCGAGAGCTGGTCCGCGTCGCCGCCGTTCCGCGCCGCCCGTTCCAGGGCTGGCGCTATCTTCAGATCGAGGATGCCCCGCCCGATCTTCCCCAGCATCGCGCCCATGATGACAAATTGCCCCCGCATCTGGCCGCCGAACTGGCCGAGATGGGGCTGCGCTGAAGGCTTGACGCGGCACGGCTTCCGGGATACCGCAACGCTGACGCGGGTGTAGCTCAATGGTAGAGCAGAAGCTTCCCAAGCTTACGACGAGGGTTCGATTCCCTTCACCCGCTCCATCCTCTTTCTCCAACCCGACCATGTTCGCCCAGTTTCGATGCCGCGATTTATCGTGGCTGGCCTGGTGTCTGTCTCAATTCCGTAACCTCCTGTTAGTCTTCCGGCGCTAAAGCTTGTGATGCAAGCCGGGGCGCCCTGCATCTGCATGACGGCGGTTGACACTGTCCTGCGCAGCCGATGTTATCGTGCCAAGCAAAAAACGGGGGAGGCATGATCAGGATAATCGACGGGCTGAACGAGGCAGTCGGAAGGGTTGTCTCGCTCTTCGCCGGCGTCTTTGCGGCCATCGTGATTTACGATGTCTTCATGCGCTATGTGTTGCGTGAGCCGACCCCCTGGGCTTTCGACATGACGAAGATGATCTTCGGTTTCTATTTCATCATGCTCGGAGGATATGCGCTGCGGCATCAGGCCCATGTGCGCGTCGATCTGCTGACCGCGACATTGGGACGCGGCACGCGCCGCTGGGTCGAGATCCTTGGCTATATTATCTTCTTCCTGCCCTTCAGCCTGGTCTTCATGCTGTATAGCTGGCAATTCGGTCTGCGTTCGCTGGCGCAAGGCGAGCTGACCTATGGTGCGGTGCAGCTTCCGGTGTATCCCATCAAGCTGGCGATGGGCGTCGCGGCGTGCCTGCTGTTCCTTCAGGGCATTTCCGAACTGCTGAAGCTGATCTTCGACCGTGCCGACCACCTCCCCGCCGAGGAGCCTCTGGATGCTCGATAATATCGTCAGTGGCGGGATCTCCATCCTGAACAGCATGCTCGGCTGGATGGCCATTCCGGGCATCGGGGGCGAGGCGATCGCGCTGATCATGGCCGGGCTGCTGATTATCGGGCTTTTCATGGGACACCCGCTGGCCTTCGTGCTCGGCGGAACGGCGGTGCTGGGCGCGTTTATCGCCGGCAAACCCATGGTTCTTGGCATCACCATTAACCGGATCTTCGGCGATGTGCTGGACAATTACACGCTGATCGCGATCCCGCTTTTCGTTCTGATGGCGCGGTTTCTGTCGGATAGCGGTGTCACCGACAAAATGTTCGAGGCGCTGCGACATTTGATGGCCCGCGTGACGGGCGGGCTGGGATTGGCGGTGGTGTTCATTTCGATCCTGATGGCTGCGACGACTGGGATCATCGGCGCCTCGATCACCGTGATGGGCGTGATGGCGCTGAAGCCGATGCTGGATTACGGCTATGACAAACGCCTGACCACCGGTCTGATCGGCGCGTCCGGCTGTCTGGGAATCCTGATCCCGCCCTCGATCATGCTGATCCTGATGGCCTCCTACGCGCCGGGTCTGTCGGTGGGCGAGCTGTTTGCCGGCGCGATGATGCCCGGCATTCTTCTGGGGCTGATGTATGGCCTCTATGTATTCGGGGTGGCGCTGATCCGGCCCGATCTCGCTCCGAAAGTCGCGGAAGAGGAACAGATCAGCCGCGGTGAGCTGTGGAAGATGCTCGCCGTCGAGGCAGTGCCACCGCTGGTGCTGATCCTTGGTATCCTCGGCACGATGCTGGGCGGGATCGCCACGGCGACCGAGGCCTCTGCCATCGGCGCGGCGCTGGCGCTGCTGATCGTGATCGCCCGGGGCAGGTTCACCCTGACGAATTTCTACAGCGCCTTTCTGGAGACCGGGCGAACCTCGGCGATGATCCTGTTCATCGTCGTCGGCGCCACCGCCTTTACCGGCGTGTTCAACATCACCGGCGGTCTCAGCGCGACACAGAACCTGATCCGCGGCCTGGCCGAGGATCCGAATACGCTGCTCGTGGTGATGCTGGCATCGGTGTTCGTCCTGGGCATGTTCCTCGACTGGACCGGGATCGTGCTGCTCTGCTTCCCGATCTTCCTGCCCATCGTCTCTGAGATGCAGATCGATCCGCTCTGGTTCGTCGTGCTCATGGCGGTTGTGCTGCAAACCAGCTTTCTGTCGCCGCCATTCGGCTATGCGCTGTTCTATATGCGTGCCATCGCACCGCCCGAGATCACCACCGGCGACATCATCCGCGGCGTGCTGCCCTTCATTCTGATGGTGCTCATCATGTGCGCGCTGATCGTCTATTTCCCCAGCCTGATCACATGGCTGCCCGGAAAGCTCTACGGGGCATAAAATACTCAACAAGGAGGATAACCAAATGAAAAAAACCTATCTGGCCGGCGTTGCGGCGGCTGCACTGATGGCCGCTCCGGCACTGGCGGAAAACTGGACCATGACCTCGACCTGGCCTTCCTCGCTGGAACTGATCGAGATCGACAAGAAATTCGTCGAGACGGCCAACGCGCTGATCCCCGACGATCAGCTCACCATCGAGTTCTTCGACGGCGGCGAACTGGTCCCGGCGGGTGAGGTATTCGGCGCGGTCGAATCCGGAACCATCCAGGCCGGCGCCGACTGGCCGGGCTATTGGGCCGGGCGCGACGCCGCTTTCTCGCCGCTCGCAACCACCGCCAGCCTGTTCAACGCGGTCGACTATGTGAACTGGATCAAGGGCTGGGGCGGCGCCGAGATCTATAACGAGATCTATGGCCAGTTCGGCATGGTCTATCTGCCTTATGGCGTGACCAACAACGAATCCGGCTTCCGCACCGTCGACAAGCCGATCCGGACGACCGACGACCTTCAGGGTATGCGCCTGCGGCTGTCGGGGCTCGAACAGGGCAAGCTGCTGGAAAAACTCGGCGGCAGCCAGGTCAGTATGGCCGGGGGCGAGATCTACCAGTCGCTGGAACGCGGCGTGATCGACGGGGCCGAATTCTCGACCCCAAACGTGGATTTGTCGGGCGGCTTCGATCAGGTGACGAAATACTGGTCGACGCCGGGCTGGCACCAGTCCTCGTCAGTCTTCGGAGTGATGATCAACAAGTCCTCCTGGGACGCGCTGACCCCGGAAGCGCAAGAGATGCTGAAGATTGCGGCGGACGCCACCATGCTGTGGTCGCTGGCGAACACCGAAAAGCGCGCGACCGAAGCCTATCAGAGCTTCCAGGATGCCGGGATCGAGATCACCCGGCTGGACGACGCCACGCTGGAAAACATCCAGACCATGGCGAACGAGACCATCGTCGAAGTCGCCTGTGAAAATGCGAACTCGGCCAAGGTCTACAGCTCGATGCTGACCTATCTCGAGGATTACGGCAAATGGCGCGACGCGTCGGCTCCGTTCAATCTGGGCCGCACGCCGGCAGGACCGGACCTGGCTGCGATCGAGGAATGCGCCGCCGAATGACATGGCAGCAGGCCGGTCGACGCAGCGGCCGTTGAAAACCCGACACCCGCAGCCCTGCGCTGCGGGTGTTCTTCGTTTCAGGCTTTCAAGGCAGGGGATGCGGCGGCAGACCGTTCAAGAATCCGGCAGATACGCCCATCGCAGTTTCGCCGCTTCCTCACCGATCAGATCGAGAAAGGCGCGCTGCGCAGCCGTAGGCTCCCATCCGGCGCGGGTTGTGATGCCGATCGCGCGGCTCGAACAGGGCAGATCGACCGGCAGCACCGCCAGCGATTCGGCCTCGCCGCTGATATGCAGGCACGAGACCGCCGCCAGATAATCCGAACCGCTCAGAAGCTCACGCATCAGCATCACCGATGAGGTGCTGATGCCGTTCCGGATCACCTCGCCTGGCAGCACCGATTCCAGCGCAGCGCGGAGCGGCGTTCCCTCGCGGGCGATCACCCAGGGGTAATCGGTCAGATCCTCGGCCCGCAGTGTTTTACGGCGCGTCAGTGGATGATCCTGCCGCGCCACCACCACGACCGAATCGTCAAAAAATCGTTCCTGCGCCACATCGTCGACAGGTACCGGCATCCGCAACGCGCCGATCATCATGTCGATTTCGCCTCGCCTTAGACCGGCCAGAAGCTCTTCATAGCGTCCGTCGATCACATCGAATGAAAATCCGGGCCGTGTCTCGCGGAAGCGCAGCATCGCCGCGGGCAGAAGGCGCGACCGGGACAGCGGCAGCGCCCCGATCACCATGGACCCGACCTCGCGCCCGGCCATCGCAGCAAGATCCGCCTCGGCCTGATCCATCTCGGCAAAGGCCAGCCGTGCCGCCTGCGCCAGCTGCCGCGCCGCGCGCGTGGCTATCAGACCATGCGCCGTGCGTTCGAAGAACTGGACCCCGGCCGCCTGTTCCAGCATCGAGGTGGAGCGATGCACGGTCGGCTGCGCAAGCCCGAGCATCCGCGCAGCAAGCGTGAAATTCCCGGATTCGCTGACCGCGATCAGCGCCGCGAGCTGGGGCCGCGTCGCCTGAAATCGCACCGTGCTGGCCATGTCGTTCATTGCGGCATCAAGAAACGACAGCGCCCGGCGGGTGCGCCGTGCCATCATCTCACCAGCTTCGGTGGGAAATATCCCCTTCGGGCTGCGCTGGAACAGAGGCTGGCCGGCATCCCGTTCCAGCTTGTTCATCGCCTGCGTGACGGCCGGCTGCGAGACGTGGCAGGTTTCTGCAGTACGCGTGACCGAGTGAGTCTCGGACAGGGTCTGGAACATGCGCATATGTCTGATGCTGGGCTGCAACGTAACCTCCAGGTTGCGAAACCCTATACTGCTCTCAGACCAGGTTCCACGTATTTAGCGAGTTAGACAAAAGAAAAATTGGGAAAATTCGAATATTTCTTATGATGAACTTCCCATCCACAGGTTGAAATTAGCTTACCTGCTGACCATAGCGAACCAGATGCCATGATTTGCGAAGCAGGTTCTCTGATGAACCATTTCGCAGCGTCGGCTTAAGTTGCCGCTGATCGTGAGGTGACGGGACCGAATTGACTCGGGCACGCTCCGGCAAATAGAACAAAAGAAGAACTTTCTGGCCGCTTTTGATGTATGACACAATTCCAATCGCAACCCGGCCTTCGATTGCCGCCGCAAGGGTGCATGAGGCCAGCGGATCTCAATCCCCGCATTTCGCGGCGATATTGGCTGCGCAGGCGGGGGATGCGCTGTGGGCAAGGGAAAGCTGGCCATCGTGGATGATCTCTCCTGCCGCTCTGGCCGATTATATCGACCCAGCTCGGCTTCTGGTCACTCAGACAGCCAGCCAGATCGACACGCTGGCAGTCGCCGAAGAGGCATTGCGCGATGGCTGTGTGCCGCTCGTGGTGATCGAACTGACCGCACCGATTGGTCTGACCGCGGGGCGGAGGTTGCAACTGGCGGCGAAGGCCGGAGGCTCTACCGGGTTGTGCCTGATTTCCGAAAAAATGGGCAGCCCGGCCGCCGAAACGCGGTGGCGCTGCACGGCCCTGCCCGATCCGGGCAGCATGCCAGAAGACTCGACTCTGCAAAAATGGGAGCTTATTAAGAACAAATCAGGAACATTAGGTGTCTGGCATGTTCGGTGGAGCCAATCGGCGCGTCGTCTCATTGTGGTTTCCGAGACTTCCCAGTGACCGGGTTCTGCGCGCACGGCCTGTCGAAGGGCCTTTCGCGCTAACTCTTCAGCAGGATAACACCAATCGAATCTTCTGCCTGAATGCCGAAGCCGAGGCCCGGGGGCTGTATCGCTCCATGGGGTTTTCGGATGCGCGAGCCTTCTGCCCCGAGCTGCAAAGCCGATCGGCCGATCAGATAGCGGATCAAGAATTTCTGACCCGGATTCGCCGATGGGCGACACGATACTGTCCCTGGGTCGGGCTGGAGGGCCGCGACGGGCTGGTGATGGACATCACCGGCTCGGCCCATCTTGCCGGCGGCGAGGAAATGCTGCGTGACGATCTGCGCGACCGGCTTTCCCGCATCGGGCTGGCCGTGAGGATCGGGATCGCGGATACGCGCGGTGCAGCATGGGCGCTGGCCCGCCATGGCGAGGGCGTGGCGCGGCCAGGGCATGCTCTGGATAAGATTGGTCCGCTTTCGGTGGCGGCATTACGGCTGGATTCCGGCACCGTAACCTCTCTTCAAAGGCTGGGGCTGAACAGCATCCGCCAGCTTGCCGAGGCGCCGCGCGCGCCCTTGGCGCGGCGTTTTGGGCCGGGCCTGATGATGCGGCTGGATCAGGCCACCGGAGCGCAGCCTGAACAGGTTTCGCCACAGTCAGATCCGCCGCATTACGGTGTGCGTATGAGCCTGCCCGAACCGATCGGCCTGACCAGTGACGTGATGGAGGGCACCAACAGGCTTCTGATCCGCCTGTGCGACAAGCTGAAACAGCAACAGACCGGGGCGCGGGTGCTGTGCCTGACACTGCGCCGGGTCGACCAGCAGGCGCTGCATCTTACATTGCGCCTGGCACGCCCCTTACGCGAGCCTGCGCGAATTTTGTCGCTCTTTGCGCGGGACGTGGCCGATCTGGATGCGGGATACGGCATCGACCAGCTTCGGCTGGAAGCTACCCAGGTCGAAGCGCTGGCAAGCGAACAGATCAGCCATGTCGGCTCGGACCGGCGCGATCGTATTGACGATCTCATCACCCGTATCGGAACCCGGATCGGGTTGGAAAATGTCCAGCGTTTCCTGCCCGCCGACAGCCATGTGCCAGAGCGCAGCTTTACCCTCGCCCCGGCCGCATATACCAGCCCGGCCGGCGCTTGGGTCAGGACACGGCCGCGTCCTCTGGTGATGTTTCCGCCCGAATCCATTTCGGCCAGCGGTGCAAGCCCGCCGCATAAATTCCGCTGGCGGCGCATGTCCTTCACCACGATGCGCACCACCGGGCCAGAGCGGATCATGCCGGAATGGTGGCGACAGGATGAAGGCTGGAGCAATGGCATCCGCGACTACTGGCGCATCGAGACTCGGGAAGGGCGGCGGCTCTGGATGTTTTATACGCCGCAGAATCCCGGCTGGTTCGTGCAGGGAGAATTCGCATGACCGACAGCGAAGCATCCCGCATCACTGAAAGCATGGATCACGGCTCCGCGCCTCAGCACATAGCGGCACGGGCGCGCTCTTGCGGATATGCCGAGCTTTGCGTCACCACCAACTTCACCTTTCTGACGGGCGCCTCGCATCCCGAGGAACTGATCGCGCGGGCCGCCGAGCTGGGGCTCGAGGCCATCGCCATCACCGACCGGAACTCGCTCGCCGGGGTCGTGCGGGCCTATTCCGCGCTGAAGATCCTCTCTGAGAAGCTGGGCGAAGATATCCGTATTCGCTCGCAGAGCCTGATGGATAGCTGCACACGCCAGGAAATCGGCGCGCCGCGCGACATTGCGCGGCCGGATGTGCTGCATCTTCCCAAGCTGATCACCGGATGCCGCCTGGTGCTGCGTGACAGCGAGGTGGAATGGATCGCCCTGCCGATGGATCTGGCTGCCTATAAGCGGCTCGCGCGGCTGCTGACACTGGGCAAGAGGCGTGCGGACAAGGCCGAGTGCCATCTCGATCAGGCGGATATGCGGATGCATTGCAGCGGCATGATCCTGATCGCGCTGCCGAAACATGGCGGGCGGCAGAATGCCCCCGACATTCAGGCCATGCAGCGCCGTTTTCCCGGCTGCGTCTTTCTGGGGGCAGCCCCGCGCTATGACGGATCGGATCAGGCGCATCTCGATGCCTGCGCAACTCTGGCGCAGCTATGTTCAACGCCGATGGTGGCGGTCGGCGATGTGTTGATGCATCGCGCTGCCCGCCGTCCGCTGGCCGATGTGCTGACCTGCATGCGCATCGGCTGCACCATCGACAATATCGGCACCCGTGCGCTGCTGAACGCCGAGCGGCGGCTGAAGGGGCGCGCCGATATGGAGCGGGTGTTCTACCGATATCCGGCCGCTCTGCGCCGCACGCTGGAGATCGCCGGGCGATGTTCTTTCAGCCTGAGTGAGCTGAGTTATCAATATCCC
This sequence comes from Paracoccus sediminicola, assembly GCF_027912835.1. Classification (NCBI taxonomy): domain Bacteria; kingdom Pseudomonadati; phylum Pseudomonadota; class Alphaproteobacteria; order Rhodobacterales; family Paracoccaceae; genus Paracoccus; species Paracoccus sediminicola. Next base: position 1,941,997 of record NZ_CP115768.1, read on the forward strand.
GACGAGATCACCGAGGGCGGCGAGACCCCGATGGCGCGGCTCAGGCGGCTGACACAGGAGGGGCTAAAGCATCGCTATCCGGATGGCGCGCCAGAACGGCCGCGAGAGCTGATGGCCAAAGAGCTGGCCGTGGTCGAGGAGCTCGATTATCCGGCCTATTTCCTGACCGTTCATGACATCGTCAAATATGCGCGCTCGCAGGGCATCCTCTGCCAAGGGCGCGGTTCCGCGGCCAATTCGATCCTGTGCTATCTGCTGGGCATCACCGATGTCTCTCCGGATCTGATTGGCATGGTGTTCGAACGCTTTGTCTCGCGCCATCGCGGCGAGCCTCCCGATATCGACGTGGATTTCGAACATGAGCGCCGCGAAGAGGTCATTCAGTGGATCTATGAAAAATATGGCCGCGAGCGGGCCGGGCTTTGTGCCACGGTGATCCATTTCCGGTCCCGCGCCGCGATCCGCGAGGTAGGCAAGGTTATGGGCCTTTCACAGGATGTGACGGCGGGGCTGTCGGGCTCGATCTGGGGCTTTTCGGGCAAAGGGCCGGATATGGACCGGGTGCGCGAGCTGGGTCTGAATCCCGACGATCGCCGTCTCTCGCAAACGCTGCATCTCATCGGTGAGCTGATCGGGTTTCCACGCCATCTCTCTCAACATGTCGGGGGATTTGTGATCACAAAGGGCCGTCTGGATGAGCTGTGCCCCATCGAAAATGCCGCGATGGAGGATCGAACCGTCATCGAATGGGACAAGGACGATATCGACGCGCTTGGCATCCTGAAGGTCGATGTGCTGGGACTGGGAATGCTGACCTGTATCCGCAAGGCCTTTGGCCTGCTGCACGACCATGAGGGCAAAGAGCTCACCCTGGCGACCGTTCCGCCTGAAGACGCCGCCACCTATCAGATGCTGCAAGTGGCCGATGCGGTCGGCGTCTTTCAGGTCGAAAGCCGGGCGCAGATGAATTTCCTGCCGCGCATGAAGCCCAAGAAATTCTATGATCTGGTGATCGAGGTCGCCATCGTCCGCCCCGGTCCGATCCAGGGCGGGATGGTACAGCCATATTTAAGGCGGCGTCAGGGGCTGGAGGCGTCCGAGCCGTTCGGCCCCGAGCTGGAAGAAGTCACCCGGCGCACGCTCGGCGTGCCGCTGTTTCAGGAACAGGCGCTTCAGATCGCCGTGGTGGGTGCGGGATACAGCGCAGAAGATGCCGATCAGCTGCGCCGTGCACTCGCCTCGTTCCGGCGGATGGGCACGATCGAGGAACATAAGGAAAAATTCATCAACGGCATGCTCGGCCGGGGTTATAGCCGCGACATCGCCGAGCGTTGTTTCAGCCAGATCGAGGGCTTTGCCGATTACGGCTTTCCCGAAAGCCACGCAGCGGCCTTTGCGCTTTTGGTCTATGTCTCGGCCTGGCTGAAACGCCACCACCCGGCGGTGTTTGCCTGCGCGCTGCTGAACTCGCAGCCGATGGGGTTCTATGCTCCCGCACAGATCGTGCGCGACGCGCGGGAACATCATGTCGAGCTGCGGCCGATTTGCGTGAATGCCAGCCAATGGGACAACACGCTGGAACGCCGCGCCGATGGCGCCCTGGCGCTGCGCCTTGGCTTTCGCCAGATCAAGGGCTTCAGAAAAGAGGACGCCGACTGGATCGCCGCCGCGCGGGGCAATGGATATCCCGACCCCGAATCGGTCTGGCTGCGCGCCGGAGTGGCCCCGTCATCGCTGGAACGCCTCGCTGAAGCGGACGGGTTCAGCAGCATGGGGCTCACCCGCCGCGACGCACTCTGGCAGGTCCGCGCCATACGCGGCACCGAGCCTCTGCCGCTCTTCAACGATCCAATCGACGGCGAGGCGATCCACGAGCCCGAGGTGATCCTGCCCGCTATGCATCTTGGTGAAGAGGTGGTGGAGGATTACGTCTCGACCCGCCTGACACTTCGCGCCCATCCGATGGAGCTTCTGCGCCCGGCCATGTCCGGCCTCACCCGGCACGACGCGCTGAAGGATGCGCCGCTTCGTCGCGTGACGGTCTGCGGACTGGTGATTACCCGGCAGCGCCCCGGCACCGCCTCGGGGGTGATATTTCTCACGCTGGAAGATGAAACCGGGGTGAGCAACGTGGTCGTATGGAAACAGGTTTTCGAGAAATTCCGCCGTGCCGTGATGGGCGGGCGGCTGCTGCGGGTCACCGGCAGGCTGCAACGTGAGGGGATCGTCGCGCATCTGATCGCGGAGCATATCGAGGATGTCTCACATCATCTCTCTGATCTCGGCCATCCGATGGAGTGGGCAGTGGGTGGTATGGACACCAAGACCGACAACACGCCGCGACCGCTCCCACAGCCGCGCGCCATGCATCCGCGAGATCAGGCAAAGCAGCTTTTCCCAAGCCGGGATTTTCATTAGCGCGCCCTCGGGTGACGAACTGCCGCGCTCAGCGCAATGCCACCTGGATCGGCAGAACAAAGGACACGGACTGGCCGTTCGGCGGAGCCCCGACCCCCGGCATCCGTGCCGCCTGCCGTGCAAGCGCCTGATCGGCCTGTCCATTCCCGGTCGAACTGGCCAGCCGCGCCGAGGCCCCGCCACCAGGCGACACCGTCACCGAAATCTGCACCGTAACCGTGCCGCCGCGCACGCCGGGGACCCTCGTGCGGCTCATATGGCGCGCGATCCGAGCGCCGGCACGGGACTGCCAGTTGGCCATCTGCTGGCGGCTCACCCCCCTGCCCTGAGATTGCGCCGCACCTCCACCGCCCGAGGCGGCTCTGCTGGGCTGGCGCTGCGTGGGCTGAGCCTGCTGCCGGAGCTGCGCAGGGGCGGCCTGCTGTCGTTGCGCGGGCTGTGGTGCCTGCTGCCGGGGCTGCGCCTGCTGCCGTGGCTCTTCGCGCGGCGGCTCGCGGCGGGCCTGCTGGGGTGCCGGCTGGGGTTGACGTCGCGCGGGCCGAGCCGTCGGACGCTCGGAAGCGGACAGCGCCAGAGCAGACTGCGGCAAAAGCTCGGCGAAATCTGACACCGGCGGCAATTCTGTCATTGGCGGCGGCTCGAAGGACGGGACCGGCACGAGATCGGCAAAATCCTCGACGGGAGGCAATTCGCTCATCTCGGGCGGGGTGAAAGAGGGAATTTCGGCAGCCGGCTCTGCCACTTCCAACTGCTCTGCCTGGGCTTGGGATGCGGCCTCGGCCTGCTCTGCCGCCTCTGCCTGCGGCTCAGGCGCGGTTTGTGGGCCGGGCGCGGGTTCGGGAACCGGGGCGAGATCGATGAAAATGGGCTCGGGCGGTTGAAGCGCTTCAGCGCGCTGCATCCGTTCGATCAGCCACACGCCGCCCGCCAAATGCAGGCCGAGCACCACTGCCCCGGCCGCACCCCAGCGCAGTGTATCGCCAAGCGCGCTGCTCATTCCTGCGCACCCGCGGCCGCTGAGGCCTCGGGCGCTGCGCCGCCTTGACTGCCATCCAGCCCGACAAGCGCGATCTTGGTATAGGCGAGGTCGCGCAACGCGTTCATGACGCCCATGACCTCGCCATAGCTGACCGACTGATCTGCGCGCAGATAGATCCGCGTCTCTCGGTCCCCTTCGGTCAAAGCATTGAGCGCGTCGGGAAGTTGGGCCGCAGTCACCGGATCCTGCCCAAGCGTCAGCGACAGATCCGGCGCCACGGTGAGCCAGACCGGCTGGTCCGGACGCTCGGAAGCTGCCCCGCGCGAGGCGGGCAGATCGACATTGATATCCACCGCCGCCAGCGGTGCAGCGACCATAAAGATGATGAGCAGCACCAGCATGACGTCAATGAAGGGAGTCACGTTGATTTCGTGATTATCGTCTAGATCATCCCCGTCCTGAAACCGCGCGCCCATCTCAGGCTCCTTGCGCCGCGCGGAAATCGAGATCGCGGCTCACCAGCCGTTCGACGCCTGCGGCAGCCTCGGTGAGGCGCAGACGGTAGCCGGTGATCTGGCGGGCGAAAAGGTTGTAGATCACAACGGCAGGGATCGCGGCCACCAGACCAAGCGCCGTCGCCAGAAGCGCTTCCGCGATACCGGGCGCAACCACGGCGAGATTGGTCGTCTGCGCCTCCGAGATGCCGATGAAGCTGTTCATGATCCCCCAAACCGTCCCGAACAGCCCGACAAAAGGCGCGGTCGAGCCGATCGTCGCCAGCAGACCGGTTCCGACACCTGCCTTTCGGCCTGAGAAGGATACGATGCTGGAGAGATAGGACGATATGCGCTCTTTCAGGCCATCCGCAGCACCCCAATAGATTGTTTCATCAGAACGCTGCAACTCGATCGCGGCTGCGCGCAGCATTCTGCTCGCGGGGTCGCGCCGGTTTTCACTCCGCAAGACGGCATCGCGCAGGTTCGGCGCGCGGGCGATCAACTCGGCACTTCGGCGCACATTGCGATTGGCCGAGTATATTTCAAACATCTTAACGACGAGAATTGTCCAGGTCACCACGGACGCGAAAGCCAGACCGACCATCACCGACTTTACGACGATATCGGCATTCATGAACATCCCCCATGGGGAAAGGTCATGCGGCAGCGCCGTACCGGAGAAACCTATGCCATCGACGCCCGCATCAGCCTCCGCACCCTCCGGAGCCTGAGCAGCAGCCGCACCGGGAAGCGTCAGCGCGAGCATCAACAGGAAACGGGATGGAGAGAAGCTGAAGATATGCTGCGACATTCTGAACTCGCCTGAGTGATAGCGCTGAGAGCACCGGCCTTCTTTGGCCGGATATTTCAAATCTGAGTATTACTGTCAACATAGCAGAAATTCGGCCAAGCCACATCTTTCGCGAGCTGTCTGTTGCGCGCTTTCGCGTCAGCGGTGCGCCCTTCGGAAGGCAATAAAATGTTCTGATTTTGAACAGGGGCGACGCAGTTTCGATGCGTGATGCGCCGGTTCTGCGTGATTTTCCGCCTAGCGTCATATGACGTATCGCGAATTCTTGCCGTCCCTGCGACGATGCCATAACAGGCAAATGACTCCCTCTGCCCGGAATTGCCCGCGTGAAACGTCGAAATTTCCTTGGAACCGTTAGCGCCGCCATCGCCCTCGGCAGCGCAGCGCGCAGCTATGGACAAAGTGATTCCGGCAGCGGCGATGCAGGCGAGGAGACTGCCGAAGCAGCGCCGTTCGGCTTTGAAAGCGTGGCGGCGATTGCCGCGAACTGGGCGGGACGCGACTGGGAAAATCCCTCTCGCGAACTGACCGGACCCTTTGCCGATATCGATTACGACGCCTATCGCGCGATCCGTTTCCGGCGTGACGCAGACCCATGGCGCGAGATCGCGGGCTTCGGTCTCGACCTGCTGCCTCCGGGGATGATCTATCACGAGCCGGTGCGGATCAATCTGGTGCGCGAGGGTGTCCCGCAGCCGATGCCGTTCGATCCCTCGCTTTTCGATTTCGATCCGAATTTCTTCCCCGATGACGCCGCTCAGGCCACGCCGGACGAGATGGGCTGGTCGGGTTTCCGCATTCGCCATGTGTTGAACAGGCCCGATATTCTGGATGAGCTGGCCGTGTTTCAGGGCGCCTCCTATTTCCGGGTTCTGGGGCGAGGCAATACATACGGCATTTCGGCGCGCGGCCTCGCCATCGGCACAGGCAGCGCCGAAGGCGAAGAGTTCCCGGTGTTCCGCGAATTCTGGATCCACCAACCCGATGCCGGGACAGGCCGTGTCACCGTGCAGGCGCTGCTCGACAGCAAATCCGTGGCGGGCGCTTATGAGTTTGTCATCATGCCCGGCAGCGAGACGATGTTGACAACCCGCGTCGCACTGTTTCCGCGCCGCGAACTGGCAGAGGTGGGCATTGCGCCGCTCACCTCGATGTATTGGTTCGGACCCGCGGACGGGGCGCGGTTCGACGATTATCGCCCGGCCGTGCATGACAGTGACGGCTTGCAGATGATCACCGGCTCGGGCGCGCGTCTGTGGAGGGCGCTCAGCAATCCGGCCAAGCTGCAGATCTCGGCCTTCGTAGATGAAAGCCCGCGCGGATTCGGTCTGATCCAGCGTCCCCGCGATTTCTCAGATTATCAGGATGCCGAAGCGAAATATGAAAGCCGCCCATCGGCCTGGATCCGGCCCACAGGCGACTGGGGGCGCGGCAATGTTTCCCTGATTGAGATCCCTGTCGAAAGCGAATTCCACGATAATATCGTCGCATTCTGGCAACCTGCCCAGCCTTTGACGGCAGGCAATCGTTCCGATTTCGGCTATGTTCTGAGCTTCGGCGCAGAGGTGGTCGAACCGGGCACGATGGCGCGGATTGTCTCAACCCGGTCAGGGCTCTCGATCAACCGCGAGAACGTCCGTAGCTTCGTCATCGATTTCGAGCTCGCCCCGTTCGAAGGGCGGGACGACCCGGCGGCGCGGGTGAATGCAGCGCGCGGCACGATCGAGCATCCCTATCTGCTGCGCCTGCCCGAGCATGGGCTGATGCGGCTCTCGTTCGAATATGTCCCCGACGGTGCCGAGGTCGCGGATCTGAGCGCCGTCTTGCAGGGTTCCGAAGACGTCAACCTCTCCGAGAGCTGGCTTTATCGCTGGTCCGAGGGCTAAGCCATGTCCTCCGCTTCGCAGCAGGGCGTAGTGCGGATTCCGTCGAAGCAGCGGACACCCATGACACCGCCAGAGGCGCAGATGGCGATGCCGGTTCAGGATTTCCGCGCCCCACCGCCCAAGGGTCCGGGTTTCGTCAGCCCTGCCCCGGAAGTGCGGCTGGCGCGTCTTACCGCCTTTGGCGGTGCGGCAATCATCACCGCGCTCGGGGCGTGGCAGATGTGGGCCGCCTTCGGGACCAATATTCAGCCGATGCAATATGTGTTGCTATTCCTCTTCACCATTACATTTGCCTGGATCGGGTTCAGCTTTGCCTCGATGCTGGCCGGACTGATGGTGCGACAGCAGGAAACGCCGACGGAAAATGGCGACGCCCGCATCGCCATCGTCATGCCGGTCTATCATGAGGAACCGGCGGAGTGTCTGGGGCTGCTTGGGGCGCTAGCGGAGCAGCTTGCCGCGGAGGGACTCGGTCACCGGGTCGAGATTTTCGTCCTGTCGGACAGCCACGATCCTGACTTCGTCGCGGCCGAGTCTCTTGCCGTGACAAGGCTGCGCGAACGGGCCCCGATCCCCGTCTGGTATCGCCGCCGGCTGGACAATAACGGCCGTAAATCGGGCAACATCGCCGAGTTCATCCGGCGCTGGGGCGGGCGCTACGATCAGATGGTGGTGCTTGATGCGGACAGCGTCGTTTCGGGCGGGGTGGTCCGCGAGATGTCTGCGCGGATGTCGGCGGACCCCGCGCTGGCGCTGATCCAGACCATGCCGATCCTCGTCCACGGGCAGACGATATTCGCACGCGTGATTCAGTTCGCCGGACGGATCTATGGCCCGGCCATCGCGCGCGGCGTGGCGGCCTGGTCAGGGGATAACGGCAATTTCTGGGGCCATAACGCGATGATCCGGGCCAGCGCCTTCGCGCAATGCTGCGGCCTGCCCGAGCTGCCCGGGCGCGCGCCCTGGGGCGGCACGATCCTGTCGCATGACTTTGTCGAGGCGGCGCTGCTGCGCCGGGCGGGCTGGAAGGTGCGGCTCGACTGGGATCTGCGTGCCAGCTATGAGGGCAGCCCGCCCACATTGCTGGACATGGCGCTGCGAGAGCGGCGTTGGGCGCAGGGCAATCTTCAGCATCTGCGGCTCATCGGCGCGCACGGCTTCACGGCCATCAGCCGGGTGCATTTCGTCATCGGCGTGATGGGCTTCCTGATGAGCCCGGTCTGGCTGGCGCTGATCCTTGCCGGGCTGGTGCTGACCGCCAATGTGATTTTGTCGAGCCCGGAATATTTCCCGTCCACCTATCAGCTCTTCCCCGACTGGCCTACCTTCGACGCACGGCGGATGATCTGGCTGCTGGCGGCCTCGGCCGCGCTGCTGCTGATCCCGAAATTCATCGCCATTCTGAGGGCATGGCGGCGTCCCCTTGCCAGAAGCGCCGGAGGCCCGCCGCGCGTGCTTCTGAGCGCCGTGTTCGAGATCATCATGTCCGCGCTGATCGCGCCCGTGCAGATGTTGATTCAGACAAGGCAGATCGCCGAAATCCTGATGGGCCGCAACTCTGGCTGGGAAAGTCAGGTCCGCAAGGGCTCGATGCCTGGCTGGGGAGTAGTGCTGCGCCGCCACTGGATCCATGTCGCTGCGGGCGTGGCGACGACCGTGGCGATCACCTATCTGGCGCCGGGGCAGATCATCTGGCTGTCGCCGATCCTTGCCGGGCTGGTGCTTGCTCCCTTCACGTCGCGGTGGAGTGCCTCGCCCGTGCTCGGGCGATGGGCGCGCGCGGCGGGTCTGCTGGTCACACCGGAAGAGCGGCTGATTCCCGACATCATGGCTGACTCGGTCAACCAAGCCCGCCACCTGCGCGGTCCCGCCGACGCGATCATCGAACTCGGCCGCAACCCCGAGGCGAGGAACGCCTATATCGGCACGATCCCGCCGCAGATTGAGCGGAGCGTCGCCGACCGGCTGCCGGATATTGCCGCTTCCGCCAAGATAGCGGCGGCAAGCAGCCGATCCGAGGCACTGGGCTTCCTTGACCGCTCCGAGCGGCAGGCACTACTCAACGACCCTGATCTGATTGAACAGTGGTCGCGTTTGCCTGGGTGAGATGAAAAGAATAGCCGCACTGGACATGCTGCGCGGATACGCGCTCGTCGCCATCATGGTGGATCATATGCCGGATGGGGTGCTGCGCGGCTTCACGCTCGCACGCTTCGCGGTCTTCGATGCGGCCGAGCTTTTCGTCCTGCTCTCCGGCTTCCTTGTCGGTCTCGTCTGGATCTCGGTCGAGGCGAAACAGGGTCGCCGCGCCGCGCAGCTTCGTTTCCTCAAGCGCGCCATCCAAGTCTGGTTCGCGCTCGTGCTGGGCGGGGTTCTGGTGGCGCTGCTGTCGCGCGGCCTGTTCGAAATCGGCTTCGATCACACCGCGATCTGGTCGCAATATTCCCGCTGGATCATCGAAAACCCGCTTGGCTATGTCGGCACGCTGGGGCTGATGTGGCTGCAACCAAACCTGCTGGATGTGCTGGCGCTTTACGTGGTCGTTCTGGCATTTACCCCGATCACCTTGCCGCTGATGCTGCGCTTCCCCTTCGCCTTTGCGGCGGGTTCGGTGCTGGTCTGGTATTTCGCCATACCGCTGAACGAGATGCTGCCCAATCACCGCGCCGATGGCGGCATGTTGTTCAATCCGTTCGGCTGGCAGCTGCTGTTCTACACCGGCGTCGCCATGGGCGCGTTTCGCGAGCAGATCATGCCGGTGCTGCGCCGCAACAGCAGGGCCTTCGCCGTGGTCGCGCTGATCGGGCTGATCGGCATGGCGTTGCTGACCCAGCTCTGGCGGATGGGGCCGCAAGGGGCGGAACTCCTGGCGTCGATCAAGGAGTTAATAGGTCCGATCGATAAATGGTCACTCGACTGGGTGCGCTATGTCGGCATCCTCATCTCGGCGTGGCTGGTCGCTATCCCCTTTGCTCCCGCATTCGCCTGGCTGGCCGAAACACGTCTCGGGCGCGCGCTGGGCGTGATCGGTCGCGGCGGGTTGGTCACCTTCGTCACCTGCGTGATGCTATCGGTGATCGGGGATGCGCTGATGAGCCTTCCGGACGGGGCCGGCACAGGCTACCGCCTGTCGGTCGACATCTGGACGATCGGAGCGCTCTGGCTGGCGGGTATCCTGGCAGATCGATACAGGTCCAGGGGCAAACCGAAACCGGCCGCGCCGCTACCTGGCCCGCCGACTGCCGCGCATTGAGCCAGTGGCGGGACGGCTAGGTTCCGCGCGCTTCCGAGCGGTCGGCCATGCCCCATTGCAAATCCCGCCAGCTACCCTAGATTGCGCCCATCCGCACAGGCGGACGCAGTCTGAGGTGACCGGGCCCCTCTGGCGGATGTGGCGGCACATCCGTGATGTCGGCACTGCTTTTCTCACCAGCCGCGACGGAATGCTTTCATGCATACTGCGACTCAGGACATGCCCGCCCGCGGCATGATGTCTTACTTCAAATGGGCGTTTATCGTGACCATCGCCGGGCTGGCGCTTGGCGCGGTGCTCGGCTGGCAGATGACCGGAACGCTTGGCGGCATGCTGACGATCTTCTTCATCTGCGCGGTGCTCGCGGTGCTGGAAATCTCGCTCAGCTTCGACAACGCCATCGTCAACGCCAACAAGCTGAAGGACATGACCCCGGTCTGGCAGCGCCGATTCCTGACCTGGGGGATCCTGATCGCCGTGTTCGGCATGCGGATCGTGTTTCCATTACTGATCGTGGTGATCGCCGCGCGGATCGGCCCGTGGGAGGCGATCGTGCTCGCGGCCGCAAAGCCCGAACAATATGCCGAGATCATGCATGACGCCCACCTGCCGATCGCAGCCTTTGGCGGCACCTTCCTGATGATGGTCGGGCTGTCCTTCTTCTTCGACCACGAAAAGGACGTGCACTGGGTCCGCTGGCTGGAAGGCAAGATGCAGAAATACGCGACGATCCGCGGCATCGAAGTCGCCGTGGTTCTGGTCACCGTTCTGGTGTTTTCCCGCTTCCTCGAAGGGGAAGAGTCGCAGGTGTTCTTCCGCTCGGCGATCTGGGGTCTGCTGACCTTCCTGCTGGTCGAGGTGCTTGGCGGGTTGCTGGACAGCACGCAGGAGGCGACCAGCGCGGCGGCCAAGGGCGGGCTCGGCGCGTTTCTTTATCTGGAAGTGCTCGATGCCTCGTTCAGCTTCGACGGGGTGATCGGTGCTTTCGCGCTGACCCAGAACCTGTTCGTCATCGCCATCGGGCTGGGGATCGGGGCGATGTATGTGCGCTCGATGACCATCATGCTGGTCGAGAAGGGCACGCTGACCGAGTATCGTTATCTCGAGCATGGCGCCTTCTATGCGATCATCGCGCTGTCGGTAATCATGTTCATGCAGTCGCTGATCAAGATTCCCGAAGTCATCACCGGCCTGGGCGGCGCAGGTCTGATCGGGATCTCGCTGTGGTCCTCGATCCGCTGGAACCGCGCGAATAGTCACGACGAGGCCTGAGCGCCCCACAGAGTGGCAGGTTGCGTTCCGGAAACGACCTTAGGCGCCGCGACCTGCCTCCGCCTCACGCAACCGCTTCAGCCGGGCGAATTGCGCGCGCTCCATATGCCGCCGCATCGCCGTCTCGGCCTGCACGGCATCCCGCGCCGCCAGCGCATCGAGAACCTCTCGATGCTCTTCCACAGCGGCCAGGGCGCGATCCGGCGACTGCATCGACGATGTGCCGAGAATCAACAGCGTTTTTTCAACCGACTCCATCGCGCGCAGCAGGAAGCGATTGCGCGCCGCGTCGAGCATCCGGCGATGAAACTGACGGTTCAACCTTACCTGCAACCCGGGCTGACCCGCAGCCTCGCCCATCTCGGCATTCAACGCCTGAAGCTCTTCCAGCTCGACCGGTGATGCCGCCCGCGCCGCAAGCCGCGCTGCCGTGCCTTCCAACACGCTGCGCATCTCGTAAAGCTCCATCAGCTCCGGGTATTCCAGCTTGCGCACCGCCGCGCCGCTGCGCGGCTGGTGATCGACCAGACCCTCGGCCTCGAGCCGCCTGATGGCCTCGCGCACAGGGGTGCGGCTGACCTCAAGCCGCGCCGCAATCTCGGTCTCGCGGAGCCGGCTGCCGGGCGCGAGCACACCTGAGCGAATGTCTTCACAAAGCCGCTCATAGGTGCTTTCGCCCTGCAATCCGCGCAAAGCCGCAGCGGGGGACGGGTTGTGCTCGCGATCGCTTTTCTTCATGCATCCTTACGTATACTGTTGGATACAAATGCGTCAAGAAACCTCCGCCCTCTCTCGTCTTATCACCCCGCGCCGCGCGGGGACGGTCGCACTCGCCGCTGCGGGCACAGCCATCTTCGCGGCGCTGGGTCTGCCGCTGCCCTTTCTGTTCGGGCCAATGTTCGCCTGCCTTTTCGCGGCGCTGCTCGGCGCGCCATTGCAGGGGATCAAGCCGGTCTCCGAAGGCGCCCGAACCATTCTCGGCGTCGCGGTCGGGGCGACGATCACGCCCGAGGTGATGCATCAGATCCCGCAAATGGCCGGTTCCGTCGCTTTCGTGCCGATCTATATCGCGGTGATCGGGCTGGTCGGCGTGCCTTATTTCCATAAGGTCTGCGGCTTCGATCTGGCGACCTCGTATTTTGCGGCCATGCCGGGCGGGCTTCAGGACATGATCCTGTTCGGCAAAGAGGCGGGCGGCGATGTCCGCGCGCTCTCCCTGATCCACGCGACGCGGGTGCTGGTGATTGTGACCATCGTCCCCGCGGTCCTGATCTGGATCTTCGACCGGCCGCTTGTCCAGCCCATCGGCGCACCGGCTTCGGAGCTGCCACTGACCGAGCTGGCGATCATGGCAGCCGCCGCAATCGGGGGCTGGAAACTGGCACAGCGCATCGGCCTTTTTGGGGCGGCGATTCTGGGCCCGATGATCGTTACCGCCGCGTTGTCGCTGACCGGCATCATCGAACATCGTCCCCCGCGCGAGGCGATTCTTGGCGCGCAGTTCTTCATCGGTATGGGAATCGGTGCCGGCTATGTAGGCGTCACGCTGTCCGAGCTGCGCCGCATCGTGTTGGCGGGAATGGTCTTTGTTGTCATTCTCGCCTTCCTGACTTTCGGCGTGACAGAGATCGTCGTGCTGTTGGGGCTGGCGTCTCCGGTCGAGGGATTTCTGTCCTTCGCTCCGGGCGGACAGGCCGAGATGACGGTTCTGGCCATCGTCGCCGGGGCCGATCTGGGCTTCATCGTGGTTCATCACCTGCTAAGGCTGGTGCTTGTGATCCTTGGCGCTCCGATCTTCGCCGCGGCGATGGGGCTGCGCAGCAGGGAAAGATAGCGTCTGTCAGGTTTTCACATGGCGTCGTTCGGATTGCAGGGTTAACCCTGTGGCATGACATTCCACCGCCCTGCCCTGCCCGCTGGCGTCCTGATCCTGCTGCTCTGGTTTGCGGGCCTTGGGGCAGCGGCACAATTTGCCAAGATCGGGGTGCCCTTCGAAGAAATTCGGGTCATGTTTCCGAAGGCCGGGGCACGTGCGGGGTGGCTGCTGTCGCTCGTCAGCCTGATCGGCGCGGTATTCGGGCTTGTCGCCGGGTCGCTCGTGCTCGGCATCGGGCTGCGCCGGGCGCTTCTGGCGGCGCTTCTCCTTGGTGGGGCGGTCTCGCTGGTTCAGGCAAGGATGGACGCGCTTACCCCGTTACTGTTCAGCCGCGCGGTCGAGGGCGCATCGCATCTGTTCATCGTGATCGCCGCGCCGACGCTGATCGCGCAGCTTGCGCCAGATCGCTATCGAAATCTCGCCATGACGCTTTGGGCGACGTTTTTCGGCGTGACCTACGTGATCATGGCGTGGCTGGGCCTGCCGCTGATCCGAAAGGCGTCGCTTGGCGTTCTGTTCCAATGGCACGGCGCCTTCATGCTTGCGATGGCCGCGCTGCTTTGGGCGGTGCTGCCCAGAGTCAGGCGCGGTGAGGTTCCCCGCCTGCCGTCTGCGTCCGGCATATTGGTCGCGCAGCGCCGCGCATATGCGTCGCCGCGCATTGCCGCGCCGGGGCTCGGCTGGCTGTTCTATACACTCACATTCGTGTCTCTGCTGGCGATCCTGCCAGCACTGATGCCGCCCGATCGGCGTGCACTGATGATTGCCGCGCTGCCTTTGATCAGCATCGCATCCAGCCTCATGCTCGTGCCGCTGTTGCTGCGGTTCACATCGGCGGTGGGGCTGATCCAGCTCGGCTTCATGTCCGCCGCGCTCTCTGCCGCGGCCATGCTGCTGCCCGACGATCCGAGCCTTCCGGCGATGGCGCTATTCGCCGCGCTCGGCATCATCCAGGGTGCGAGCTTCGCTGCCGTGCCCGTGCTGAACGCCGATCTCGGGGACCGCGCGCTTGCCAATGGGCTGATGGCGCAGATGGGTAATCTGGGCAATCTGCTGGGAACACCGCTGCTGATGCTGACGCAATTGCATCTGGGCGGCGCGGGGCTGATCGCCATGGTGGTGGGCGGCTATGTCATCGCGGTGCTGTGCCATCGCTGGATGGCGCGGAGGCGAGACCGGCTAGCGCATTCAGCCGAAACGCGCGCGGGCTGAGAAGCGACCGCCCTATTCGGCGGCAACATCCTCGCTGTAATCCGGCGCGATCATCTCGGCCACCGTCTTTGACAGAGTGATCCGGCCCAGATGCATGCCGTCCTCGCCGACCACATTGGCTCGGTTCGTCTCGGCGTCTGTCATCGCCCGCGCCGCCTCTTCCAGCAACGCGTTGGCGTCCAGAGTGACCGGGCTGTCGGTCTGCTCGCCCTTATGCATGATCGTCTTGACCGAGATCACGTGGCCGCGATTTACGTCACGCACGAAGTTGCTGATATAATCGTCCTTGGGGCGCAGCACGATCTGTTCACCCGTGCCCTGCTGGATGATCTCCCCATCGCGCAGAATGGCGATCTTGTCGCCAAGCCGCAGTGCCTCGTCCAGATCGTGGGTGATAAAGACGATGGTCTTGTGCAGTTCTTCCTGAAGATCCAGCAGAACCGACTGCATGTCGGTGCGGATCAGAGGGTCGAGCGCCGAGAAAGCCTCGTCCATGAGCAGAATCTCGGCATCGTTGGTCAGCGCACGGGCCAGCCCGACACGCTGCTGCATCCCGCCCGAGAGCTGGTTCGGATAGCTCGCCTCATAGCCATCAAGCCCCACGCGACTGATCCAGCGCCGCGCCCGCTCATCGGCTTCCTTGCTGGAAATACCGCGCACATCGAGCCCGTATTTCGTATTCTCGAGCACCGTGCGATGCGGGAAGAGCGCGAATTTCTGGAAGACCATCGCGGTCTTCTTGCGCCGGAAATCGCGAAGCTGCGACTGCGACATCTGCACGATGTCGCGATTGTCAAAGATCACCTCGCCCGCCGTCGGCTCGATCAGCCGGTTGATGTGGCGGATCAGGGTCGATTTGCCCGAACCCGACAGCCCCATCACCACCTGAATCTTCCCCGCGGGAATGGTGAGATTGATGTCGTTGAGCCCAAGCACATGGTTATGCTTGTTGTTCAGCTCGTCCTTGGTCATCCCGGCCTTGACGTCATCGACGTAGGCGGCGCCGTTGGGACCAAAGATCTTGTAGAGATTACGTATCTCGATGTCATGGGTCGCTTCAGCCATGGACAGCCTCCAGATGCTTTTGCAGCCGCTTGCCATAGGCTTGGGTCGAGCGGTCGAAAATGATGGCGATGGCAACGATTGCGAGACCGTTCATCACGCCGAGCGTGAAATACTGGTTGTTGATCGCCTGAAGCACCGGCTGCCCAAGACCCTTCACCCCGATCATCGAGGCGACGACAACCATGGCGAGGCTCATCATGATGGTTTGGTTCACCCCCGCCATGATGGTCGGCAGCGCCAGCGGAAGCTGCACGTCCTTCAGCTTCTGACGCGGATTGGACCCAAACGCCTCGGCGGCTTCAAGCACGTCCGAGGGCACCTGGCGAATGCCCAGATTGGTCAGGCGGATGATCGGCGGGATGGCATAGATCACCACCGCGATCACGCCCGGCACCTTGCCGAGACCGAAGATCATCACCACCGGGATCAGATAAACGAAGCTCGGCATGGTCTGCATCATGTCGAGGATTGGCGTGATCAGGGAATTCGCCTTGCTTGAGCGCGCCATGAAAATGCCGACCGGAATCCCGATCACCACCGCAATGAGCGTGCAAACCGCAACCATCGCGATGGTGCTCATCGTGTCTTCCCACATCCCGAAATAGCCGATCAGAAACAGCGCGATCACCGATCCAAGGACGATTTTCCAACTGCGGCTGAGAAGCCAGACCAAGGCGGCCAGCCCGCCGAGGACCAGAATCCAGGGGCTGTCGATCAGCAGATCCTCGATGAAGACGAGCAGGACCTGAACCGGGTGGAACAGGTTTTCCAGCGTCTCGCCATAGGCGCGGGTGAAATCTCGGAACGCCGTGTCGATCGCGATGCGCAAATCGCGCAGATCGCCGCGGCTCATGGATGGAAAGTCGACGAAATCCATATGTGTGCTTTTTCCTGGGGCTATTCAGTAAAGCGAAACGGCCCGGCGTTGGTTCCGCCGGGCCGCGAAGTTCTTCTGCACGTCAGATCGCGTCGCGAACCTTGTCGGCGATGTCCTCGCTGACCCACGCGCTCCAGACATCCTCGTGATTTTCGAGGAAGTACCACGCACCGTCTTCATTCGTCGCCTGATTGTCACCCATCCAGGCGAGCAGGCTGTTGACGGTGTCGTTCGACCACGCACGCTTGCCGAGATAGTCCATCGTGACGGCATTGCTCTCGGCAAATTCCTTGGTGACGGCAGTGAACACGTCCGAGCGCGGCCATTCATTCAGCTCGGGCTCCGGGCAGTTGTTCACGACAGTGCAGTTATCCCACTGCTCGCGGTTGTGCTCGACCCCTAGTTCCAGCCGGGTCATGTCATATTTGCCGAGGATTGCGGTTGGCGCCCAGTAATAGCCAAGCCAGCCCTCATCGCGGTTAAAGGCACGCGCGATCGAGCCATCGAGCCCCGCTGCCGAACCCGGATCGACGAGTTCAAAGCCTTTTTCCTCGATGCCGAGCGCGCGGGTCTGGTTCTGGGTGATGATCTGGCAGGCCCAACCCGACGGGCAGCCGAAAAACGCACCCTTGCTTTCATCTTCCGCACCCGGGAACAGATCGGGCTGCTCCAGCGCGTCCTGAATCGTCACGATGTCATTGGCCTCGGCCAGTTCGGTCGGAACCCAGAAACCTTCGACGCCGCCATCGGTGAGGATTTCCGACGCGATGATGATGCGGCCCTCGTCCACGGCGGCATCGAGCGGGATCTTCACCGCATTGACCCACAGCTCCGGCGCGACATCGGGTTCGGCCTTTTCATTCATCGAGGTAAAGGTCGGCACGGTATCGCCCGTCACCAGCTCGACATCGCAGCCATAGCCCTCTTCGAGGATGATCTTGTCCACCCAGGCGGCGAGTCCCGCCGAGGCCCAGTTCATCTCGGCAATGGTCAGATCGCCGCATTCTTCCTGTGCAAATGCCGCAGGCGCAGTCGCCATCAGGCCCAGAAGCGCGAGGCCGGTTTTCGGAAATGTCATGTGATACCTTTCATTCGGTCTATCGTCTGGACCCGAAGGCCCGGCGATCAGCCGCCCGAAAGCGGCCGCAAGCAGAGTTGCTTGGAACCGAGTATAGGGGCTTGGACGGGCTTTGTCACATCGCCGCCCTCTCAATTGCTAAATATCAGTGATTTGTCTTGGATTTCCAGTTCACTCAGATGACCGTTCACAGCCCATCGGCGATCGCCAGCCCCTTCGACAGCCGCTAAGACGCGCGACATTACCAAAATGAAGAGAATCTGGCGCACCGCGCCAGGTGAAGATGACAACTACGTTTACTCCATAGCCCTATAAGTCCGGGTTCGAGAATCGACAGGAAACCAATGGTACTACAATGGGTTCCGGTCTATTCGTTTTCACCATGTGTTTCTACGGACCCGGCGCTACAGCGCCGGGACATTGTCACTAGCGGCTCTCCACAGCGCAACGAATAGCGCGTTCGCTTCGGGCCAGCAGTTTGTTCAGGCATCCATGACTTGCGGCAGCCAGCGGTTTTCAGCGGAATTTATGTGGCTATCGGCGGCAATTCGGATCTTGGGCTCTAGGTCACTCGGCGGCGTCCAACTCGTCATCCAACGAGACGACTTCAATCGCCAGACCTTTGAACTCAGGCGGTTTAGATTTCGTAGGAGCCATCCATGACTGCACTTTTCCTGCGGCCTCGTCGGCTTCGAATTGCTTGGCGACTTCGGCAAGCGGGTGACGGAAGAAATGCTGGTTGAGAGCGTCGGCAAGGGCCTTCTCTTTGCCCGCCCTCGCCAGCGCCAGAACCGCATCGCCGTCCTTCCAGTCGATCTTCGCCTTTACGCGGCGGACCTGTTCCTCTTTCAGTTTCGCCAGCGCATCAGGTGCGATGCTGCCACTCGTCCAAATTTCGAAGCGCTGCTCTGCCTCGCGTAAATACCCGTGCTGAGCGTAATGAGCGCGGAATGTGGGAATCTTCGCGAGCCATTCCTCCACCTCTGCCAGACTCAACACACCGCCCGGCTCCTTACCTTTGCATTCAATGGCCGTGACGATTGCGTTCTGGTTCGTGATCGTCTGAACGTCGATATCCGCTGTCTTCCCGGTGCTCGGGTCTTTGGCGGTGACGCCCATATCCATCGTCATGGCTGTGCGCCTTGCAAGATAGCCCGCCACCATCTCAAACAGGATGCCCCGAAGGTTCTTGTTGCGTCCTTCGATATCAAACAGGTTGTTCAACAGCATGGTGAGGCGTTCGGGGCTCGATGACGAATATTTCGCGGCATTCTTGAGCACTTCGCAGAGCGAGGCGATTGCCTCCCCGACACGCCTCCCGAACAGGTCTTTGGGGGTTGCCAGCATAACGCCCGCCGCATGTCCTGCGGTCATTGCTTCGCCCGTGAAGCCTTCCGCGACGATGATCGACAGAATGCCGATATCCTTGAAGCTGGCTTTGAGAACGCGAGCTTTGCGGATGAAGAACTGAATCTCATGGACGGTCAAAATGCCTTCGGCGAAAACGTCCGCCACAACGAAACCCGGTTTGCTTGCCGATCCCTGCAACGGTAGGAGATAGCTCGGCCCGGCAAGATCGAATGCGAAAGGCCCGATCGGCTTCAAGTCTTCGTCGCCCCGGATGCGGATGGCGTTGTAGCTCGCGAGGCCAATTTTTCGGCACCATTCGCGCAGGCCATCCAGCAAGACACGTTCCGTAATGTCCCGCGCCCGCATGGCAGCGGGTGTGCCCATGGCCAAGCTCGGAGCCGTGCGGAAACAGCGGCCATATTCCGGGTCGTGGAATTCCTTGAGGAAGTCGGACTTTATGAGACGGCTGGCGACCGTATCAGCCGGGACTTGCCCGGTCTTAGGCCTGACCGTCGCACCGCTTACAACCGCGAATTGCTCGACAGGAATTATGCCGCCCCGAGCGATCACGCCGTCGATAGCCGCCGCCGTAATCGAATTGGTTTCGCGGAGATCGCGCAGGAAATTTTGCCAGAACCGTTCGCCGTTGCGGTCCTTCTCCAGATAGAGGAACGCCTCGCGTTTAGGCAGGAGCGGAACAGGAAAGCTGCGGACCGGCGGCTTGGCTCGCGATACGCGTTGACGCGCTGCCTCTGCGGATAAACCAGATGCGACAAATGCCTCAACGATCCGTGAGGAACGTGAGGGACCATGCTCGGAAAGGTACTGCGCAACGCTGGTCATAGGGCATGTCACACTACTTAATTTATTAATTCAACTACCTTCACGGCCACGTTTTTCGACGATGTGTTCAGATTTGTTTTAAATCAATGGCTTAGATGGCTGTTTCCGGGACCGATTTTTTGGTCTCTGTCACAATGGTTTTTGGGAGGCGGGCTTTTGGCCTGCTTTCGCGCCCGAAAATAGGTGCCTGGCACCGCCATGTTCCGTAAAGCGTCACTTTACAGGAAACGTTACGTCCGATACGCTGCATCCGAATCGATGAACATTCAACGGGCAGCGCGATGACCGATGAGCATGACCTTCGGCTGAAGACGCCCGCCCATCCTGGCGGTTTCGTCAAGCATGAGGTGCTGCAACCGCTCGGCTTGTCCGTGACCGAGGCGGCAGAGGCGTTGGGGGTTACGCGACCGGCCTTGTCGGCGCTTCTGAACGAGCGTGCGCACCTGTCGCCGGAAATGGCGATCCGGATTGAAAAGGCCTTCGGCGTACCGATGGAGACGCTGATGCGCATGCAGAACAGCTACGACATTGCGCAGGCCCGCAGGCGGGAAGCGGAGATCAAGGTCGAGCGATACACAGGAATGAATACGAAGGGTCGAGCATGACGGAGCTGAGTTTCAAGGGCAAAGAGTTTGTCTACAACCACCATCTGGCGGTGCCCTTCCGTCCGCTTGTGCCCGATGAAAGCAAGGGCATCGGCCCGGTTGCGCTTGACGGCAATCTCGTCATTCACGGCGACAATCTGCACGCGCTGAAGGCGCTCCTGCCGCTTTATGCGGGCAAGGTAGATTGCGTGTATATCGACCCGCCCTACAATACCGGCAAGAGCGATTGGTCATATAACGACAAAGTCAATTCGCCGGTGATTCAGGAATGGCTCGATAGCAATCCAATCACCGTCGATGACACGCTTCGGCATGACAAGTGGGCGTGCATGATGTGGCCGCGCCTTCAGCTCTTACGCGACCTCATGAAGCCGGGGGCAGTCATTTTTGCGAGCATCGATGATAACGAGGTCGCTCTGTTCAAGCATCTTCTGCACGCTACATTTGGAGACAATAACAATCCGAAAAGCAACCCTCATCTTGGCACCATTATCTGGAAGAATGCGACAGATAATAATCCAACGAATATCGCAATTGAACATGAGTATGTTCATGTCTTTTGCTTGGAGCGGGATGGCGTTGCACCTATCTGGAGTTCTCCGTGGTCGGACCTGAAAGATTGCCTTCTTGCGAAGGAACAGGAGCTTTTGGCCGCCAACTTAAGCGATGATGAGCTTTCATCACAATATACGGAATGGTTCAGACTGCATAAGCCGCAACTCGGCCCCTTGCAGGAGTATAATCAGATCGACCGGGGCGGGATTTTCACTGCCTCGCGAAGCGTCCACAACCCGGGCCGTGAGGGTTATCGCTGGGATTTAGTGAATCCCAAGACCCAGAAACTGGTGCCGCAACCGCTCATGGGATACCGCTTTCCTGAAGACACCCGCGACGAGTTGCTTGCGCAGGACCGCATCATTTTCAGCGACGATCCCGATCAGCTCATCCGCCTCAAGACCTACGTGAAGGACTACAAGGAGAAGATGCCGGGGATCATTGAAATAGATGGTCGGCGCGGCGCGAATGAGCTGAAAAAGATTTTCCCAGAGTCGAAGCAAGCCTTCAAGAATCCAAAGACCTACACGCTTATTGAGTGGCTTCTTTCATACACCGCTGGCCCGGATGCTGTCGTTCTCGACTCATTTGCTGGCTCCGGAACGACGGCGCAGGCGGTCATGAAACTGAACGAGAGGGATGCCGGAAATCGGAAGTTTATCCTTGTCGAAATGGAAGATTATGCCGACGAACTGACGGCAGAGCGTGTTCGCCGCCTTATCCAGGGCGTTCCGACTTCAAAGGACGACGAGTATAAAGCCGGCCTCGGCGGCACCTTCACCTATTGCACTCTCGGCGATCCCGTGGAGCTGGATAAGGTGCTGAGCGGTGAAACCCTGCCGCCCTATGCCGGTCTCGGCGCGGCACTGTTCCACATGGCGACCAATCGCGCGCTCGATCCCGCAGCCGTGCGGGAGGATGATTTCTATCTCGGTGCCATAGAAGGCCAGCATGTCTGGCTGATCTACAAGCCCGATCTCGACTGGCTGAAATCGCCGGAAGCGGCCCTGACGCTGGCGCGCGCCAAGGCATTCGCCGCCTCCGATCCGGACAAGCGGCACCTTGTCTTCGCCCCGGCGCGGTTCGTGAGCCAGAAGATGCTGGCGGAACAGAACATCCCCGTGGAGTTCGTGCCGCTGCCCTTCGCGCTCTACCGGATAGATCGGAGCTGACGCCGTGTTTCGCCAGCTCGATTATCAGGACCGCGTCATCAAGACGCTCGACGACTATCTCGACCTTTTGAAGGAAAAGAAGGCGCGCGCCGACAAGGTGGCGGCGCTTGCCGCGCAAGACCCGGACCTTGGTCTTGCCACTCCGGATTTCGCGAAAGAGGCTTGGGAAGCGATGAAGGCGGCGGGGAAGCTGCCCGCTTCCCGCGCCGCGATTCCGTTCTCGCCGCGCATGGACGGCTGCGAGCGGCCCGTGCCCAACGCCGTGCTGAAAGTGCCAACCGGCGGCGGTAAGACATGGCTTGCCGTCTCCGCCGTCTCGCGGGTGATGGGCCGCTATCTCGACCGCAACACCGGTTTCGTCCTGTGGATCGTGCCGAACGAAGCGATTTATACGCAGACGCTCAAGCACCTGAAGGATCGCCAGCACCCCTACCGTCAGGCGCTGGACCGCGCAGCGGCGGGGCGCGTGAAGATCATGGAGAAAACCGACCGGCTCGATGCGCGGGACGTGGAAACCAATATCTGCATCATGCTGCTGATGCTGCAATCTGCGAACCGTGAGACGCAGGATTCCCTGAAAATGTTTCAGGACCGGGGCGACGTGCACGGCTTCTTCCCGCCCGAAGGCGAACAACAGGCGCATCAAGCCGCCATCGACCGCACGCCGAACCTCTCCGCCTATACCGGCATGTTCCCGTTGGTGAAGGATTCCCTCGGGAACGCCCTTCGGATCATTCGGCCCGTGGTCGTGATGGATGAAGGCCACCGCGCCATTTCCGATCTCGCTTTCGGCACGCTTTACGGATTCAACCCGTGTTTCGTGCTGGAGCTGACGGCCACGCCGCAGGATGTGCAGCCGCGCGGCGGCCGCAATCCGCGCGAAGGCCGCTATGCCAATGTGCTGGTGGAAGTGACGGGGCGCGAGCTGGACCGTGAAGGCATGATAAAGATGCCGCTCAACCTTGATCCCCGGCAGGGCAATGACTGGAAGGCGACGCTGAACGCGGCGCTT
This sequence comes from Paracoccus sediminicola, assembly GCF_027912835.1. NCBI lineage: Bacteria > Pseudomonadati > Pseudomonadota > Alphaproteobacteria > Rhodobacterales > Paracoccaceae > Paracoccus > Paracoccus sediminicola. Next base: position 1,964,758 of record NZ_CP115768.1, read on the forward strand.
GCCAAGCTCAACGCGCTCGATGCCGAAGCCCGGCAACTGCGGGCCGATACGGGCCGCTATATTCGCCCGATCATGCTGATCCAGGTCGAGCGCACGGGCGCGGATCAGCGCGAAAGCGGCCATATCCATGCGGAAGATGTAAAAGACTGGCTCCTGACGGCGGGTTTCGACCAGGCGGAAATCGCGATTAAAACCGCCCAGCAAAACGACCTCAACGATCCCGAAAATCAGGACCTGCTCTCGCCCACCAACCGCGTGCGGGCGATTATCACGAAACAGGCCCTGCAAGAGGGCTGGGATTGCCCCTTCGCCTATGTGCTGTGCAGCCTTGCGGCCAGCGCCAACCTCAAGGCCATGACCCAGCTTGTCGGCCGCATTCTCCGCCAGCCCGGCGCGCTCAAAACGGACGTTGAAGCGCTCGATGAGTGCCACGTCATCACGCATCACGCCGATACTGCGACGGTCGTCGGTGCCATTAAAGACGGCCTCGAACAGGACGGCCTCGGCGATCTGGTCCTGCGCGTGACGCAGGACGACAAAAGCGGGACCGGTAAGACTGCCCGCACGATCAATCGCCGCCCGGCTTTCGCCTCCACGGAAATCTACCTGCCCAAGGTGATGGTGGTGGAAAGCGGCGACGCGCGCGAGCTGGACTACGAGACGGATGTGCTTTCCGCGCTCGACTGGCGGGGCTTCGATCCGCAGGACATCGCGGATCGGGTGCCCGAAAACGCACAGGCGGCGGAAAGCCAGCTCCAACGGATCAGGCTTGCCGAGGACGGCGACGAATTGTTCGTCGGCGAGACTGTCGCCGCCAACGCGGAAATCCTCGCCTTCGATCCGGCGCATGCCGTCCGGATGATTTCCGACATCGTGCCGAATCCCTTCGTCGGCCGCGAGATTGTCGGCGCGACGGTTGCGGCCCTGCGGGCGCGGGGCTTCGATGACGCGAAGCTCGGCCTGCTCGCTAGCCTGATCGTGGAAGAGCTGCGCAAGGGCCTCGAAGCGGCGCGGAACGCGCGCGCCGAAGCCCTGTTCAAGGCCGAGGTAGCGGCGGGACGCATCCAGTTTCGCTTGCGGCTCGATGGCCGCAACTGGCGAATGCCGTTCAGCATCGAAACGACGGAACCGGAAAACGCGCGCCAGCTCCTGAACCGCGCGGGCGGCCCGCTCGAAAAGAGTCTTTTCGCGCCGGTCTACGAGAACGAGCTGAACAGCGACGAGCGGGATGTGGCGGTCTATCTCGACGGCGAAAAGACGCTGGCCTGGTGGCACCGCAATGTCGCGCGGACGCAATACGGCATTCAGGGATGGAAGAAGGCCAAAATTTATCCGGATTTCATCTTCGCCGTGCAGCGCGATGGCGAAGCGAAGCGGATCACGGTGCTGGAAACCAAGGGCGACCAGCTCGACAACCTCGACACGGCCTACAAGCGCGAGACGCTGTCGTTCCTCTCGGAGCATTTTGAATGGGACGAAGCAACGCCGGTCGGCGAATTGGAACTGGTCAAACACGGCGAGACCGTCGGAGGCACCTTGATCCTGATGAGCGAATGGAAGGCGAAGCTACCTGCGTATCTCTGACTGAACAGAATTTGTCAGATGGTGTAGTTACCGAGCCGCGAGGGATACGCGCTGCATGCAGTAATCCCTTGCATTCTTACAATACACCGCCACAACGGCGTGCAATTAAGATTCCGACGTGGGTTATCATCCGTTAGACTTCGTGGTGGGGGAACACGATGCACCTACATTCCTATCGACTGAGAAATTTCCGGCGGCTTCGGGACGTGCATATCGAGCTTGCGTCCGACATCTCCATTTTCGTTGGGGCGAATAATAGCGGAAAAACCTCCGCGACGCAGGCTATGCAGATGTTTCTCTCGGGTGGCAAAGACGCTTTCTCGCTGTATGATTTCAGCTCGCACGCTTGGCCGCTGCTTGATGAGATCGGCGAACGAGAGGGCGACATCGCCGAGGCTGAGTTTCCGACCGTCTCGCTCGATCTTTGGTTCGAGGTGGGAGCCGAAGACCTCTATCTTGTCATCCCCATTCTGCCCTCGACCGCTTGGGCCGGGACGCTTGTGGGCGTCCGCGTCGAACTCGCGCCCAGAAACATCACGGAATTGATCCAGCGTTATCGCACCGCTCGCGACGATGGTCGGGCCAAAGCGGCGGCGCTGGTCGGCGGCGCAGGCGATTATGTGCCTTGGCCAAAATCGCTATCGGCTTACCTGCTTAAAGAACTGAGACACGAGTATGAGCTGCGATATTACGTCCTCGACCACAGGCAATTTGATGCGAAGTTTCAGGCGGTGGAGGGGTATCAGCCGCTGCCGTTGGGGAACGAGCCCGGCGGCAGTGCTGTACTAAAATCGCTCATCAAGGTAGATTTTCTCAATGCACAGCGGCACCTTGCGGACCCTTCAACAGCTTCCGGAAGCGGCCGTTCGGAGGATTTGTCGAAGCGTCTGAGTCGCTTCTATCAACGCAATCTCGATCAACGTCAGGACGATCATCAGGCGCTCAAAGCGCTATTCGAGTCTGAGGTGGGCCTCGACAAGCATCTCGCGGAGGTTTTTAAAGGTACATTGGAGCGGTTGGGGCGTTTGGGTTATCCCGGCCTCAATAACCCAAGGCTCGAAATCAAGTCGGCCCTGAACCCCGCGTCCATCATGACGCAGGATGCGCGCGTCCATTACATCGTGGGCGAAGCCGCGCAGACGATCATGCTGCCCGACACCTACAATGGCCTCGGCTTCAAAAACCTGATCTATATGGTGGTCGAAGTGCTCGACCTTCAGGAGCGCTGGAAAGCCGAAGAGGAGAAGCGTGCGCCTCTCCATCTCATATTCATCGAGGAGCCAGAAGCACACCTTCACGCGCAGCTCCAGCAGGTTTTCATTCGCAACATACTCGACTTGCTCGTCATTCCGGGCGAGGCGGGAGGATCATTCGCCACACAAGCGGTCATTACGACCCACTCGCCGCACATCCTGTACGAGCGTGGCTTTCAGCCGATCCGCTACTTCCGGCGCGATTTGGTCGGAAACGATCAAGTCACTGAAGTGCTCAACCTCTCCGCGTTCTATGCGCAGGAAACCGAACACCGCGATTTCCTGCAAAGGTATCTCAAACTCACCCACTGCGATTTGTTCTTCTCTGACGCCGCTGTGCTCGTGGAGGGCAATGTCGAGCGATTGCTGCTCCCGATCATGATATCAAAGGCGGCGACATCGCTGCGATCCTCCTGCATTTGCATTCTGGAGGTGGGCGGTGCCTTCGGCCATAAATTCAAATCGCTGATCGAATTCCTCGGGATCGTCACGCTGATCATCACCGACGTAGACAGTGTTACCTTGTTGCCTGCTGATCATGACGGCGATGATGACGACGATGACGAGCTGGAGATCGAAGTCGAGGCCCTTGAGGTGGACGCTGCCAACGATGTCGATGAACTACTCGGTGGTGATGCTCCGGCCGCCCAAGCTGGCGATGCCGCCGATCCTGCCCCCGCCCGTCGTTACGGAAAAAAGTGCTTGCCCGGTGTAGCCGGGGCAGTCACCTCCAACCAGACTCTCGTGAAATGGCTTCCGGCCAAGCTGTCGATCGACGAGCTTTTCGCAGCACCGGAGCAAGAGAAAGAAACGCCGGCGGATGTGACGCCCCGTGTCCGCGTGGCATATCAGACGCCCGTTCCAGTCGCATGGAATGGTCAGAACGTAGAGCTGGCAGGTCGGACGTTGGAAGAAGCGTTCGGGTTGGAAAACGCCGAATGGTGCCAGAGCGCGGAGCAGAGGAAATTGGGGCTACGCCTCCGTGGTGCACTAGCGGACCCGGCGGCGTTGGCAGCCGGCCTTCACAAGAGGGTCAGCGGCGATAAATTCGACAAGACCAAGTTCGCGCTTGGCGTACTTACGGCCCGACCGGAAGAGTGGCAGGTTCCGACGTACATCCGTGACGGCCTGGTTTGGCTTAAGGCGCAGGTCGATCTCGAAGTTGAGGCCGAACTGGAAGGTGGTGTAGTCGGTGAGTAGCCGCGCTCAACAGCCTGACACACAGGCCGACGTAGATCTTCGGCTGTGCTTGGAATCTCAGCCGCCGACCAGTTTTAACATGGTCGCCGGCGCGGGGTCGGGCAAAACCACTTCGCTGATCAAGGGGCTCGCCTCGATCCTTGCCATCCATGGCGAGCGTTTGCGACTACGCAGGCAGCGCGTGGCCTGCATAACCTATACAGAGATCGCCGCCGGAGAGATTTGGGCTGACGTGGGAAACAATCCTCTCGTCCACGTCTCCACGATTCATAGTTTTCTTTGGTCGATCGCACGCGGCTTCCAACAAGATATCGCCGCTTGGGTTGCAAACAGGATCGACGAGCGGATCACAGAATTACAGCACGATGCCGCCAATTTTGGCCCACGCGTTCAGCAGAAAACGCGAGACAAGAACGCCCACGATATAACGCGCTACGAGCAGCAGCGTGAGGCTATCACTCAAGTTCGTAGCTTCACTTATGGAACAGGAACTGACTACGCCAAAGGTATCCTCGGCCACGATGACATTATCAAAATGGCTTCGCAGTTGATGATTCAACGGCCGCTTTTCCGAACTCTCGTCGCACAACAATTTCCGTTTGTTTTCGTGGATGAGAGCCAAGATACCTTTCCCATTATTGTCGAAGCATTGATGGCGGTCCAGCGGCAGGAGCAGGCCCGCTTCTGCCTCGGGTTCTTCGGCGATCCGATGCAGCGCATCTATCCCACCGGCATCGGCACAGTTCCCAAACCCGACGATTGGCGGGCGATCCCCAAGCCGGAAAATTTCCGTTCGCCCACCTCGATATTGAATCTCGCAAACGCCATTCGGCGTGAAGGTGACGATCTGGTTCAGATTGGTGGCCGAAAGAAAAAAAACGGTGATCAGGAAGTGCCGGTGATCGGAACGGCGCGATTGTTTGTCTTGCCGACAGATGCTCATCGCGACGAACGCGTGGCGCAGGTTCGGGCGTGGATTGCGAACGCAAACGATGACGAGTTGTGGCAGCCCGCCGACGAGAACGACCCGGTTAAAATGTTGGTGATCGTGCATCGCATGGCAGCGAAGCGATTGGGGTTCGGCGATCTGTATGCGGCGCTCAACGATAAGGCGCCTGAGGCCTTCAAGAATGGCTTTCTGGACGCGTCCGCCTGGCCGCTGCGCCCGTTGGTGTCGTTTCTACTGCCGCTTGCGGAGGCTGTTCGGGACGGGCGAGACTTCGAGACGATGCGGCTGCTTCGGCTCCATTCACCGTTGCTAGAAAAGGCCAACCTCCAAGGCGTGAACATCGCCGAGAGGCTCAATGAACTTCAGGCGGTGAGCAATCAGGTCGGTGAGCTGATGGGACCTCAGTCGCAGGCTACCATTCGTGACGTGCTGACTCTTGCCAAGGAAAGTCGCTTGGTAGAGTTCGACCCGCGCCTGTCCGCTTACCTTGAGGATGTTGCTGTGAACGAGGCCGAAGTCGAGGCCGAAGTCGAGGCCGATGACAACGTAGACGAAGGCGAGGAAGGCCTTTCAAACGAGATCAATTCAATGGCCGCGTTCCTAGCCTGTCCGGCTAAGCAGCTTCGACCCTACCAGGCTTACGTTAACGACGAATCGCCTTTTTCCACGCAGCAAGGCGTGAAAGGGGCCGAGTTCGATCGTGTGCTCGTCGTCCTCGATGACGAGGAAGGCACGCACTTTCAATTCTCCTACGAGAAATACCTCGGATTGAAAGAGCTTTCTGCGCGAGACAAAAAGACTTTGCAGGACGGTGGCGAAACAGGCGTCGAGCGGACGCGGAGACTTTTCTACGTTTGCTGCACACGCGCGCGGCAAGACTTGGTCGTTATCCTTTTCGTCGCTGATCCCGCAGCGGCGATTGCGCATATTCGCGGGCTCGGACTATTTCCAGAAGCGGATATTCTCTCGCAAGATGCGCTCGCTTGACTGAATCGAGAGCCAAGCCAGATGAGCCTGCGAGCGTAATACTGAATTATACCCTTTCATAGAACTTAGGGCTCCGCCCTCGGCGCACTTCGAGAGGCTTCCGCCCAGCTTCCTACGCGCGTACCGCGCTCCGTGCAGCCGGTTCCCCGCGAAGCCTCACTCCGTTTGCACACCCGGTCTCGGCGACGGCCAGAAGGTCAGGCGCGGCGTTCCGCTTCGCTGACCTTCAGACCCGAGGATCAGAGATATGACCAACGTATCCGACAGCAGCCCCCGCATTTATGTCGCCTGCCTTGCAGCTTACAATAACGGTTTTCTGCATGGAGCTTGGATCGACGCGGATCAGGACGCGGACCAGATCAGGGACGAGATTGCCGCGATGCTTGCCCGTTCTCCGGTCGAGGAAGCGGAGGAATACGCCATTCATGACTATGAGGGCTTCGAGGGCGTCAGCATCTCCGAATATGCGGGCATCGACAGCGTGGCGCGGATGGCCGCCTTCATCGCAGAACACGGCGCACTAGGCGCGGGCCTGTTGGAGCAGTTCAGCGGCGACATGGACCAAGCCGAAACCGCCTTGCAGGATTGCTATCATGGTCAGTTCGCCAGCCTCGCCGACTACATGGAGGAATTGACCACCGAGAGCGTCACGATTCCCGAGGCACTACGCTACTATGTCGATTGGCAGGCGATGGCGCGCGACGCTGAGATCGGCGGCGACCTATTCACCATCGAGACGGCGCAGGGCGAGGTGCATGTGTTTTCAAGCAGATGAGATCATGTCTGCCTGCCTGTGCTCATACAGGCAGGCATCTCGAAAGCTACGGCTGTCGCCAAGCTAAAAACACCAAAGAATTATCGGATTAGCCGCTCAAGGTATCTGCTTTGAGCGGGTTCTATATTTCCAGTGATCCTTGAACCTCTTTTTGCCGGGCGCTGCCCAGCATCCCGGCTTGGGGAGGTGACGCCATGCTCAGCATCGATTGGCGATCTCCGGCGGCATACGGGCATACAAAGCACATCCCTGCCGCTGGTTTCGCTTGGGAATATTTGCGCCGCAACGAAGAATATCGTCGGGACTACCAGACCATCGCATCGACCGGAAGGGCGGCTGCCCGCGCCCTTGAAGCGTTCGCGCATCGCTGGGGGTTGCGATTTCCCGTGCGATCCGGACGCGCCGCATGATAGGCAATCGCCGATCTGGAGTCCGCGCCTTCAACCGCAAGCCGTGGTGTTGTCGCCGGTCGATCATAAGGACGACGATACCGAACCGACAATGACGTTGGCGCATCTCGACGGCCTCGACCTGCGCCGCGCTGCCGACGGCTGGCACGGCATATGGCATGTGGATGGCATCGCGCACCAGTTCTGGCTACCCGAGGCGATGCCGGACGCGGCCGCCTTCTATGCCGTGACCCTGCCGATGGATTCCTTTCTGGAACTTCGTGCTCACGCTGTCCGCCGGTTCTGGCGTTCCCTTAACGGCCGTGCGCCCGGTCCCGATTTCCGGGCGGTCCCAGCCCAGCTCCGGCAATGGCATATACTGTCGCTACGCGCGCTCGATGCCCGGCTGCATGGCGAGAGCTATCGCGCCATCGCCGAAGTCTTGCTCGGCTTTCGCGGCACCAAAGAGGATTTCGAGAGTGACCCGCGCAAAAACAAGGCTCGCCGGTTAGTCGCCCACGGCGTCAGGATGATGCGCGGCGGCTACCGCCTGTTGCTCCACTATCCAATCAAGCTTCCGAAGTGAGGCCAGAGCAACTATATTCAGAAAGCATCGGCGCTGTTGGGAGAGCACGTTTATGGCGGATGACGATAACAGTGACGGTGACGGAGGGGAGGATACCCCTGGCGCTAAAGGTCTGGATATTTCCAAGCTCATGATCGGCGGCATGCGACCGCCTGCAATGAACGATACGGTTCGCAAGGCTATTGAGGGTATAGAGCGCCAGACACAACCCTTCCGTGACTTGCAGGACAGAATTACACCGCAGTTGAACAGTGTCACCGCAGCACAGAAAGCGATGGAAACATCTCTCGGGCCATTGCGTGATCTTGAAGCCCGCATGAAGACCCTTGGCGGCATCGCTGGAGAGAACTCATCTTTGGGTCGCCTAGCTGAGCAGATTGGAGCACAGAAAAGCGCCATTGATGCGATGCGTCTGCACGAAACTGAAATACCCCGCATTCCTGAGCTTCCTCCTATTCCGCCGAACCCGATCTTTGAGACCAACAGGCGGCTTGAGCGGATAGAAGAGCGCTTCGAGCAGATGCAAGTCATTGCCACCGACGCTGCCGAGATTGCCACGGGACTTCAAGGAGCTGCCGCTGAGTTCCTCCAGAAATTCGAGAAAGCGGCAGCCGACAATGACCGCACCGCAGCCCGCGCCATCTGGATCGGCGTAGTCGCGGTATTCATTGCTGTCGCTATGCCTGCCGCGCAGATCATCTATTCGGAATATCGCCGCGAACCGAGCAATGGGGCCGAGGTTCAAGCGGCGCTTGAAGCCATGCAGTCTGAACTTACTACCATGCGCAACGCTCAGACCGTTGCCAACGACCAATTGACTGAGGCGCTTGCCACGTCCGACAGCGAGACTGCCGCAATCCTGCGGGATATTCGTGGACTCCTCGCCGGGGAAGGTGCGTCGACCCCGGCCGCGAGAGACGAATCGCCACGATAGGACGTGACCTATCGCGCACCTAACTTATGAAGCTCAGCGTCTAGTGCCGTTAAATCGACGTTGAAGTAATCTTCACGGATCGCCCCAAGACGCACTGCCCCCGCCGTCTTAATGAACTCAAAATGTGCCTCTTCTGCTTCCGAAAGCATTGTTATGTGTGCCCGATCTATGGATTCAGCGAGTCGCCTCTTGCACTCGATGGCTAACTGGCAAGATGCGAGATCGGTGCCTTGATGCACTATTAAAAGATCAACATCACGAGGTGCTTTCGCATCGTCAAAAGCCGATCCAAAACCATAGATAGTGACGCTGTGCGTCACAGCCAGCCTTGCTTCTGGAAGTATTCCTCTTCCATTTCGGTGAGGTGGAGCCAGTAATCATCGCGGTGTAACGCGCCCATGAATTCCCCGATCTTGAACAGTCCGACATTGGAATCGCGACAGTGCCGCTTCGCATCCGGGGAGTATCCGCACCACGCGGAATTAATGACTACGGCATTGACCTCGCCAAGCTGTTCGATAGTTTCGATATATTCCGCGATCCCAAACGCATAGCATTCACAGATAAACACGCGGAGCGTGTCACCTTGCCTTCTCTCCAATGTATAGACGCCGTTGCCCTCACGAGTCAGTGAGACAACCTTCCCATGGCGACCCATCTGCCCCTCAAAGTAATTGTAGTGGCCGTAATGGCTGGTCCAAGGAAAGGTTTCGCTATGCGCCGCCATCGGCAAGCCCCCGAATGAGATCATCAAATTCCATAGGGAAGCGTTTCACCGCTGCATACGGAATCGCATCCTCTACCCATTGTTCATAGCTGCGCACATGCAGGAAGAAGGCCGCAACCACCCCCTGTTCGTCCGCGTCGAACAGAGATCGGTGCTCTTCAAGCAGCACTGCAATCTTCCGGTTATTAGGAATTATTACTGATAGACGCTCCGACATCCACACCGCATGCGCCGATTCATTGTGAGGCTGCGTTCGCGCTAGCTCAGAAAGCGGGCCATACTGCGCCCAAGACTGCCTGTTCTCTTCCAACAGCGGCAGAATTGCGCGGGCAATATCTTGCTTGGTAGGCATGGGGTCTTGGTCCAAGCGTTCGAGCACCCGTGCTTCGTGCTCTGCCTTCATCGCATGCAGAATCTCGACCGTATAGACGGCTTCATTTTCCTTGCGGTCGATCAGCGTGTGATGCGTTGGGCAGAGCAGTATTAGGTTTTCATAGTCGTCCCGCTGGGAGTCCGTCTGGCCCACATCATGACGATTGGCCCCCGGCTTGTCTCCGCAGATATGCGCCATCTCACCCAGCGTGTAGGGTGCAGCGTCTTCTGCCTCATGGTAGCATAGACGTTCCCAACAGCCGGCAAAGGCGCAACGACCGCCAGCCGCTGACCAGAGAATCTTGACTGATTTCTGAGTGATCGCCATCACATCTGAATATCATGGCCTACAAAAACATCTATCCATAGGTTCACAGTTTCATGTCTCACGGCGAGCTAACCTGATGATGCAGCCCCGAAAAGCACACGTCAGCCACCGGACTCATTAGCTGCTGCCTGTTTTAGAATCTTCCGATAGCCATCACGCGATAGCCATTGCGCGCGTTCGAGATGGCTTTGCCAGCAACGATAAGTCCGAAGTTCATAGGCGACCGGATCGCGGTGCAGCACGATCCGCGCGACTTCCTTCCAGTCTGCGCCCTCGGCCTTCGCGTCCAGCAAGCGCAGGTAGGTGACGTAGTGCCGTTCGTCATAGGCGGTTATGGCGTTGCCGGTCGGCGCTTCATCATCCACATCGGGATCGAGTTCGACGGGAGTTCGCATAGTCATTCCCCGTATCCGAGAGAGCTTTGTCTGCGGTGCGCCCCCGCAAACGATTCTCTCTGACTCTTGGTGATCGGGGAGTTCGAAACCGCTGTTACACGGCCCCATGGCCTTTAGCTCGGAAAGCCTGTTGTATACGCCACAGGCTCCCCGACCATAGGTCAAGGAGTGCGGTGCCGTAACGGCCGGCACCAAACGGTAACAGAGGGGTTTCGACGCCCCGGAGCAGCGCGTCTGCTCCGCTGACATTCTTAGCCGAACAGCGCTCGAATGTCTTCGCCTATTCAACGCCACAGGCGATGAGCCGCTGAAATCCCTCATCTGTTGGCCGCGCACCGCCCCGAAGGGGGTGCCGCCAGCGCATAGGCGCAAATGCGGCACGCTACGCGCCGCCGATCCCTCGCCATGGTCCGCCACAGTCCGCTGCCGCCACCGGCAGCCCAATCCCGACTGGAGGTGATCCATGCCCAACCCGCTTGCGGGACTGCCGCCGCGCCTGCTGCGCACCAAGGAAGCCGCGCGCTTCCTCGGCATATCCATCAGAACCCTTGAGAAACATCGGACCTACGGGACCGGGCCGACCTATCGCAAGGTCGGCGGCCGTGTCCTCTACACCGTTCGCGATCTGGAAGACTGGAGCGCGGTCGGCGAGCGCAAATCCACCCGCGACAAAACCGCCGGCACCGTATTTCCCGCGCGTCCGCTCACGCCCGAAGAACGGGGCGACTGCTAGATGCTGCGCGAGGACGATCACGACCCCGCATTGCCGGGCGAGGACAGCGAGCGCAGCCGCCTGGACCCCTTCGTGGTCGCAACGGGCGACGCGCCGCCGCGCGACCAGCGCGACTTGATGGAACGGCCGTTTTTCTCGCTGGCGAAGACCCCGCGCAACAAGCCGATTCTCTACAAGGCCGCCGACATAGAGGTGCAGGTGTTCGGGATGCCCGAGCACGGCATGGCGACCATATGGGACGCCGATGTGCTGATATGGGCGGCCTCGCAGATCGTTGCGGCCGAGAACAACGGCCTCACCACTTCGCGCTTTGTCCGGTTTACGCCTTACCATCTGTTGCGCGCCATCGGGCGGCCGACCGGCAACCATCAATACCGGCTTCTGAAAGCCGCGCTGGCGCGGCTGCAATCGACCGTCATCGCCACCACCATCCGCAACGGCCCGCATTGGCGTCGCCGGCAATTCTCATGGATCAACGAGTGGGAGGAAATGACGACGCGCGCCGGCCGCGTCGAGGGCATGGAGTTCGTCCTGCCCGAATGGTTCTACAACAGCGTCATCGACCGTTCGCTGGTCCTGACCATCGACCCGGCCTATTTCCGGCTGACTGGCGGCATCGAGCGATGGCTTTACCGCGTCGCCAGAAAGCACGCCGGGCACCAGCGCCACGGCTGGATTTTCGAGGTCGCGCATCTTCACAAGAAATCCGGCAGCCTCGCGCGGCCGTCCGACTTCGCGCTTGACCTGCGCCGCATCGCGGCCCGCCAGCCACTCCCCGGCTATCGGCTCCGGATCGAGCGGGAAGACGGCCGCGAGCTGCTGCGCATCCGCCCCGAAAAGCTGTCAACAGGCACTGTTGATAACCCTGTTAATGCCATCGGCAGATCAGGCGCACGGGGTATCGGCACATCAGGCGCACCACTATCGGCAGATCAGGCGCACGAACCGCAGCTAACACTTTGGCCTGAAACGCGGAATCCGACCGCTAACTTATCTAACAGAGAATCTAACTCTTTTTCTTTGACGCGCGCGCAGGCGAAGCCTGGTGCCGGTTCCTGCCCGAAGGGGCGAGCCATGACGGCCGCCGGGCTCGACGCGCTGCGCCCGCGCAGCCCCCAGCACATCACCGGAGACGAACAATGACCCGTCGCGCCCATCGCAGCGCGCACGGCCGTCCGCTGCCGGACGGACCTGCGCCCTTCACAACATTGGTCGAGCTGACCTTCGAGAAACGCAAGGTCGAGCACTGGATACGCTTCGGCCGCAAGAGCTACGAGCAGATCATCGACCGTCGCCGGAGTGTCGTCGGCTTCGCGCCGGGCAGCGTCTTTGCCTTCGTGCGATGGGCGAAGGGCGAGCACGGCACTGTCGTTTCGCGCATCGACATTGTGCGCGCCATCGGCCGGGGCGAGCCGTTCCAGACATTGCCCTTCGTGCGCCCCGGCGGCGAAATCCTGTTGCGCCTCGATAGCTGGCCCAAGGTGCAGCGCGCGCTTGCCGCCATCGACGCCGTGGAATCGCTCGGCCTCGATCCGGCCGATGCCTCGCCGGAGCATTGGCGACACGTCCACAACCGTTTGACCGCCAATCTGGAAGCGCACGCCTACACGCCCGAGCGACATGCCGCGTGGCTTCATCGCCGAAGGATCGACCCATGACGCGCCGCCGCACCCTCACGGTGACGGCGCTCGCCGTCATCGGCATCGCCGCCGCAAGCGCGGTCGAGACGCCATTGAGGCTCATCTGGAACGCCACCGCCAGCGCGCCCATTGGCTTCTACACCGTCGAGCCGGCAGACCGGATCGACGTGCCCGAGCTAGTCGCCGTCATGCCGCCCGAACCGCTCGCCGCGTTCATGGTCGAGCGCGGCTATAGCGCGCGAGGCGTCCCGCTCTTGAAGCGCGTCTTGGGCCTGCCCGGACAGCAGATTTGCCGCACCAACCGCACGATCACGGTGGACGGGATCGAGATGGGCGAGGCGCTGGAGCGTGACAGCCTCGGCCGCGATCTGCCCGTCTGGCAGGGCTGCCGCGTCATCGGCGACGGCCAGCTTTTCCTCATGAATTGGGAAGTCCGCGACAGCCTCGACGGCCGGTATTTCGGACCTATCCCCGCAGCTTCCGTCATCGGCCGGGCGGTCCCGCTCTGGACCGATGAGGAAGGCGTCGGCCGCTACGAGTGGCGCGCGCCGACCCACTAAACCACCCCCCGAGAACCAACCACAGGAGATTTCCATGGCAGAGATAGGCACCTTCACCCGCACCGAAAGCGGCTATGCGGGGGAGCTTCATTCGTTCGGCCTCCGCGATGAGCTGTTCATCGTCCCGGCCAAGCCGAGCGACGCAAAAAACGCGCCCGATTATCGCGTGCGCCTCGATAGCGAGGGCGGCCCGGACGCCGGCCCCGCATGGAAAGACTCCAGCGAGAACGCTGGCGACTTCGTGTCGATGCGATTGGAGGGGCCAATCTTCCCGTTCCCGATCCGCGCCAAGCTGTTCCAGTCCAACGACGATCCTTCGGTCTGGACCCTGCGTTGGAAGCACGCCCGGAAGATCGAGGACGAGGAATGACGGCCGCGCGCGGCCGGCCCGCCATCCGGTCAAAGATCGGCATCCCTTTGTTCGCGGAAAAGCCGTCTCATCCCTTCGTCCCGCTCGGCGACCAAACGGCCGGCGCGCGCAGCGAAGGTCAGGGGCGGCCATCGGCCGGCGCTTGCGCCTTGCCCTTGACCGCAGCGAGAACGCTGGCAGGCTGGCGGCGAAGCGGAGACAGGCCGGCATGGCATTATGCCGTCCTGCTGCTGGCGGGGGCGCTATCCGTCTGCATCGGATCGGGCGTCGCCGTTGCGCAATCCGCGTCGGTCGAGCGCCCGGCCGCTGCCCATCCGTATGCGGCGCACATCGCCGAGGCGTCGCAGCGTTCCGGCATCCCCGAGTACTGGATTCGTGCCGTGCTGCGCGCCGAAAGCGCGGGCGATGTGCGCGCCATATCGTCGGCCGGGGCGATGGGATTGATGCAGGTGATGCCCGACACATGGGCGGGCCTGCGCGTCCGCCATGGCCTCGGCCGCGATCCCTACGACCCGCGCGACAACATCCTCGCAGGCACGGCCTATCTGCGCGAGATGTTCGACCGCTACGGCAATGTCGGCGCGATGCTTGCGGCCTATAACGCCGGCCCCGGCCGCTATGACGAGCACCATGCGACGGGCCGCCCGCTTCCCGCCGAGACACGCGCCTATGTTGCCGCACTCGCCCCGATCCTTGGCGGCGCGGCTCCATCGGATGCGTCGTTGCAACCACCGGCACCGCCGCCCGACTGGCGCGAGGCACCGCTGTTCGTCATGCGCCCGGCCGACATGCGAGCGGCCGCCGCGCCGCCGTCCGAGGTGCAAACAGGCGACGGCCGCGCGACCGTTCCGGCGCGCGATCCCGCCCGTGCGGAGCCGCAGGACGGCAGCATTTTCGTGGCGAGCGCCAGCGATGGGAGAACGCCATGAGGGCGGCGTTCCCGCGCTCGGCGGCTTTGGTTTCGGCATCCGGTCGGGCAGGTTTGCGCCCGGCAGGATTCCCGGCAGGAGGGGCAGAAAAGACAGAAAGGGCGGAGGGCAAGATTAAAGAAGACGGCACCATGTCGGGCCGCTTCTGGAAATTATTGTTGTCTGCACACTGGTTAGGTGCCCGGTTCCGGCACCATGGTTTTGAGGGGCCGCGTGCCGCGATTTCGCGCAAAGCCTTGGCTTTGCAGGGTTTCGAGCGGCACCATAGGCCCATATCGGCCTGTTTTCGGCGGTTTTCGCTGGAGTCGCGCCCATGAGCGCCGACGACGAAAACCGCTTCCGTCCGAAGCCCGGCCGCATCCGATCCGATGCACCGAAGGCAGGCAAGACCAAGAGCTTTTTCACGCAGGTCAGGAAGATCACCCGCCAGCATCAGGCGGCAGCCTCCCGCGACCCTTCCATGCCGTCATCCGCCCGCCCGTCATCGCCGGGCCGGTCCCGCGCCGTGGTCGCCAGCGACAAGGGCGTGAAGCGCGGCCGGGGCGCGAGCTTCGTGCGCGCCCGCAACATCTCCGGCCAATGGCATCATCGCCAGCCCGGCAGCCGCCGCGTGATCGTTAAGCAGCGCAGCGTCCGGGCAGCGTGGAAGGGCGGACGCGCCCGCGCGCATCTGCGCTATGTCCAGCGCGACGGCACGTCACGCGATGGCGAGCGGGGCCGGCTCTATTCGGCGACCGAGGACCGCGCCGATGGCGACGCCTTCCTTGATCGCGGCAAGGACGACCGCCACCAATTCAGATTCATCGTCTCGCCCGAGGACGGCGCGGAGCTGTCGGACCTCACGGCCTACACCCGTGATTTTATGAAACAGGTGGAAGCGGACCTCGGCACGAAACTCGATTGGGTTGCCGTCAATCACTACAATACCGGCCATCCCCATGTGCATATCGTCGTCAATGGCCGCGACGATACCGGCCGGGATCTAGTCATCAACGGCGATTATCTTTCCGCCGGCCTACGCGAGCGCGCCAGCGAGCTTGCCAGTCTGGAACTCGGCCCCGTCACCGAGATCGAGCAGACCCGCAAGCTGTTCGCCGAAATCGACCAAGACCGTTTTACCCGGATCGACCGCGCCATGGCCGAGGAAGCCGATGCCCGTTTCCTCGACCTGCGCCATGAACCGGCAGAGCCGAGGCGGCAGTTCGAGCGGACGCTACGCCTGCGCCGTCTCGGCAAGCTGGAGAAGATGGGACTGGCGAACGAGCACGCGCCCGCCGTTTGGGAATTGAGCAAGGACATGGAGCCAGCCCTGCGCGAGCTAGGCGAGCGTGGCGACATTATCCGCACCATGCAGAAGGCGCTCGGCCCGCAGGGCAGCGAACGCGATCCCATGAGCTTCCAAATCCATGACGGAGCGCCCGAGACGCCCATCTTCGGCCGCGTCGTGGACAAGCATCTGTCCGACGAGCTGGGGGAGAATCTGACAATCGTGTTGGACGGGATCGACGGCCGCACCCACCACATCGCCGGCATAGCCCCCGAGCGGCTAGAGGACGCCCGCATCGGCAGCGTTATCCAGATCGGCCCGGCCGAGGCGGCAGCCCGGCCGTCCGACCGCACCATCACGGCCATTGCCGAGGACGGCATCTATCGGCCGAGCCGTCATCTGGAACAGGCCAAGTTCGAGGGCCGCGTTCCCGGCGGCGACTATGAGGGCTATGTCGATGCCCATGTCCGCCGGCTGGAGGCGCTGCGCCGGGCCGGGATCGTCGAGCGGATCGACGCCGACCAATGGCGCATCCCCGATGATCTGGTCAGCCGCGCCGCCACCTATGACGCCGGCCGTGACCGGCAGGCCAGCGTTCGCGTGCTTTCCCCGGTCGATCTGCAAAGGCAGATCGGTTCGGATGGCGCGACCTGGCTGGACCGGCGACTGATCCATGGCGAAACCGCCGACCTTGCTCCGACCGGCTTCGGCCAGCAGGTGCGCGAGGCTATGGACCAGCGGCGCGAGCATCATATCGACCAGCGCGACGCCACCCGGAGCCGCGACGGCCGAATCTTCTACCGTCGCAGCCTTCTCGCCACCTTGCGCGAGCGCGAGGTCGCCCGCGTCGGCGCGGAGATGGCCGAGAGCAAGGGCCTGCCGTTCCGCGCCGCGACGGATGGCGAGAACGTCAGCGGCAAGTTCACCGGCACCGTGCAGCTATCGAGCGGCAAGTTCGCCGTGGTCGAGCAATCCCATGAGTTTACCCTTGTTCCATGGCGGCCGGTCATCGACCGCCAGCTCGGCCGCGAGGTCATGGGCGTCGTGCAGGGCGGATCGGTGTCGTGGCAGTTGGGCCGGCAGAGAGGGATTGGCCTCTAGGTGGTCCAACCCCGGATTGGCAGCTCGACGCATTGCGATGGAAGGGATGATCGGATAGGATCGCCATCCATCTTTTCAATGTGAGGTCAACGGCATGGGAGCCAGTATTACAGCAGACAAGTAAGCCGCAACAACAAGCATTGTTGTTGCGGCGTTCTGTAAGACCAATCCTGTTTGATTGCTGACGAGCAGACGCCGCCCGGAATCCTTAATCGAGCGGTTGATTCGTCATGACCACCACACGCCCCACGTGGGCCTATACGTTGCCGGCAGCCCTGCTGCTGATGGCTCCTTTCGACATCCTCGCGTCACTGGCGATGGATATTTATCTTCCCGTCGTTCCGGCGATGCCCGGCATCCTGAATACGACGCCATCCATGATCCAACTCACGTTGAGCCTCTACATGGTGATGCTCGGCGTGGGACAGGTGATTTTCGGGCCGATTTCGGATCGCATCGGGCGACGGCCAATCTTGCTTGCGGGCGGGGCGCTTTTCATCGTCGCTTCTCTCGGAGCTGCATGGTCGTCAACGGCCGCAGCCTTCGTCGCTTTCCGCCTGCTACAAGCGGTCGGCGCGTCGGCGGCGCTGGTGGCGACGTTCGCGACGGTTCGCGACGTTTATGCCAGCCGGCCCGAGGGCGTCGTCATCTACGGTCTTTTCAGTTCGATGCTGGCCTTTGTGCCCGCCCTTGGCCCCATCGCCGGAGCACTGATCAGCGAGTTTTTCGGATGGCGGGCGATATTCGTCATGCTGGCTGCACTTGCATTGCCCGCACTCTTGAATGCCGGTTTCAGATGGCACGAAACCCACCCGTTGGATGAAGCAAAGACGCGCCGATCCGTTTTGCCGATCTTCGCGAGTCCAGCCTTTTGGGTTTACACGGTCGGCTTTAGCGCCGGCATGGGCACCTTCTTTGTCTTCTTCTCGACGGCCCCCCGCGTGCTCATAGGCCAAGCGGACTATTCGGAGATCGGATTTAGCTTAGCCTTCGCCACTGTCGCGTTCGTCATGATCGTGACAACCCGCTTCGCGAAGTCCTTTGTCGCCAGATGGGGCATCGCGGGATGCGTGGCGCGGGGGATGGCGCTGCTCGTTTGCGGAGCGGTCCTGTTGGGGATCGGCGAACTCTTTGGCTCGCCGTCATTCCTAACCTTCATCCTGCCGATGTGGGTTATGGCGGTGGGTATTGTTTTCACGGTGTCCGTCACCGCCAATGGCGCTCTCGCACAGTTCGACGACATCGCAGGATCGGCAGTCGCGTTCTACTTCTGCATCCAAAGCCTAATCGTCAGCATCGTCGGGACATTGGCGGTGACGCTATTAAATGGCGACACGGCATGGCCCGTGATCTGTTACGCGACGACGATGGCGGTGCTGGTATCGGCGGGTCTGGCGCTACTCCGATCCCGCGACGATCCTCCCGAGAGGTCGCCAGTCGTCTAACCGGCAATTGGTAGGACGGCCAGCACCCATGCGGCGCACCCGCCATCGCAGCCTGGTGAATGGCGGTATCCTGTCCGGCAGGATACCGCTCATTTCCCTTGTTCAATTCATTGCCGTCGCTGAGCATCTGAACTTTCGGCACGCGGCCAACGCGCTCGGCGTCAGTCAGTCGAGTGTCAGCGCGCGTGTTAAGGCGTTGGAAGAAAATCTTGGTGTCCTGCTGTTCGAGCGCCATGCGCGAGGCGTCCGGCTGACGGATGCAGGCAGACACTTCATGGAGCGGGTCGCGGCAGGCGTCGATCAACTCGATCACGCCGTCAAGACCGCCGGCATGACAGCGCAAGGCGAATGCGGCCGGCTACGCATCGGTGTCTATGCCCTGATTCCGGGCAGCTTCCTTGCAGAGCTGATTGGCCAGTATCGGAAGGACCATCCCAATCTCGACATCGAAATCACGGAGGGCACAGCACGCGATACTCTCACGCAGCTTCGAGCAGACCGGCTGGATATTGCGTTCGTTGCCGGCACGCCCAAACCGCCTGACTGCCATTCCCGGCGAATATGGACCGAACCCCTTTTAGCCGCTGTGTCGGCGCGGCACGCTCTTGTTGGACGCTCGGCCGCCACATGGGCTGATCTGGCAGCGGACACGTTCATCGTCAGACATGGTGGCACCGGCCCACAAGTGCATGACCATATCGTTTTACGCCTTGCCGGAATCTGGCCCGCGCCTTCGATCCTTAGATTTGATGTTGGGCGCGGCACCTTGCTGTCGATGGTGGGACAGGATTTCGGTATCACTGTCATAGGTGCGGCTTCGTCCCTCTTGCCAACATCCGGGGTGGTCTTTCTGCCGATCACCGACGAACCCGAGCCGGTCGCTTTCTCGGCGGTCTGGTCGCCTCACAATCGCAGTGTTGCGCTCCGAAATTTGCTTGGACTCGCTGACAAGATGAGCCGATCTAATTGATTCATTTGGATGTGCTCGAAATTGCGAGCACCCATCCTATTTGCCGCCGATAGTATCCGGCAGCCCTCCCGCATCATCTTTCCTATTGCCTCCCGCGCAAACGCTTATTCTCTGATCGGCTCCATCTCTCTTGCCGATTGGAGCCTGCATTGCGCGGAGGCCGAATCCTTTGGGGTCAAATCGCAGTCGTCTTCACCATCGTTCTGGTGATGGTGTGGGCAGCGACGCAATGGACGGCATTCCGCCTCGGCTTTCAGCCGCAGCTTGGAGCAGCATGGTTCGAGCTGGCGGGCCTGCCGGTCTATTATCCGCCCGCCTTCTTCTGGTGGTGGTTTTCGTTCGACGCCTACGCGCCCGCGATCTTCGTCGAGGGCGGCATCATCGCCGTCTCGGGCGGTTTCCTCGCCATCGCCGCCGCCATCTTCATGTCGATCATCCGGGCGCGAGAAGCGCGCAACGTCGCCACCTACGGTTCGGCGCGATGGGCCGAGGATCGGGAAATCCGCGCGGCCGGATTGCTCGGCCCCGATGGCGTCGTGCTCGGCCGATACGACCGGGACTATCTGCGCCATGACGGCCCCGAGCATGTCCTGTGCTTCGCCCCGACCCGCAGCGGCAAGGGCGTCGGGCTGGTAGTGCCGACGCTGCTGACATGGCCCGCATCCGCCATTGTCCACGACATAAAAGGCGAGAACTGGACTCTAACAGCGGGCTTTCGCGCGAAGCATGGCCGCGTCCTGCTGTTCGATCCGACCAACGCCAGATCATCCGCCTACAATCCGCTGCTGGAGGTCCGCCAAGGCGAATGGGAAGTCCGCGACGTTCAGAACATCGCGGACATTCTGGTGGACCCGGAAGGGAGCCTCGACAAGCGCAACCATTGGGAAAAGACCAGCCATTCGCTTCTGGTCGGCGCGATCCTGCATGTTCTCTATGCTGAGAAAGACAAGACGCTGGCGGGCGTCGCCAACTTCCTGTCCGATCCCCGCCGTCCGGTCGAGGCGACCTTGCGCGCCATGATGGACACGCCGCATCTCGGCGAGGCTGGCGTTCATCCCGTCATCGCGTCGTCGGCCCGCGAGTTGTTGAACAAATCCGAGAACGAACGGTCGGGCGTATTGAGCACCGCCATGTCGTTTCTCGGCCTCTACCGCGATCCCGTGGTGGCGCGGGTGACGGCGCGATGCGATTGGCGAATTGCCGAACTGGTCGGCAGCCGCCAGCCCGCCACGCTCTATCTGGTCGTGCCACCATCCGACATAAACCGCACCAAGCCGCTTATCCGCCTGATCCTCAATCAGATCGGCAGACGGTTGACCGAGGAATTGACCACCTCCGGCAAGCGCCATCGCTTGCTGTTGATGCTGGACGAGTTTCCTGCGCTCGGCCGGTTGGATTTTTTCGAGTCCGCATTGGCCTTTATGGCGGGCTACGGCCTCAAGGGCTTCCTGATCGCGCAGAGCCTCAACCAGATCGAGCGGGCCTATGGGCCGAACAACGCGATCCTCGACAATTGCCATGTCCGCGTGAGCTTTGCCACGAACGACGAACGCACCGCCAAGCGAGTGAGCGACGCGCTCGGCACCGCAACCGAGCTGCGCGATTCCACGAACTATGCCGGTCATCGCCTCGCGCCGTGGCTTGGGCATCTCATGGTGTCGCGCCAAGAGACCGCGCGCCCGCTGATGACGCCCGGCGAAATCATGCAGCTTCCGCCTACCGATGAAATCGTCATGGTCGCGGGCACGCCGCCGATCCGGGCAACCAAGGCCCGCTACTATGAGGACGGCCGGTTTCAGGAACGCATCCTGACCCCGCCCAACCCGGTCGCCGCTCGGTTGGCGCCCGGCCCATCGACCGATGACTGGTCCGGCCGCGTGGTCGCGGCGGATAGCCGTTCCGCGACAGACCCCGAAAGCGAGGCCGAAGGCGATCCGGCCAATGCCGGCATCCGCCGCGAGCCGGAATTGCCCGAGCATGAGGAAGTCATCGCGCCGCCGCCGCCAGAACAGGAGTTCGAGTTTCTGGACGACGAGCCGGACGTTGACGCGGCCAAGGCCCGCGCCATGCGCCAGCGCATGAGGATGGTGGCGCGGCAGGTGGCGATGAACCCCGATGACGGAATCGACCTTTGAGGACACGCCCATGACAACCAGAACCCGCCTGAACCTCTATTTCGACCCGGCGCTCATGCCGCAGATCGAGTCGCTGGCGCTGCGCCGCAAGGTCTCGAAATCCGCCATAGTGGAGGCGGCGGTCATGTCCTACCTGTCCGGCGATTCCGCAGACCGGCTAGAAGCCGCCATGTCGCGCCGATTGGACAAGCTTGGCCGCCAGATCGACACGCTCGACATGGACCTTGCCGTTCTTGGCGAGACGGTCGCGCAGTTCATCCATTTCTGGATGACCATCACGCCGCCGCTCACGGGAACTGCGCAATCCGCCGCCCGCGCAAAGGGCGCGGAGCGGTTCGAGGGCTTCATGCAGACCCTCGGCCGGCGGCTGGCGACGGGTGACGGGTTCCTTAAAGAGCTATCGCGAGATTTCGACCGCGATGGCGCGCTGGGGCGGGAACAAGACGATGCTGCCGAGTGAAACCCGAGCTTCGGAAGACAGAGCCTGCTGACAAGACTCCAGCTTCATGCTAACGGTGTAGCATGGATAACGCAGGTGAAATTCTTATACTTACCGGAACTCCGGGTTCAGGAAAGACCACAACGGCGCAGCTTCTCGCTATGCAGTCAGGTTCGCCAAAGGTTCATCTTCACTCAGATGATTTCTGGCATTTCATCAAGAATGGAGCAATTCCGCCTTACTTACCCGAGGCTCATAGGCAGAATGCGGTTGTCATTGATGCACTATCGAATGCGGCGGCCAGTTACGCCAAAGGCGGTTACTTCGTGATAGTGGATGGGATAATCGGGCCATGGTTTCTGGAGCCGTTCAGGGCAACTTCCTTACCCCTTCACTATGCCGTTCTGCGACCCTCCTTGGAGAACGCAATCCAGCGTTGCCACGAACGCGGCGACGAGACAATTACACCGGAAGCCATCGCGGCTCTCCACGGGCAATTCTCTTCGCTTGGAGACCTTGAGCGGCATGCGCTTCTAGTTGATGGCAAGTCCCGCAATGAGATGGTCGATACGTTGACCGACGCTATTCAAAGCGGCGCGATTCGCCTGCCGGCATAGATTTGAACGCTAGGTTGCGAGCCGCTATCTATCCTATTTACCGCCGTTGGCCGCCGATCACCGCACGCAGCTAGATACTTGTTGAACCGGCCGGATTTCGGCCTCTCTTAATCGACCCCGATCCGGGGACTGCCTGTCGCGTCCCCGCCAGAAGCCGGGGCCGACATGACCACCAACCACCAAAGACCGGAAGCCATTGCACGCGGCGCACGCATGTTGCGCACCGCGCTCGGTCCCGCGATTGCCCGACTGCTCGAAGACCCGGCCGTGGTCGAGGTGATGTTGAACCCGGACGGGCGGTTGTGGATCGACCGACTCTCCGAAGGGCTGTCCGATACAGGCGAGCGCCTGTCCGCCGCCGATGGCGAACGCATCGTGCGGCTGGTCGCGCACCATGTCGGCGCGGAGGTTCACGCCCGCAGCCCGCGCGTCTCGGCCGAGCTGCCGGAGAGCGGAGAGAGGTTCGAGGGCCTGCTGCCGCCCGTAGTCGCCGCGCCGGCCTTCGCCATCCGCAAACCCGCCGTCGCGGTGTTCACGCTCGACAACTATGTGACCGCCGGCATCATGACCGCCGATCAGGCGGAAACGCTGCGCGAAGCCGTCGCAGCCCGCGCCAATATCTTGGTGGCTGGCGGCACCAGCACCGGCAAAACCACCCTGACTAACGCGCTGCTCGCCGAGGTGGCGAAGACGCAGGATCGCGTCGTCATCATTGAAGACACCCGCGAGCTGCAATGCGCCGCGCCCAACCTTGTCGCCATGCGGACGAAAGACGGCGTGGCGACGCTTTCCGATCTGGTCCGTTCCTCGCTGCGCCTGCGCCCCGACCGTATTCCCATTGGCGAGGTGCGCGGTGCCGAAGCCCTCGACCTTCTGAAAGCGTGGGGCACCGGGCATCCGGGCGGGATCGGCACCATCCATGCCGGCACCGGCATCGGCGCGCTCCGTCGCCTTGAACAGCTCATCCAAGAGGCTGTCGTCACCGTCCCGCGCGCGCTGATCGCCGAGACCATCGACCTTGTTGCCGTCCTTGCTGGGCGCGGTTCCGCGCGCCGGCTGGCCGAGCTTGCCCGCGTCGAGGGGCTGGGGCCGGACGGCGACTACCGCATCACACACCCCAGCCCATTGGCAATCCCCACCAACACAGGAGACTCTTCATGATCCGCACCCTTACGCGCGGCTATCGCTTCGCCGCGACCGCCGCATCCGCCCTTGCCTCCAGTCTCATGCTTGCCCCGGCCGCCCATGCGTCCGGTTCGTCGATGCCATGGGAAGCGCCGCTCCAAAGCATCCTGCAATCCATCGAGGGGCCGGTCGCCAAGATCATCGCCGTCATCATCATCATCGTGACCGGCCTGACTTTGGCCTTCGGCGATACGGGCGGCGGCTTTCGCAAGCTGGTCCAGATCGTGTTCGGCCTGTCCATCGCCTTCGCGGCGTCGAGCTTCTTCCTGTCGTTCTTCTCGTTCGGCGGCGGGGCGCTCATCTGATGGCGGGCGGCCTCGAACAGCTCGACGCGGTGCCGGGATTCACGGTCCCGGTCCACCGGGCGTTGACCGAGCATATCCTGCTCGGCGGCGCACCGCGCTCCATCGCGATTCTGAACGGCACGCTGGCCGGGGCCGTGGGCCTCGGCCTGCGCCTCTGGCTGGTCGGCCTCGCCATATGGGCCATCGGCCATTTCGCGGCCGTGTGGGCGGCGAAGCGCGATCCCCAATTCGTCGAGGTCGGGCGCAGGCATCTGCGCATCCCCGGCCATCTGGCGGCGTGAGGGCGCGGCCATGATGAACCTTTCCGAATATCGCCGCACCGCCGCCCGGCTCGCCGACTATCTGCCATGGGCCGCATTGCTCGGCTCCGGCGTCGTCTTGAACAAGGACGGCAGTTTCCAGAGGACGGCGAAGTTTCGCGGTCCCGATCTGGATTCCGCCGTCGCCGCCGAGCTGGTCGCCGTCGCCGGCCGCATCAACAACGCCGTGCGCCGTCTCGGCTCCGGCTGGAGCATCTTCGTCGAGGCGCAGCGCAGCGAGGCCGCGACCTATCCCGACAGCACCTTTCCCGATGCCGCATCGGCGCTGGTCGATGCAGAGCGCAAAGCCGGTTTCGAGGAAGCGGGCGCGCATTTCGTGTCCGGCTACTTCCTGACCTTCCTCTATCTGCCTCCGGCCGAGGAAGCCGCCCGCGCCGAAACATGGCTCTACGAGGGCCGCGAGAAAACAGGCGTGGACCCGTGGGAGCTGCTGCGCGGCTTCATCGACCGCACCGACCGCGTGCTGGCCTTGCTCGACGGCTTCATGCCCGAGTGCCGTTGGATGGATGACGGCGCGATGCTGACCTACCTTCATTCCACCATCTCGACCAACCGGCACCGGGTTCGCGTGCCCGAGGTGCCGATGCACCTCGACGCGCTGCTTGCCGACCAGCCGTTGACCGGCGGGTTGGAGCCGCGCCTTGGCGACGCGCATCTGCGCGTCCTGACCATCGTGGGTTTCCCCACGGCGACGACGCCGGGCCTGCTCGACGAAATGAACCGGCTGCCGTTCCCCTACAGGTGGAGCACGCGCGCGATCCTGCTCGACAAGACCGATGCGACCCGGCTGCTGACCCGCATCCGTCGCCAATGGTTCGCCAAGCGCAAGAGCGTCGCCGCGATCTTGAAAGAGGTCATGACGAACGAGGCGTCCGCCCTTGTGGACACCGACGCCGCCAACAAGGCGCTCGACGCCGACATGGCCTTGCAGGAGCTTGGCGCGGACGTGGCGGGCATGGCCTATGTCACGGCGACCGTCACCGTTTGGGATGCCGACCCGCGCGTGGCGCAAGAGAAGCTGCGCCTGGTCGAGAAGATCGTTCAGGGACGCGACTTCACCGCCATGCCCGAGAGCGTCAACGCGGTTGACGCATGGCTCGGCAGCCTGCCCGGACACGCCTACGCCAATGTCCGCCAGCCGCCCATCAGCACTTTGAATCTCGCCCACATGATCCCGCTTTCAGCGGTGTGGGCGGGGCCGGAACGGGACGAGCATTTCGGTGCGCCCCCTTTGCTCTTTGGAAAGACCGAAGGCTCAACCCCGTTCCGGCTAAGTCTCCATGTCGGCGACGTAGGCCACACCCTTGTCGTCGGCCCCACGGGGGCCGGCAAGAGCGTGCTGCTCGCCCTCATGGCTTTGCAGTTCCGGCGCTATGCGGCCAGCCAAGTCTTCGCCTTCGACTTCGGAGGCAGCATCCGCGCCGCCGCGCTCGCCATGGGCGGGGATTGGCACGATTTGGGCGGTGGCCTGACAGAAGGGGACGAGGCGTCCGTTTCGCTCCAGCCGCTTGCCCGCATCCATGACACTTATGAACGCGCATGGGCGGCGGACTGGATCGCGGCAATCCTCATGCGCGAAGGCATCGCCATCACGCCCGAGGTGAAGGAGCATCTGTGGACGGCGCTGACTTCGCTGGCGTCCGCGCCGGTCGAGGAACGCACGATCACCGGCCTTGCGGTCCTGCTGCAATCCAACGATCTGAAACAGGCGCTCCGGCCGTTCTGCGTCGGCGGTGCCTATGGCCGGCTGCTCGATGCCGAAGCCGAACACCTTGGCTCGGCCGATGTGCAAGCCTTCGAGATCGAGGGCCTTGTCGGGACCGGCGCGGCCCCGGCCGTGCTCGCCTACCTGTTTCACCGCGTCGCCGACAGATTGGACGGGCGGCCCACGCTGCTCATCATTGACGAGGGTTGGCTTGCGCTGGACGACGAGGGGTTCGCCGGCCAGCTCCGCGAATGGCTGAAAACGCTGCGCAAGAAGAACGCCAGCGTCATCTTCGCCACACAAAGCCTGTCCGACATTGACGGCAGCAATATCGCGCCTGCCATCATCGAGAGCTGCCCGACGCGCCTCTTGCTGCCCAACGAGCGGGCCATCGAGCCGCAGATCACGGCCATCTACCGCCGCTTCGGCCTCAATGACCGCCAGATCGAAATCCTCGCGCGGGCGACGCCCAAGCGGGATTACTACTGCCAGTCGCGGCGCGGCAACCGGCTGTTCGAGCTGGGCCTGTCCGAAGTCGGCCTCGCGCTCTGCGCCGCATCCGCCAAATCCGACCAGACGCTCATTGCGCAGATCGTCGCCGAACACGGCCGCGACGGCTTCCTTGCCGCATGGCTACGCGAGCGCGGCGTCGATTGGGCGGCCGAGTTGATCCCGAACCTCACCAATCTTGCCGACCGGCCGGAATCCGCCGCGCCGGCCCGGCTCGATAGCCACCCCACGCAGGAGATTCTTCCATGACCTATACCAAGATCGTCGGGGCCTCCGCCCTCGCGCTGGCGCTCGCCGGCGCGACCGCGCTTTCGCCCATGCTGGCAAGCCCGGCCCATGCGCAATTCGGCTTCGGCCGCATCGTCTATGACCCGAGCAACTACGCGCAGAACGTGCTTACGGCAGCGCGCACGCTGGAGCAGATCAATAACCAGATCACCAGCCTCCAGAACGAGGCGCAGATGCTCATTAATCAGGCCCGCAACCTTGCGAGCCTGCCGTATAGCTCGCTCCAGCAGCTCCAGCAGAACGTCCAGCGCACGCAGCAGCTTCTCGGGCAGGCCCAAAATCTCGCGTTCGAGGTCGGCCAGATCGACCAAGCGTTCCAGAGCCAATACGGCAATGTCTCGCTGTCCGCGACCGACGCCCAGCTTGTCGCCGACGCGCGCGGCCGTTGGGAAAATACGGTTGGCGGCTTGCAGGACGCCATGCGCGTGCAGGCAGGCGTCGTCGGCAATATCGACAGCAACCGCGCCGAGATGGCCGCGCTGGTCGGCCAGAGCCAAGGCGCGACCGGCGCGCTGCAAGCCACGCAGGCGGGCAATCAGCTCCTTGCCCTCCAGTCGCAGCAGCTTTCCGATCTGATCGCGGTCATCTCGGCAAATGGCCGCGCTGACGCGCTGACCGAGGCCGAGCGCGCGACCGCCGCCGAACAAGGCCGCGAGCAGCGCCGTCGCTTCCTCACGCCCGGCACCGGCTACCAGCCGGGCAACGCGCAGATGTTCAACAACAACAACAACAACTGACCGGGAGGCTCGCCATGGACGGCAAGATGCTGGCCCGGCTCGGGGCCGTGGTGTTCGTCGCCATCGCCGTCACGGCGACCGCAATCGACATGGCGAGGAAGGACGAACCTTCCGCGCCACCCCCAGCGCCGGCCATCCAGCCGCCGGCCGATCCCCTGCGCGAAACCCTGCGCCGTTGCCAGCAGCTCGGCGAGGCAGCGGCGAGTGACGCCGACTGCCTCGCCGCGTGGGCGGAATCCCGCGACCGCTTCCTCGGCCGCGACCGCAGCGAGGCGCGCTGACCATGGGCAACACAGGCGTCATCGACTCGTTTCTAGGGGTCTTCACCTCCTACATCGACAGCGGTTTCGGCCTGCTCGGCGGCGAGGTCGCCTTCATCGCCACGACGCTGATCGTCATCGACGTGACGCTCGCCGCGCTGTTTTGGGCATGGGGCGCGGACGACGACATCATCGCCCGGCTGGTCAAGAAGACGCTGTTCATCGGCGTCTTCGCCTACATCATTTCCAACTGGAACAACCTCGCTCGCATCGTCTTCGAGTCGTTCGCCGGCCTCGGCCTCATGGCGTCGGGCACCGGCTTTTCCGTCGAAGACCTGATGCGACCTGGCCGCGTGGCACAGACCGGCCTCGACGCCGGCCGCCCGCTGCTCGATTCCATTTCCGACCTGATGGGCTGGATCGCCTTTTTCGAGAACTTCATCCAGATCGCGTGCCTGCTGTTTGCATGGGCGCTGGTCGTGCTGGCTTTCTTCATCCTCGCCATCCAGCTTTTCGTCACCTTGATCGAGTTCAAGCTGACCACGCTCGCCGGCTTCGTGCTGATCCCCTTCGGCCTGTTCGGCAAGACCGCCTTCATGGCCGAAAAGGTCTTGGGCAACGTGGTGTCCTCCGGCATCAAGGTCTTGGTGCTCGCCGTCATCATCGGCATCGGCAGCACCTTGTTTTCGCAATTCACGGCCGGTTTCGGCGGGGCGACCCCGACCATCGACGACGCCATGGCGACTGTGCTGGCAGCCCTGTCGCTGCTCGGCCTTGGCATCTTCGGCCCCGGAATCGCCAACGGCATCGTGAGCGGCGGGCCGCAACTTGGCGCGGGCGCAGCCGTGGGAACCGGCCTCGCTGCTGGCGGCATGGTGCTTGCGGGCGGTGCGGCGGCCGGTGGCGGGGCCATGCTTGCCGCGAAGGGCGGCGCTGCTGCCCTGTCCGGTGGAGCCGCGGCCGTTCGCGGCGGCGCGACGGCCGCGGGCGCGGCGACCGCTGCCTATAGCCTCAGCTCGCTCGGCCAGACCGGGGCGGCCGGCATTGCTTCCGGCCTTGGCGGTGTTGCACGCGCCGCAGGCTCGGCCGCTATCTCGCCGCTCAAACGCGCTGCCTCCAGCGCAACATCCCAAGCAAGCGAAAGCGTCAAGTCCAGCTTCGCCGCTGGCGCAAAGGCCGGCTTCGGCGCGACGGGCGGCAGCTCCACCATGGGCACGGTCGGCGGCGCAAGCGCCGATCCCGCAGCCGCGCCATCCAGCCCGGCCAGCAGCCCTCCGGCTTGGGCGCAGCGGATGCAGCGTTCGCAGGCCCTCAACCACGGCACCACCATGACCGCCCATGCCGTCCGTTCCGGCGACAGCCACGGCTCCGGTTCCTCCGTCAACCTTTCCGAAAGTGACCGCTCATGAGCATCTTCAAACGACCAGCAACCCATTACGGCAGGACGCCGGAACCCGAGACGCCCTATCAGAGGGCCGCGCAGGCATGGGACGAGCGCATCGGCTCGGCCCGCGTGCAGGCGCGGAACTGGCGGCTCATGGCCTTCGGCTCGCTGATCCTGTCTGCCGGCTTTGCCTCGGCGCTGGTCTGGCAGTCCGCACGCGGGACCGTGGTGCCGTGGGTGGTGCAGGTGGACAATCTCGGTCAGGCGCAGACCGTCGCACCCGCCAATGCCGACTATCGCCCGACCGATCCGCAGATTGCTTTCCATCTCGGCCGCTTCATCGAGCAGGTCCGCGCGATCCCGGCCGACGCGATCATTGTCCGCCAGAACTGGCTTCGCGCCTATGAGTGGACCACGGATCGCGGCGCGGCGGCATTGAACGATTACGCCCGCGCCAATGACCCTTTCACCAAGGTCGGCCGCCAGCAGATCGCCGTCGAGGTATCGAGCGTTATCCGGGCATCTCCCAACAGCTTCCGCGTCGCGTGGACCGAACGCCATTTCGAGAACGGCCAGCTTTCCACCACGGAACGATGGACGGCCATTCTCACCATCGTCATCCAGCCGCCGCGCGACGCCGAGCGCCTGCGCGCGAATCCGCTGGGAATCTACGTCAATGCGATTTCGTGGTCGCGGGAGATGAGCCAATGAGGACGATCACCCGCACCCCGACAATCGCGGCCGTGCTGCTTTCGGCGACCATGCTCGCAGGCTGCGCCACCAACCGGACGCCGCAATTCAGCTACGACGCCAGCGTGCCGCCGCTGCCGACCGTGCAGGCGGCGGCAACCGACAACACGCCCCGGCCGCTGCATGTGCCCCCGGCATGGACCGTGGCGCGCGGCGGCACCGCCGCAGGCACGCCGACCGGCCGCGTCGAGAACGCCAACGCCGCCGCCCGCATCGAGCCGCGCCGGGAAGGCTACTACAACGCCATCCAGATTTATCCGTGGTCGGAAGGTGCGCTCTATCAGGTCTATGCCGCAGTTGGGCAGATCACGACGATCGCGCTGGAGCCGGGCGAGAGCCTGACAGGCGCGGGGCCGATTGCGGCGGGCGACACCGCCCGCTGGATCATCGGCGACACCGAGAGCGGCAGCGGTGCAAACCGCCGTGTCTATATCCTTGTCAAACCGACGCGCCCGGACATTTCCACCAACCTTGTCGTCACCACCGACCGGCGCACTTACATGCTCGAGCTGCGCGCGCGGGAATCGCTCTACATGCCGGCCGTGGCATGGGCCTATCCCGCACCGCCGGCCGGCCAGCGTCAGATGGTCCCGGCCGCACCCGTGATCCCGGCCGAGGCGGCGCGGAACTATCGCTACGCCATGCAAGTGCAGGGCGACAGCCCGCCATGGCGGCCGATTTCCGTCTTCGACGATGGCCGGCGCGTCTATGTCGTCTTCCCGGCGGGGATCGTGCAGGGCGAGATGCCGCCGATCTTCGTGCTCGGCTCCAATGGCGAGCCGCAGATCGTCAACAGCCGAATCCATCAGAACATCCTGATCGTGGATCGCCTGTTCGGCGCGGCCGAGCTGCGCCTTGGCAGCGGCAATCGTCAGCAGGTCGTCAGGATCGTCCGCGCCAACCCGACGCAGGCCGCAGCAGAGCCAGCCAGCACGACCACGGGAGGATCGTCCTCATGAGCGATACCGATACCGCCGCCCCTATGCGCCTGCGCGCTGAAGCGCCTCGCGTCACCCGCCTGTCCCGCAAGATGCTGGCAGGCGTCGGCGCGGTTGCGCTTCTCGGCATCGGCGGCGCGCTGATTTACGCGCTCCAGACCCGCGATGCGGGGCCGGGAGGCGAAGAACTCTATTCGACCGATAACCGACCCACGGCGGACGGCTTGTCCGGCCTGCCGCGCGACTATACCGGCCCTGTCTTGGGGCCGGCGCTGCCCGGCGATCTCGGCCGTCCGATCCTCGACGCGCAGACAAGGGGACAGCCGGTCACGCCCCCTGTCATGCCGACGCCCGCCGTCGATCCCGAAGAAGAACGCCGCAGGGCCGAGGAAGAAGCCGCGCGCTTGAGCAATGTGTTTTTCCAGTCCGGCCCGCGCACGGGAGCGCCGGCAGGGACGGCCATGCCCGGCCTTGCCGGTCTTGGCCTCGGCGGGCAGCCTGCGACGCAGGACCGGCACGCGGCTTTCCTCAATGGACCCGTGGACCGGCAGACCGTCGCCCCGGATCGCGTCGGGCCGCCGGCATCGCCCTATATTCTTCAGGCCGGGGCCGTGATCCCCGCCGCGTTGATAACCGGCATCCGTTCCGATCTGCCCGGCCAGATCACCGCACAGGTGACGGAGAACGTCTATGACAGCCCGACCGGCTCGCTGCTTCTGATCCCGCAGGGCACCCGCATCATCGGCCAATACGACGATGGCGTGACGTTCGGCCAGCGCCGCGTGTTGCTGGTCTGGAATCGCCTGATCCTGCCGGGCGGCCGCTCCATCGTTCTGGAGCGCCTGCCGGGCGCGGATGCGAGCGGCTATGCCGGGCTTGAGGATGGCGTCGATTATCATTGGTGGGATCTGATGAAGGCCGCAGGGCTATCCACGCTGCTCGCAGTCGGCACGGAGCTGGCGACGAGCGACGAGGACCGGCTGATCCGGGCGATCCGCGACGGCGCGCAGGATACCGTCAATCAGGCGGGCCAGCAGATCGTCCAGCGCCAGTTGCAGGTTGCGCCGACGCTCACCATTCGCCCCGGCTTCCCGGTCACGATCATCGTCACCCGCGACCTTGTGTTCGAGCCGGCAGGAGGTTGACCATGACCAAGCTGAAACTCGGCCCGCTGCCCGACGACAAGCCCGTGAAGGTGACGATGGAGCTGCCCGCGCCGCTTCACCGCGACCTGGTCGCCTATGCCGAGGTGCTGGCCCGCGAGAGCGGCCAGCCCGTCGCCGATCCCGTCAGGCTCATCGTGCCCATGCTGGAGCGGTTCATCGCCACGGATCGCGGCTTCGCCAAGGCACGGCGAGCCGCAAGTTAGGTCTGACCGGTTCGCACTCTATTCCGCTCGTACAGCATGGTTTGTAAATAGCCCAAACCGGCCGTTCGAAAGCCATCCGGATTTCCGACCCGAGTAGTGCGGATGCGGACGGGCAGCTTCGCGCCGAAATTGCCCGTATCCGCTAATCAATGACGACGTCTGCAACGCCACGATCGACATCAATAATCTTGCATGCCACAACTCGGAGTAGGATCGGGCTTCGAGGAGCGCCGGGGGAGCTTATATGGTCGATCTAGTGAATTTTTCCGAGGCTATCGCCGACTCCAGACGATTCTCGAAGCGCCATCTATTGATTGGAAACGGGTTTAGCATCGCTTGCTGCCCTGATATCTTCCATTACGGATCGCTCTTCAGCGCGGCTGATTTTTCCAACAACCCAGAGCTGGTGAAAGTTTTCGAAGTTCTCGGAACACAAGATTTCGAGATCGCCATCAAAAACCTTGAAGCCGGAGCGCTTCTCGCGGGCATATATACACCTGGGCATGCCGATGCAGCCGCCAAGATGCTGGCCGATGCCAACGCTTTGAAGGAAATACTTCTAACCGCCATCGCAGGAAACCACCCGGACGTTCCTGGCGATATTCCTCACGACAAGTTTTGGGCCTGTCGGAGATTTCTCAGCCTGTTCCTAGGACGGGAAAACGACGGTCAAGTTTTCACCCTGAACTACGATCTTCTTTTGTATTGGACCCTCATGCATGAGGATAATCCGTTCACCGAGGCCATCGACCTTGCCACAAACGACGGCTTTGGGAATGATGAAGACGATCCCATGGCCGACTACGTCGTCTGGCAGGGTGAGGTCGCGGCCCATAGCGCCAGGGTTCATTTCCTTCATGGAGCGTTGCATCTCTTCGATGCTGGGACGGAGCTACAGAAGTTCACATGGGTCAGGACGAACGATCGCCTGATTGATCAGGCGCGGCGCGCGATCAATGACAACAAGTACCCGCTGTTTGTCACCGAGGGGTCAAGTGCGCAGAAAAAGGCAAAGATCCGGCACAACGCCTATCTCTACCAAGGGTTCAAGCAGCTAACTGCGAACGCGCAGCAGGGGCGGCACTGCTTTTTTGTCCTTGGGCATTCACTGGCCGAGAATGACGACCATATCTTGCGGCGGTTCGGAACTGGTAAGTTCAAAAAGCTCTACGTTAGTCTGTTCGGCGACCCCGGATCACCAGGCAATCAACAGATTATTGCCAAGGCTAACACCTTGGCGTCCATGCGTCACGAGAGGTTTCCGCTCGAAGTTGCTTTCTATGACGCTGCGACAGCCAATCCGTGGACGTACCCCTAAGGCCGGACAAGCAGATCGAAAGCCAAGCTGATCTAAACGACGGCCTGCGTCGGCTTCTGTAGGCCTGGAGTCGTGCCTCAATACCGTCTTCGACGCGCTGGACTCAACGACAGGTATTCGCGATCCAGCGGCGATACCAGACGGCAGAATGCCATCCCAAACTCGCCCTAGGTCTGACCCGTGGGGTGCCGCCAGCGCACAGGCGCAAATGCGGCACGCTACAGGCCGCCGACTGCTCTCCATGGTGCGCTTAATTCCGGGGCCTTGAGCGCCCGGAATCCACCGAACCAAGGAGGATCCCATGTGCGCAGAGCGCCGCCGCGCCCGCAAAGGGCGACCGCGAAAGTCAATCCCCGAGCCACTTCCCGACGATCTTTTCGATTACGCCGCCGATTCAGCGCCGGACGGCCGGGCGCGAGCCGGAGACGCGCCGCTGCTTGCACCGAATGGGCGGAGGATGCGCGTCACCGATGATTGGCCGGAGGATATTCCTGTCACCGAGGCCGAGATTAACGTGTTCGAGCGTTGGTTCGGCGATGTGTTCGACGAACTCTTGAGCCCGAGAAAGCCGGATGATAGCTTGCAATTCCTATCACAAACTGATAGGAAAAAGGCGTGAGCGGGCATCGTGATCCGGGCCTCGACACGCTTCTAGACCTTGATGGCCAAGTGCTCTTTGTCGATCCCGAAGGCGGCCATTGGGTGAAGTTTGTCGTCACCCGCGTTCCGGCCTCGCCGGAAAAGCCGCATGGTCTCGATTACTCGCTCACGCTTCACGGGCCTTCGGGCGAACGGCTGGTCGGCTTCGACAATGCCCATCCGGTCGGCCGAGGCAGACGTGGCGAACCGATGGACCATCGGCACCGCCTCCAGACCGTGAAGCCTTACGCCTACGAGGATGCGGCCACGCTGCTGGCCGACTTCTGGCAGGCGGTGGACTCGTTGTTGAAGGAGCGAGGTGCCCTATGACTACATTGAAAGTCGGGATTGCCGACTACGAAGAAATGAAGGCCCGCACCATGCGGATTGCCAAGGGCGAGGAAAAGCCCGGGCCCGGCGATCCGAAGGTGTGGTTCACCTCGACCGAATCCTTCGCCAAGGTGCTGTCGGCAGGGAACCGCGAGTTGCTTCGCGTCATCGCCGAGAAAGCCCCGGCATCGCTGGAAGAACTGGCGGAAATCACCGGCCGGGCCGGTTCCAATCTGTCACGCACCCTCAAAACGATGGAGAGCTACGGCCTTGTGCGGCTTGAGCCGGGCCACGGCCGCAAGCTCGCGCCCAAGGTGGTCCATGACCGCGTGGAGCTGGCGCTGCCCCTGATCGACCGCTCCAAGGCGAAGAAGGCTATGGGAGACCGGCCATGAACATGCACAGCCCAACCGTTACCGCCCGCGCCGCGCTTTACCTGCGCGTCTCAACTGCCCGGCAGGCCGAGCATGACATTTCCATTCCCGACCAGAAGCGGCAGGGTGAAGCCTATTGCGAGCAACGCGGCTACCAGCTCGTTGAGACTTATGTTGAACCGGGTGCAACCGCCACCAATGACAAGCGCCCCGAGTTCCAGCGCATGATCGAGGCTGGCACGTCCAAGCCCGCGCCTTTCGATATTGTCGTGGTCCATTCGTTCAGCCGGTTCTTCCGCGATCACTTCGAGATGGAGTTCTACGTTCGCAAGCTGGCGAAGAACGGCGTCAAGCTGGTGTCGATCACGCAGGAAATGGGGGATGACCCCATGCACCAGATGATGCGGCAGATCATGGCGCTATTCGACGAGTATCAGTCCAAGGAGAACGCCAAGCACGTCCTGCGCGCCATGAACGAGAACGCCCGGCAAGGGTTCTGGAACGGCGCACGGCCGCCCATCGGCTACCGCATCGTCGCGGCCGAGCAGCGTGGATCGAAGACCAAGAAAAAGCTGGAGATCGACCCACTACACGCCGACACCGTGCGGCTGATCTATCGGCTCTATCTCGAAGGTGACGGCACGTCCGGCGCAATGGGCGTCAAGGCTATTGCCACTTATCTCAACGAGCGCGGCTTCTTCACCCGTGATGGTGGCAAATGGGGCCTGGCGCAAATCCACGCCATCCTGACCCGGACCACCTATATCGGCGAGCATAGGTTCAACACACGCTCGCATAAAAACCGGGAGAAAAAGCCGGAGAGCGAGGTCGCCATCATGGCGGTGCCGCCCCTGATCGAGCGCGAGATTTACGATGCGGTGCAAGCCCGCCTCAAATCCCGCAATCCTATGGTGACGCCTGCGCGTGTCTCCAGCGGCCCCACGCTGCTGACAGGCATTTGCTTCTGCGCCAAGTGCGGAGGTGCGATGACGTTGCGCACCGGCCAAGGCAGCACGGGAGCGACATACCGCTATTACACCTGCTCGACCAAGGCGCGGCAGGGCAAGACCGGCTGCAAGGGCCGCACGATCCCGATGGACAAGCTGGATCATCTTGTCGCCGATCATATCGGGGATCGGCTGCTCCAGCCCAAGCGACTGGAAACTGTCCTCGCCAGCGTCATTGACCGGCGACAGGAGCGCACCGAGCGACGCCGCGAGCATCTTGCCGAGCTTCACAGGCGAATCGCGGAAGCCGACCAGCGGCTCGGCCGTCTCTTTGACGCCATCGAAGCCGGCATGGTGGACAAGGACGACGCCATGGCGAAAGAACGCATGGTGAGCCTAAAGGCGTTGCGGGATCAGGCCGCCGCCGACGCCGAGCGCACACAGCTCGCCCTCGACAGTTCAGGCAATCAGGTCGTCAGCCCCGATATGCTCAAGGGCTTCGCCCGCAAGGCTCGTGAGCGGATTCGACTCGACGATGGCGGCTACCGACGCGACCATCTGCGCGCTCTGGCGCAGCGCGTCGAGGTCGCCGACGACGAGGTTCGCATCATGGGATCGAAGTCGGAACTGCTGCGAACGCTGGTCGCCGCTTCTAGCGTAGAAACGGCGGCGTTCGGCGTTCATAGTTCTGTTCTGAAATGGCGCACCCGAGAGGATTCGAACCTCTGGCCTCTGCCTTCGGAGGGCAGCGCTCTATCCAGCTGAGCTACGGGTGCCTTGGGCGCAGTGATTAGCCGCAATCACGCGCCGCCGCAATGGGCAACGCGCGGAAACAGGGGATCATGCAAAAAGCTCGCGGCAGAATTGCAGGCCGTCGATCAGCGCGTCGACCTCGTCCAGCGTGTTATACATGCCGAAGCTCGCCCGGGCGCTGGCCGAAACGCCGAAGAAATCCATCAGCGGCATGGCGCAGTGACTGCCTGCGCGCACCGCGATGCCGCGCTTGTCGAGGATGGTGGAGATATCATGCGCATGCGCCCCGTCCATCGTCATGGAAAAGATCGCCCCCTTGTCGGGCGCGTCACCTTGGATGCTCAGCCAGTTTAGCTCACGCAGGCGGGTCCGGGCATGATCGCGCAAGGTCCGCTCATGGGCGGCGATGTTCTCCATCCCGAGTTGCATCATGTAATCCAGAGCGGCGCCGAGCCCGATCTGGTTCACGATCCCCGGCGTCCCCGCCTCGAAGCGCAGAGGCGGATCCGCATAATCGACGCTGTCGCGCGACACGGTGCGGATCATATCGCCACCGCCGAGGAAAGGCCGCATTTCAGCCTGACGCGCGGCGCGGATCCAGATGGCGCCCGACCCCGAGGGGCCATAAAGCTTGTGACCGGTGATGCAGTAGAAATCGACGCCGAGCGCGTCGACATCGACTGGCATATGCACCGCGGCCTGGCTGCCATCGACCAGAACCGGCACCTCGGTGCGCTTCGCGATGGCACCGACATCGACCACGGTTCCGGTCACATTCGACATATGGGTCACGGCGATCAGCCTGGTCTTAGGTCCGACCGCTTCCAGAATCTTTTCCGGCGGCAGCGAGCCATCCGGCTCGGGCTCGACCCATTTCAGCACCACGCCCTGACGCTCGCGCAGGAAATGCCACGGCACGATATTGGCGTGGTGTTCCAGCACCGAAAGCACGATTTCGTCGCCTGCCTGCAAGCGCGGCGCAGCCCAACCATAGGCGACCAGATTGATCGCCTCGGTCGAGCCGGAGGTAAAAATCACCTCTTCCTCGTTTTTCGCGTGCAGGAACCGCGCAATGATGCCGCGCACCGCCTCGTAGCGGTCGGTGGCCAGGTTGGAGAGGTAGTGCAGCCCGCGATGCACATTGGCGTATTCGCCCTCATAGGCGCGGGTGATGGCGTCGATCACCTGTCTCGGCTTCTGCGCCGATGCACCGTTGTCCAGATAGACCAGCGGCCGGTCGTTCACCTCACGCGCGAGGATCGGGAAATCGGCGCGAACGGCCGCGACATCGAAGCTCATTGCGACACCTCAACGGGAATTTCGGGCAGCAGGCCAAGAATATTGGCCAGCACGGAGAGGAAGATGGTCGCCATGAGCCCGGTGCCGATAACACCAATGAAAACCATCGCGGCGCTCTGAAACCCATGCAGCGCCTTGACCATCTGAACCGTCATCCAGACCATCACCACGATGATTGCAAGCGCGAGCGCACTTGCCAGCAAAGGCGACACCAGCAACACAACGACCTGCATCGCGTGCATCAGCACCAGCAGAAAGTCGATCCAGGTGACAACCAGCAGAGAATCCGGGAAGTCGCCGCGACCGCCAAAGGCGCGTCCGACGGTGGCAACCAGCCAGGCCGTAACGACCATCCCAAAGACCTGAATGCCGGCGAAAAGCAGCGGGCGCTGTGTCAGATAGCTGATTCCCGCATCCGCTCCGGTAGGCGGAAACATCTGCGCCATCAGAGCAGAGATCAGCGACGACAGCGCGCCGACCAGCAAGACGCCGGTCCAGCGCACCGGCATCGGCAGATCGAGCGATTGCAGCTGCCGCAGCGCCAGATCCGGCTGTTGCAGCGTGTTGCGGGCCAGCGTGACCAGATCCTGTCGCGTCATATCCGCTCCGCCAGAGATACGAGGCCAGCGCCCCAGATGAACAGAAAACCCAGCCCGGATATCGCGCGCAGCACGGTCAGCGCCGCTCCGGGGCCGATGAAACCCTCGATCAGTCCCGACAGCAGCATCGCCGGTGACACGGCCAGCAAGGCCCAGAACAGCGCCAGCCGGGAGGCCTCGGGGGCGATGCGCCGGCGACCGATCCGCGAGATCACACTGACGATTGCTGCGACCGCATAGGCCGCCAGCGGCATCAGGAAGAACAGCGCCATGATCGCGCCGGCGATGCGCCCGCCGAGCGGGATCGACGGGTCCATCGCCGCGTAGCGCGCATGTCCCGGCGCCTGAGCGATCAGGAACACCAGCATGGCGCCCATGAGGATCGCCAGCATGGCACCCTCCGTCATCGGATGCAGAGCACGAACCACCTGTCCCGGCCGCTGCCAGCTGGCGAGGACACGCGGAACGATGCCGGCGTTCAGGCGTGCCGCGTCAGCCATGCGTCCAGACGGTCGCTGATCTGCTCGCGCAGGGTCTCATCCTCGACTTCTTCCAGCGCATCGGCGAGGAAGGACAGCACCATCAGCACGATCGCGCGATCCTTCGGCACGCCGCGAGAGCGCAGATAGAACAACGCGGTCTCGTCGATGGCGCCGGTGGTCGAGCCGTGGCTGCATTGCACGTCATCGGCGTAGATCTCAAGCTCCGGCTTGCCGAGGAACTGGCTGTCCTCGTCCAAAAGCAGCGCCTGGCTGATCTGGTAGCCATCGGTTTTCTGCGCCCCTGGCTGGACAAGGATCTTGCCCTGAAAAATGCCCTTGGCACCGTTCTTGAGCACTTTCTTGAACACCTGACGGCTTTCGCAACGCTCGGCGGCGTGGGTGATGAACACGGTGTCGTCATGGTGGAAATCACCGCGATCCGCATCGCCGAGCACCGCCGCCGCGACATGGGCCACCGCATCGTCGCCGACAATGTCGATCACCGACTCATGACGCATCAGCGTGCCGTTGACCGAGAGCGTGAAGCTTTTGAACTGAGCCTCGGCGGCGACGCGAGCAAAAACCCCGCCCCAGCCGAGCTTTTCATGGCCTGCGCGCTTTGCGGTGATGTGGTGGAACTTCGCCCTCTCCGCCAGATCAACCTCGACCACGAAATTCGACCGCGCCCCGGTCATTCCGGTTTCCAGCAGGGTGAATTCGGCATCCGGCTCAAGGCTGATGACGTGATGGTAATAGACATCGGCGCTTTCATCGCTGCGGCGATGGATGATGTGCACAGGACGCGCCGGGGAACCCGTCACGCGGATCAGCGCACCATCCCGTGCCACCGCCGTGTTCAGCGCCCCCATCGGTCGCGAAACCCGCTTCTGCGAGGCGGCTTCGAGCTGGCCATACAGATCGCCGGCCCAGTGATCGCCGCCCTTGTCAGCCTCCGCCAATGTTTCGATCTCGACACCTTCAAGCGCAAGATCATCCGATTCAGCCGCGTCGAAAGCGCCATCCACGAAGACAAGCTTCAGCCGGTCGAGATCCTCGAAAAGCGGTCCGTCCGGCCCCTTGCCAGCGATAGGCAGCAGGTCCGGGACCGGTGCGTTGAACTTCGCCGGGTTGGTATAGCGCCAATACTCGTCACGCGGTTTGGGCAAGCCCATCTCGCGCAGGCGGATCAGCGCGTCCTTCCGGGCCGCAGCAGTAAACCCGCCCTCCGGCAGATCCAGCGCATCGAGCCGCGCCGACAGCGCCGGGTCGTGGTCATCGCCCGCGACATCCGGCGTCACCTGCCGTGTCTTGACTGCGGTCTCGGACATCAGGCGACCTCCGAGAGGATATCGGCATAGCCGTTCTCTTCGACCTCGAGCGCCAGTTCCGGACCGCCTGTCTTGACGATCTTGCCGTCCGACATGATGTGGACGACATCCGGCTGGATATGGTTCAGCAGGCGCTGATAATGGGTGATGACGAGGAAGCCGCGATCAGGCGAGCGAAGCGCATTCACCCCATCCGCCACCAGTCGCATAGCATCCACGTCCAGACCCGAGTCGGTTTCGTCGAGGATGCACATCTTCGGCTCGAGCACGGCCATCTGAAGGATCTCGTTCCGCTTCTTCTCACCGCCCGAGAAGCCGACATTGACCGGACGCTTCAGCATCTCGGCGTCGATATTCAACGCTTTGGCCTTCTCGCGGATCAGCTTGAGGAAATCGCCCGCCGACAGCTCGTCTTGGCCGCGCGCCTTGCGCTGCGCATTCGCGGCCGTGCGTAGAAAGGTCATGTTGCCCACACCCGGTATTTCGACCGGATATTGAAACGCCAGAAACAGCCCGGCCGCGGCCCGCTCTTCCGGCTCCATCTCCAGCAGATCGTCGCCGTTCAGCGTGGCGCTGCCTTCGGTGACCTCATAGCCGTCGCGGCCTGAGAGCACATAAGAGGTCGTCGATTTTCCCGACCCGTTCGGCCCCATGATCGCATGCACCTCACCCAGAGGAACCTCCAGCGAGACCCCTTTCAGGATCTGCTTGTCCTCTTCTTCAAGCTTGGCGTGCAGATTGTTGATTTTCAGCATAGTTCACCCATTCTCATGTTCAGCGGCTATCGACATAGGACCCGGACACCTGAGTCATCAGCGTCCTCGGGATTTCGGTGGGTTCGAGGTGAAACACCGCCATACGTCCAGCCATTTCGGCAACAGGGCAGATCTTCTCCACCCAGTGATAGTGGTTTCGGTTAGCATAGTCATCGAAAAGCACCTTCGCAGGCCGCGTAAGACGCATCGCGGCGGTCGCGAAGCAAGAGGCACGGAACCGGCCGTCTATCAGGATAAGATCAGGTTCCCTGAAATCCTCCAGATCCCAGACGCCATGCGCATAGAGATGGTACTTCAGGAAGGATTTCCTGTTAGCAGGCTTGCCCCATTCCTTGGTCGGACCGATATCGGCATGGATCACCCGGAAACGATCTTTCTCGAACTGTGCCGCAAGGCTTTCGTCGATCCGCTTTGCCCACTCTGCGTCGCTTTCAACCGAGAAGACCTTCGAAGCACCCGCCCCCAGCGCCTCGAATGTCGAGCCTCCACTGCCATATTCAAGAACGATCCCTCCCTCTTTCAGTGAGGATCGCAGCATAGCCGCCTCCTGCGGGGGCAAGGTCAGCTCAAATGGCACGGGTTCGGCAGCTTTGGCCGCCGGGTTAGTTTCGATCACATTTTCTTTCTCTTCCGACAGGGCGTTCAACGCGGCTCTGGTCTGCCGGATGCCATGTTCATGCGCGTCGCTGACGTCCTTGATCGAAAGGAGGCGTGAGATTTCCCGGTCAACCGCCGGAAGATGCCGCAAAATCGATCGATCTTCGCGTTCGTTCCGGTTCATGAGATTATAGAAATCAGCCGTGTGGCGATCATTCCGACCGTCCTGAGCGATCCGCCCATAGCCACGGCCACGTCTTTTCTTCAGCCTGTACATCGACGGGGTGCGCACCAGATAGTGATTGATCTGCGCGATGCTGCCGTCGGTTTCGCTCAGCGGAACCTTACTGGTCCTCGCCTTGTCGCCCCCTGAGGCCCAGAATCGGTGCGGACCGAACCCGGCATCCAGCGGACCACCTGCTCCGTTGGTGAAACGTTGCAGTATGTCTTTCGCACCGGGTTTGATGACGGGCCGATGAAGCGAGCTGGTTCCGAATCCCTGGATGCAGTCGTCCATCCTGAACAGGGTCTTTATCTGAGCCTGTTCCGAGTGTCCCTGCGCCTGTTCAGGGAAATCATCGCCTGCACTACGGGTAAACGTCTCAGAAAGAAATCGCTCTAGCAGGCCGTCCGACCCGCTATCACCAAAAATGCGCCACGGAACGAGCATACCCGTTTTATCGCCGAGATAGTCGATCAGATCGTCAAGCTTGCCTTCGCCGACATGAATATTCAGAAACTCATCGGCATCGAGCCAGATCACCCAGTCACCGCTTTCCTGGGCAGGCAAGTCAGCGTCGCGAAACCGCTCAGCCGCCACCAACTGAGGCGACTGACCCGGCAGGACGTGATTGTGAAAATGCCGGATCTCGCTGGCCTTATCCAGAGCGTTCAGCAATTCAGTCGTCCCGTCATCTGAATCGTTCGAACAAACATAAAATTCCTCGAACCCGATGGCGCGGTGATAGGCAATCCACTCCAAAAGGAAGGGAGCCTCATTCTTCACCGAGGTGAAGAGTTGCTTCTTCGTCATCGGTGAAACCCCGCGGAACTTACCCAACCGAGCCTTCCAGAGAAATCGCCACCAGAGACTGCGCCTCCATGGCGAACTCCATCGGCAAGGCCTGGAGCACTTCCTTGGCGAAACCGTTGACGATCAGCGCGACGGCCTCTTCCTCGTCCATGCCACGCTGGCGGCAATAGAACATCTGGTCGTCGTCGACCTTGGATGTGGTCGCCTCGTGTTCGACCCGAGACGAGCTGTTCTTGACCTCGATATAGGGCACGGTATGTGCCCCGCATTTATCCCCGATCAGCAGCGAGTCGCACTGGGTATAGTTGCGGCTGTTCGTCGCCTTTGGATGCATCGAGACCAGCCCGCGATAGGTATTCTGCGCCTTGCCGGCCGAGATCCCCTTCGACACGATCCGCGAGCGGGTATTCTTGCCCAGATGGATCATCTTGGTCCCGGTATCGGCCTGCTGGTGATTGTTGGTGATCGCGATGGAGTAGAACTCGCCCTGGCTGTCATCGCCGCGCAGCACGCAGGACGGGTATTTCCAGGTCACGGCGCTGCCGGTTTCCACCTGCGTCCACATCACCTTGGCGCGGGCCTCGCGGCAATCGGCGCGCTTGGTGACAAAGTTGTAGATGCCGCCATTGCCCTCTTCATCGCCGGGGAACCAGTTCTGGACGGTCGAGTATTTCACCTCGGCATCTTCCAGGACCACGATCTCCACCACGGCGGCATGAAGCTGAGCGGTATCACGTTTCGGCGCCGTGCAGCCTTCGAGATAGCTGACGTAAGAGCCTTTGTCGGCAATGATAAGTGTCCGCTCGAACTGGCCGGTATTCTCTGCATTGATGCGGAAATAGGTGGACAGCTCCATCGGGCAGGTCACGCCCGGCGGGATATAGACGAAGCTGCCATCCGAGAACACGGCGCTGTTCAGCGTCGCATAGAAATTATCGCTCGGCGGCACGACACTGCCCAGATATTTCTGCACCAGCTCGGGATGCTCGCGGATCGCCTCGGAGATCGAGCAGAAGATCACTCCGGCCTTGGCCAGCTCATCCTTGAAGGTGGTCCCGACGCTGACGCTGTCGAACACCGCATCCACGGCAACGCGACGGCTGTCGGCAGGGGCGGCATCTTCCGCGCCCTCTACCCCGGCAAGGATCATCTGTTCCTTCAGCGGGATGCCCAGTTTCTCATAGGTCGCAAGCAGTTTCGGATCGACCTCGTCCAGCGATTTCGGCTTGACCTCCATCGACTTGGGGCGGGCGTAGTAATACTGGTCCTGAAAGTCGATATCCGGATAGTTCACCATCGCCCAGCTCGGCTCGGTCATGGTGACCCAGCGGCGATAGGCATTCAGCCGCCATTCCGTCATCCATTCCGGTTCTTCGTTCTTTTCCGAGATCAGGCGGACGATGTCCTCGGACAGCCCTTTGGGGGCATAGTCCATCTCGATCTCTGTGTCCCAGCCATATTTATAGCTGCCCATATTGGCGACGGTCTCGACCGTTTCGCGGTCGACGCCCTCGCGCACCTCAAGATCGGTGATGTCGTTCATCCTTTGTCCTTCCTCGGGCCAGAGATGTCTCTAGCCGTTCCTGTCGCGCCAGCGTCCATACGCGGATTCCCATGCATCCGCAAATCGGTTCACCTGATCGTCGCCCAAAGCCGGGCTTATGGAAACACGGATCGCCGATTGCGCGACGATATCATCAAAACCCATTGCCTGAAGCGTGCCGCTGGCCCGCACCTTTCCCGACGAACAGGCAGAGCCCGCCGAGATGGCGAACCCCGCCAGGTCCATCTGCATGACCTGTGTCTCACCCTTCCACCCC
This sequence comes from Paracoccus sediminicola, assembly GCF_027912835.1. NCBI lineage: Bacteria > Pseudomonadati > Pseudomonadota > Alphaproteobacteria > Rhodobacterales > Paracoccaceae > Paracoccus > Paracoccus sediminicola. The sequence continues at coordinate 2,009,489 of NZ_CP115768.1, forward strand.
GATGTAAGAAGGCAGGTGGTGTTCGGCAAGCGTGGGCTGTTCTTACCGGCAACCACCGCATCCGGCGCGGCATCCAAGAGCCGCGCTTCCAGCGCATCGCGGCGCGCGGCGACCTCGTCCCACAGACCGGCTTCCAGATCCTTCTGCGCCGCCGTGGCCGCCGCCGCGAATCCCAGAATGCCGATCAGGTTTTCGGTCCCGCCCCTGCGGCCCTGTTCCTGACCGCCGCCGCGAATGACACCCTCGACCTCGGTGCCCTTCTTCACGATCAGCGCGCCGATGCCCTTCGGTCCGCCCAGCTTGTGCGCGCTGACGAAGCCTGCTGTGATGCCCAGCCAGTTGAAAGCCATCGGCACCTTGCCGAAAGCCTGCGTGAGATCCGACGAGGCCAACCCGTCGGGCAGGGCCTGCATCACGCCGGTTTCGTTATTGGCGATCTGAAGCGTCGCCCGCGCGGGGTCCGGCACGGTCACGATGCCGTTCTCATCGACGGCCAGTTCAGGCGCGCACCACGCCTTGATCGCGCTATGTTCGACCGGCGCGCAGGAAACCCCCTTGCCGGCCAGCACCATCGCCGCGGCCTCGGTCGTGCCGGAGGTGAAGATCACATCCGCCCCTTCGGCCCCGAGCGCCACGGCAAGCTGTTCCCGCGCCCGCTCCATCGCCATCTTCGCCGCCCGGCCCTCGGTATGAACCGAGGAGGGATTGCCCCCGATCTCCATCGCCTCGACCATCGCGGCCCTGGCCTCGGCCCGCAGCGGCGTGGTCGCGTTCCAGTCCAGATAGGCCCGCATCACAGCGCCTCCGCGATCCGCTCGGCCAGCTTGCGGGCGACGGCATCCTTGCCCATGCGCGGCCAGCTCTCGGCACCGTCAGCCGAGATCAGCGTCACGGTGTTGTCCTCACCGCCGAAGGTGCCGGTCCCGGCCGAGACATCATTCGCCACGATCCAGTCGCAGCGCTTGCGCTGCCGCTTGGCGGTTGCGTTGGCGATCACGTCGTTGGTTTCCGCCGCGAAGCCCACGACAAGCTGTGGGCGGCGCTCGGCCAACTGGCTGACCCAGGCGAGAATGTCCGGGTTTTCGGCAAATTCCAGCACCGGCATTCCGTCGCGACCCTTCTTCATCTTGCGGTCGGCGGCATTGGCGACCTTCCAGTCCGCGACCGCCGCCGCCATCACCGCGGCATCGGCGGGCAGCGCCGCCTCGACCGCCGCCTGCATCTCATCGGCGGTCTGGACCGGGATCACCTCGACGCCCTCGGGCGGGGCAAACTGCGCCGGACCGGTCACAAAACTGACCCGCGCGCCCAGATCCCGCAGCGCCGCCGCAATCGCGCTGCCCTGCGCACCCGAAGAATGGTTCGAGATATAGCGCACCGGATCAATCGGCTCGCGCGTCGGCCCCGAGGTGACCACGACATGCCGCCCTTTCAGCGGCTTCGCCGCGACCTCCGGCCCCAGACGCAACGGCGCGGGCCGGGCGGGGCCGAGCGCCCCGCGGATCGCAGCCACAATGTCCTGTGGTTCCGCCGCGCGGCCCGGCCCGAACTCGCCACAGGCCATATCGCCCTCATCCGGGCCGACCACCAGCACGCCGTCCTGTTTCAGTGTCGCCAGGTTGCGCTGCGTCGCCGGATGCAGCCACATGCGTACATTCATCGCCGGCGCGATCAGCACCCGCTTGTCGGTCGCCATCAGCAGCGTCGACGCCAGATCATCCGCATGACCCCCGGCCATCTTCGCCATCAGATCCGCCGTCGCGGGCGCAACCACCACCAGATCGGCATCCCGCGACAGCTGGATATGGCCCATCTCGGCCTCGCGCGTGAGGTCGAACAGATCGCGATGCACATCCTCCCCGGCCAGAGCGGCGACGGAAAGCGGCGTCACGAACTCCTCCGCCGCGCGGGTCAGCACCGGCACCACGCGGCAGCCCTCTCGCTGCAAATCGCGGATCAGCGTCAGCGATTTAAAGGCCGCGATCCCGCCGCCGATCACCAGAAGAATACGGCTGCCCTGCATCGGCGCCTCCATCAATCCCACAGGGCCGAAATAGGCGACCCGAGGCTGAACGGCAAGGAAGCCAGACCGCCGCCGTTTACGCTTCCTTAATCCATGACGCGTTAACCAGCCTTTCGAGAAGAGAGGAGCGAGATGGTCGCGATCGCTTACACCGTGGCGTTCGAGGGGGTCGAGGGCCGGTTGGTCGAGGTGCAGGCCTCGGTCGCCGCAGGGCTTCCCTCTTTCGCGATTGTGGGGCTGCCCGACAAGGCTGTCTCCGAGGCGCGAGAACGGATGCGCGCCGCGTTCAATGCCCTCTCGATCGCCATCCCTTCGAAAAAGATCACTGTGAACCTGTCCCCAGCCGATCTGCCGAAGGAGGGCTCGCATTTCGATCTGCCGATCGCGCTCGCAGTGCTGGCGGCCCTCGACGTGATCCCCGCCGAATCGCTGGCCCAACTGGTGTCGCTGGGCGAACTCGCGCTTGACGGACGGCTTGTGCAGGTGGTGGGCGCATTGCCTGCGGCGATGACCTCTGCCGAGGATGACCGAACGCTGATCTGCCCGGCAAGCTGCGGTGCGGAAGCGGCCTGGGTGGCGAGCGTCCCGGTTTTCGCAGCGTCGCATCTGCGCCAGGTGATCGACCATCTCGCCGACCGCACCCAGCTGTCCCGCGCCACACCCGGGCAGGTCTCACCACCCAGGCATCGCGGCGATATGCGTGACATACGTGGCCAGGAACGTGCCAAGCGCGCGCTCGAGATCGCCGCTGCAGGGCGCCATCACATGCTGATGGTCGGCCCGCCCGGCGCTGGAAAATCCATGCTCGCGGCACGATTGCCCGGCCTGCTTCCACCGCTCAGCCCGCCCGAGGCGCTTGAGACCTCGATGATCCACTCCGTTGCCGGTCTGCTGGAAGAAGGCGGCATCCCGCGCCATGCGCCATTTCGCGACCCGCACCACACTGCGTCGATGGCTGCAATCGTTGGCGGCGGGCGTGGCGCGAAACCCGGCGAGATCAGCCTCGCGCATAACGGCGTCCTGTTCATGGACGAGTTTCCGGAATTCTCACGGCAAGTGCTCGACACGCTGCGCCAGCCGATCGAAACCGGAGAGGTCGTCGTCGCCCGCGCGAACGCCCATATCCGCTATCCCTGCCGCTTTCTGCTCATCGCCGCCGCCAATCCGTGCCGATGCGGCTATCTTGCCGACCCGGCGCGCGCCTGCGCGCGGGTTCCCGGATGCGGCCAGGACTATCTGGGCAAGATCTCCGGACCCCTGATGGATCGCTTCGATCTGCGGATCGAGGTGCCCGGAGTCGGTCTGGACGAACTCGATCTGCCGCCCTCGGGACCAACCACGTCAGAGCTCGCTCTGCGCATCGAGGCAGCGCGCGACAGACAGCGCGCGCGGTTCGAGCCGCTTGCCGCCGATGGGGTGCGCGCCCGCTGCAATGCCGAGGCCCCGCCTGCCATTCTGGACCGGATTGCCGCGCCGGATGCTGATGGCAAGGCGCTGATTCGCCGCGCCTCGGAGCGGCTCGGCCTGACGGCGCGCGGCTATCACCGCGTCTTGCGGACGGCCCGAACCATTGCCGATCTGGCGGAGAGCGAGCGCTTAACCAGCGATCATATCGCCGAGGCCATAAGCTATCGCCTGCCATTCATCACGGGCGGTTGACGCTCGCTTGGCGATTCGCTGGTGACACCACGAAATCGAGGCGCTTTGCGCCCGCCAGGGCGGAGGCAGCTATCAGCCGACCAGCTTCCGCTCGATCGCATCCCAGATCAGCGCCGCGCCGTTGACACCGTCAAATCGCTCTAACTCCTGAAGACCGGTAGGCGAAGTCACATTGATCTCGGTCAGCCATCCATCGATCACGTCGATGCCGGTGAACAAAAGCCCTTTCTCGCGCAGCACGGGCCCTATCACGGCGCAGATCTCTTTCTCGCGGTCAGTGAGAGCGGTCTTTTCGGGCCGGCCGCCGACATGCATGTTCGACCGCGCCTCGCCCTTCGCCGGGACCCGGTTGATCGCGCCGATTGGCTCGCCATCGACGAGAATGATGCGCTTGTCGCCCTGTGTCACCGCCGGCAGATAGCGCTGTGCGATCACCGGCTCGCGATTGATGCCGGCAAACTGCTCCATCAATGAGGACAGGTTGGGATCATCAGGGCGAAGATGGAACACGCCCGCCCCGCCATTGCCGTAAAGCGGCTTTACGATGATATCGCCATGGGTGTCGCGGAAACTGCGGATCGCGTCGATGTCGCGGGTGATCAACGTCTCGGGCGTGAGATCGGGAAAATCAAGAACCATGAGCTTCTCGGGACAGTTCCGCACCCAGAACGGATCATTGACGACGAATGTCGTCCCGGTGATGCGATCCAGAAGATGGGTCGAGGTGACATAGCCCATGTCGAAGGGCGGATCCTGCCGTAGCCAGACCACGTCGAATTCGGCCAGATCAACCGTGGCCCAATCGCCGAAATCCACGTGGCTGCCCTGTTCGGGACGCAGTGTCACCGGTCGTCCTGTCGCCGAAACCGTCCCGCCGAGATAGGTGAGACGGTCGACAGTGTATTGAAACAGCCGATGGCCCCGCGCCTCGGCTTCGAGCGCGATCTTGAAGGTGCTGTCCGCATCCACGGCAACATCTTCGATCGGATCCATTTGCAGCGCGACATTCAGACTCATGGCGGCATCCTCCGGTTTGCCGCCTTGTCCGATGTTCCGCCTGTCAGTTCAAGCGGAGACGCAACTGGACGGATTAGTGCGCACCGAAAGCATTCTCGATGATCTCGACGCGTCCAAACTGATCGACAAGTGCTGCATCCAGGCGCATTTCCGTCATCTGACCGGTGGGAAGCGTGCCGCAGAATTCGCAGGCAGCCATGCAGATGCGGTCCATCTGTCGCCGGTTGATCCTTTCCGCCGCACGCGAGAAATCATGTGCCGATTTTACTTCCACGAACACGACGAGGTCGCCGCGTCGCACGATGAGATCAATCTCGCCAGCCTTGCCACGCCAGCGAGAGTGCAGGACGCTGTAGCCGGCTTCGCGATAGCGATCTGCCACGTTCGCCTCGGCCAATAGGCCAGAGCGATAGGCAAGCGCGCCACGGGAGCTACGGGGGTTTTCCGGCGAGGGGAGGGATCTGACCTGCACAGGCCGATCGAAGTCCAAAGAGAGTTGCATCAACGATCCTTTCCCAAAGACAGCGCCAGCTGATAGGCATCACGCTTCGCCATCCCATAGCGTTCCGCCACCGCGGCCGCCGCATCGCGCAGGGTCATGTCAGACAGCATGGCCGCGAGCACCGCTTCGATCTCTGATTGATCGGCTTGCTTCGCCCGCGGCTTGTCGAGAACGATAACGACCTCGCCCTTCAAACCCACATCGGGTATTCTGTCTGCGATCTCGGCCACGCTTCCACGCATAATTTCCTCGAATTTCTTGGTCAGTTCCCTGCACAGGACCATATTCCGATTCGCCTCAATCTCGCACAACTCATCTAATGTTTGCTTAATGCGCCGCGGGCTCTCGAAGATGATCGCGGTGGCATCGACGCCCGACAATTCCTCAAGCCACCTTCGACGGGCCCCGGCAGATTGTGGCGGAAACCCGGCAAAGACGAAACGATCGCTTGGCAGGCCGGACACTGTCAGTGCCGCGATTGCCGCCGAAGGTCCGGGCACGGCGTGGATCGGGCTGCCCTGCGCGGCGGCATCACGGGCCAGACGAAAACCCGGATCGGCCACAAGCGGCGTGCCCGCATCAGAGCAGTAGGCGACCGAGTTCCCTTCGCGCAACGCCGCCATCAGCGTTGCACTGCGTTTGGTTTCGTTGTGATCGTGACAGGCGATGACACGCCGTCCGCGCAGCGGCACACCGTGGATATCGAGCAGATGCCGCAATGTGCGGGTGTCTTCGGCCGCCAGCAGGTCTGCGGTATTGAGCACATCGAGAGCGCGCAGCGTGATATCTCGGGCCGAGCCGATCGGGGTCGAGACGAAATATAGCCCCGCCGCAAGCGGCCCGGCCTGGATCCGCGCCGGCACTTCGCTCGGATCGTCGTTACGTTCGGTCACTTCGCACTCCAAGCCTTCCGTTGCGTTGCCAAGCGCGGGCCGAGTTAATAGGCTGCGCCCAAAAGCCATAATCGCGGACAATAGGGAATCCCCATCATGTTATCCATCGCCAAGCGTTACAGCCGCAGGGTCTTTCAGGCGGGCATCGCCGCCGGTGCACTTGCCGTGGCCGCCTGTCAGCCGACAAGCATCGGCGACTCCGGCCCGGCCATCGGGCCGCAGATCGATCCGGGCCAACCTGTGCAGATAGCGCTGCTGGTTCCCGGCGGCACGGGCAATCAGGATCTGGACTGGCTCGGTCGCTCGCTCGCGAACTCGGCGCGGATGGCCGCGGCGGATGCAGACGGTGCCGAAATCGATCTGCGCGTTTACACGACGACGCCTGCCGAGGCCTCGGCGGTCGAGGCGGCCGAGAAGGCGGCGGCAGAGGGCGCCAAGATCATTGTCGGCCCGCTTTTTGCCGATTCCGCCAATGCCGTCGGCAACGCGATCAAGGATAATAATCTCAACGTGCTGTCCTTCTCGAACAATACCGAGATCGCCGGCAGCAACGTCTTCGTGCTCGGCAATACCTTCGATAACGTGGCCGACCGGCTGGTGAGCTATGGCGTCGGTCAGGGGCTGCGCCGTTTTCTGATGGTCTATGAGAACGACGCCGCGGGCCAGATCGGCGCCAATGCGATCCAGTCGGCCATCGCGCAGAACGGTGCCACGCTGAGCGGACGCCAGGAACATGCCCTGTCGCAATCCAGCATCGATTCGATCATTCCTGCCGTCACCCAGGCGGCCAAGGGCGATCAGATTGACGCGATCTTCATGACCGCAAACCAGCAGGCCGTGCTGCCCTATCTGACCGATCAGCTGGCCGAGGCAGGCGTCACCTCGCGCGAGGCGCAGCTGATGGGGCTGACCCGCTGGGACATCCCCGCCGCGCGGCTGCAATTGCCCGGCGTGCAGGGGGGCTGGTTCGCGCTGCCCGACACATCGATGCAGCGTCAGTTCACGCAGCGCTACCGCTCGGCCTTTGGCGAGGCCCCGCATGAGCTGGGCTCGCTCGGTTATGATGGCGTCGCCGCGGTGGCCGCCCTCGCCGGTTCGGGCAATCGGAATGCGGTCAACACGATCGGCCTGACCCGCCCGGCGGGCTTCACCGGCGTGAACGGTGTGTTCCGCCTGCGCCGCGACGGCACCAACGAGCGTGGCATGGCCGTGGCGACGATCAATGACGGCACCGTCGTGGTCATCGATCCGGCTCCGCGCAGCTTCGGGCGCGGCTTCGGCTTCTGATTTGCCGCCGAACAGCGACATACTGCCCCAAAGCGCCCCGGCCCTGCCCGGGGCGCATTCCATTTTTGTTCCCGAAACCTTCCTGCCCGCGCTCGACGCCCGGCTGGATGCGCTCGACGATGCCAAGTCTAAGCGCGCGGAAACCGTGGCCGCGCTTCAGGCCGCGCGAAATGCGGCGATGGACGACATCGTTGCCGGCTTTTCCTCGCATCCCCGCGCCGCGCGTGAAACGGTGCGGGCGGTGGCCAGCCTGACAGATGCGGTCGTCACCACCGTCCACCATGTCGCCATCCACCATCTTCACCCGCAGCAAAGCCCGACCGAGGCCGAGCAGCTTGCCGTGCTTGCTGTCGGCGGATATGGCCGGGCCGAGATGGCACCGCAATCCGATGTCGATCTGTTGTTTCTCACGCCCTACAAGACCTCTGCCTGGGCCGAGAGCGTCGTCGAATCGATGCTCTACATGCTGTGGGATCTCAAGCTGAAAGTCGGGCACGCCACGCGGAGCGTCGACGATTGTCTGCGGCTCGCGGGGCAGGACATGACGATTCGCACCTCGATGGTCGAGCATCGCGCCGTTGCCGGACAGCTGGCACTGGCAGAGACGCTGCGCGACCGGCTGTGGTCCGAGCTGTTCGAATCGTCGATCCCCGAGTTCATCGAAGCCAAGCTGGCCGAACGCGATACCCGCCACGAGCGGCAGGGTGGGCAGCGCTATGTGCTGGAACCCAATGTCAAAGAGGGCAAGGGCGGGCTGCGCGACCTCCAGACACTCTATTGGATCGCGAAATATATCCATCGCGTCGACCGCGCCGTCGAGCTGGTCGATCTGGGATTCTTCACCCGCGACGAGCATCTCTCCTTCTGGCAGGCCGAGGACTTCATGTGGGCGGTGCGCTGTCACCTGCATCTGATCGCGGGCCGTCCTGTCGATATTCTCAGCTTCGACATGCAGGTCGAGGTCGCCGGCCGCATGGGCTATCACGACCGGCCGGGGCGCCGGGGCGTCGAGCTGTTCATGCAGGAATATTTCCGCCACGCCACGCGCGTCGGAGAGCTGACGCGCGTGTTCCTCACCGCACTGGAAAGCCGCCATGTCTTTCAGCAGCCATTGCTGAAGCGGCTCTTCCGCCGCCGCAAGAAGCTGCGCGCGGGGTTTGCCGAACAGGCCGGGCGGCTGACCTTCGATGACAAAGCCGATGTGCAGGATGATCCGCTGAACCTGCTGCGGCTGTTCGAAGAGGCGCTGCGCACCGGCATCCTCATCCACCCCGAGGCAATGCGCATCGTCAGCGCGAATCTTCGGCTGATCGACGACGAGATGCGCGAGAACCCCGAGGCAGTACGGATCTTCCTCGACCTGCTGCTCAAGCGCGGCAATCCCGAACGGGCCTTGCGGCGGATGAACGAGCTGGACCTGCTCGGTGCCTTCATTCCGGAATTCGAACCGGTCGTGGCGATGATGCAGTTCAACGTCTATCACCACTACACGGTGGACGAGCACACCATCCAGTGCATCGTCGCCCTGTCAGAGATCGAACAGGGCCATGAGGTCGAGGACCTGCCCATCGCCAGCCGGATCACGGCGGGACGGATCAATCGCCGCGTCCTGTATCTGGCGCTGCTGCTGCACGATATCGGAAAGGGCCGGCCCGAGGATCACTCGATCATCGGTGCCCAGATCGCGCGGCGTGTCACAACGCGATTTCGCCTGCCGGCCGATGAGGTCGAGACGATCGAATGGCTGGTACGCAACCATCTGCTGATGTCGGATGTGGCGCAGAAACGGGATATCTCGGACCCGCGCACCATCCGCGACTTCGCCAAGGCGGTAAAGACGCGCAAGCGTCTGGACCTGCTGCTTGTGCTGACCGTCTGCGACATACGCGGGGTTGGTCCGAACACCTGGAACAACTGGAAGGCAGTGCTGCTCCGCCAGCTTTATGACGAGACCGCCAGCGTGCTCGAAAACGGCATGGAGGCGCTCAACCGCGACCAGAGGCGGGACGAAGCGAAGCGCGCGCTGCGCCACTATCTCACCGCCAAAGGGTGGGAGCCGAAGGCGATCCGCGCCGAAACCGCGCGCCATTACGCCAATTACTGGCAGGGCCTGCCGACCGACACCCAGGCAGTGATTGCCGGCATGCTGAAGGATCTGGGCGGCGACGAAATCCGCATCGACCTGCATCCCGATCAAGACCGGGACGCGACGCGCGCCGTGTTCGTTCTGTCGGATCATCCGGGGATCTTCTCGCGCCTGTCCGGGGCACTGGCGCTTGTCGGGGCGAATGTCGTCGATGCGCGGACCTATACCTCGAAGGACGGTTTCGCGACCGCCGTATTCTGGGTGCAGGATTCCGAGGGCCATCCCTATGACACCGACCGGCTGCCCCGGCTGCGCAAGATGATCGACCGCACCCTGCGGGGCGAGGTGGTGCCGCGTGACGCGCTCGCCAATAAGGACCAGCTGAAGAAGCGCGACCGTGCCTTTCGCTTTCCGACCCATATCACCTTCGACAACGAGGGCAGCGATATCTACACCATCATCGAGGTGGATACCCGCGACCGCCCCGGCCTGCTTTACGACCTGACCCGGACCCTTGCGGCCAATCACATCCGCATCGCAAGCGCGGTGATCGCGACCTATGGCGCGCAGGTGGTGGACAGTTTCTACGTCAAGGACGCGTTCGGCCTGAAACTTCAGCAGCCGGGGCGCCGCGAGGCCTTGGAAAAAAAGCTGAGGCAGGCCATACGCGAGGGCGCGGAACGCGCGGGCTCGGAGCAGGCAGGAGCGTAAGGGCATGAAAAGCGGATTGGTGCGCGGTTTTCTCACCGTGGGCAGCTGGACGACATTGTCTCGGCTGTCGGGCTTCATCCGCGACATGATGATGTTTGCTTGGCTCGGGGCCGGTCCGGTCATGGACGCGTTTCAAGTCGCGCTATCCCTGCCGAACATGTTCCGCCGCTTTTTCGCCGAGGGCGCGTTCAACACCGCTTTCGTTCCGCTGTTCTCCAAGAAGCTGGAGGGCGGAGACGACCCGCAGCAATTCGCCCGCGACGCTTTTGCGGGGCTCGGCACAGTGCTCATCCTGTTCTGCGCGGTTGCAATGATCGCCATGCCCGCGCTGGTGCTGGCCATGGCGGCGGGCTTTCGGGGGGATGAGCGATACGACCTCGCTGTGACCTATTCGCGGATCACCTTCCCCTATATCCTGCTGATCTCGCTCGCCTCGATGATCGGGGGCGTGCTGAACGCGAATGGCCGTTTCACCGCCGCGGCTGCGGCGCCGGTGCTTCTGAATATCCTGTTCATCATCGCCCTGCTGATCGGGCGCTCTGCCGGATGGGATCTGGGGCTGACGCTTGCTTGGGCCACGCCGATCACCGGGATCGCACAGCTGGGGCTGGTCTGGTGGGACGCCAATCGCACCGGCTGGACCTTCCTGCCCCGCCGCCCGCGCATGACGCCTGATATGCGCCGATTGCTGACCATCGCCCTGCCCGCCATGTTCGCGGGTGGCGTGGTCCAGATCAACCTGCTGGTCGGTCGTCAGGTCGCTTCGTTCTTCGAGGGCGCGATCTCATGGCTTTCGGCCTCTGACCGGCTTTATCAGCTTCCGCTCGGCGTGGTCGGCGCTGCGGTGGCGGTTGTGCTGCTGCCGGAATTGGCCCGCCGGCTGCGGGCAGGGGATGAGGCCGGCGGACAGGCCGCGTTTTCCCGCGCGATGGAATTCGGCTTGTTCCTCACCCTGCCCGCCGCTTTCGCGATTTCGGTGATCGCCGTTCCGATGGTCTCGACCCTATTCGAGCGCGGCCAGTTCACCGCCTATGACACCCAGCAGACTGCGAAGGCGCTTGTCGTCTATGCGCTCGGCCTGCCGGCATTTGTGCTTCAGAAAGTGCTGCAACCGCTTTATTTCGCCCGGGAGGATACGCGCAGCCCGTTCCGCTTTGCGCTGTTTTCGATGGTGGTGAATGCCGTCGTCGCCTTTGGGCTGATGCCCTTCATCGGTTTTCTCGCCGCCGCCATCGGGACGTCGGCCGCCGCCTGGGTGATGGTCGGCCAGCTTTGGTGGGGCACACGCGGCATGGGTCAGGCGACACGATGGGACGCCCGCGTCCGTCGCAGCGCGCCACGCATTCTGATGTCGTCGCTGCTGATGGCGATCGCGCTGTGGTTCATGCTCCGCTGGACCGACAGAATCGAGATGGCGCGGATTCCAGAATTGGCGCTGCTTGTCCTGGGCGGTGCGGCGATCTATTTCGCGCTCAGCTTTGCGACCGGTGCGGTCACGCTGGCCGATCTGCGCCGCAATGTCCGGCGCTAACCGAGCGTGGCGAGGAACGGGAAGGTTTCCAGCATCCAATAGGACAGATCCGCCATCCGCCCGCTCAGCAGCATCAGACCGACCGCGACCAAAAGCGCGCCCATGATCCGCTCGATGGTTCTCAGATAGGGCTTGATGCGGTTCATCAGCCCCATGGCCCGGTTGATGAAGATCGCCGAGAGCAGGAACGGAATCCCGAGCCCCAGCGCATAGACGGCCAGAAGCCCGGTCCCGCGCCCCAGCTCTGCCTCGGTCGCGGCGAGGCCGAGGATCATGCCGAGCTGTGGGCCGATGCAGGGCGTCCAGCCAAATGCGAAGGCCAAGCCCAGAACATAGGCACCCAGCGACGAGCCGCCCTGATCGCCAGTGTCCAGCCGGGCCTCCTGATCCAGCAGGGGGATCCGAAAGACATGCAGGAAATGTAGCCCCATCACGATCACCATCACCCCGGCGATCCGCGCCAGCCAAAGCTGGTATTCCAGGAACATCCTCCCGAAGGCCGAGGCGGCAAACCCCATGACCAGAAACACCGTGGACAGCCCGAGCACGAACATCAGCGCTGCGGGCACCGCGCTGCGCTCACCCGATTTCAGACCATTTACGCTGATGCCGGTCATATAGGCCAGATAGGGCGGCACCACCGGCAGGACGCAGGGCGACAGGAAGGACAGCACGCCCGCAAACAGCGCCACAGTGGCGGCAGGCAGGAAGGCGGCGTCGATGAGGTCGATTCCGAACATGGCGGGACACTAGCCGAAATCGCCCATGGCACCAGAGGGCAGAGTGTCACAAGCGCGTAAGATCAGAGCGTGAAGCAGCTGTCATGAAAAAGGCCCGCCTTCCCGGCGGGCCTCAGGTTATCAGCCAATGGACCACCAACCACGGCGCTTCTTGCGCGGCGGGGTTTCTGGCTCGGGCTGAGCCTCGGCTTTGGCGGGCCGGGCGGGCGCGGCCTCTGCCGATGACGAAGCGGCGTCGGGCTGATGATCGCCCTCGACATTTTCTGCATTCGCTGGCTCTGCCCTGTCGGCCACGGCGGCATCGTCCGGTGCGTCAGCGGCATCATCGGCGGCCTGCGACGGGGGGTTTTCGCCCGGCGCGGCATCCTCGGAGCTCGTGATCGCCGCCGCGTCATTCGCGGCCCCCTCCTGCACCGAAGACCCATTCTCTGCCGGCTGGTCAGCCTCAGCCGGCGATGTCTCCGCCTTGGTGGGCAGATCGCGCAGATCCACGACATTCGCCGCAGCGGAGGATGCTGCTGCGGCCGGTGCCGTGCCCGCATCATCCTGCCCCCCGGCCTCTGCGGCCTCCGGGCGACGGCGTGTGCGGCTTCGCGAGCGGCTGCGTGATTTCGGCTTATCGGCCTCATCCTCGCTGTCGCTGCGGCTGTTGCCGTCATCCTTGGCGCTGATCTCGCCAGCCGGAACATCGGATTCGGCGTCCCGCTGGCGGTTCCCGCCATCATCGGCGTTGTCGTCGCGATTTTCGTCACTACCGCGCGAATCGCCCTGATCGTTGCGATCTTTGCCACCCCGCCGACGGCGGCGGCGGCGGCGCTTGCCGCGATTGCCGCCATCGTCATCCGAACGGTCCTCGCCGCGCTCGGTGCTGTCGTCGCGGTCGTCGCGCTCGTCCTCGGCGGTTTCATCGCTCTCGTCGTCGTCGATCTGCGCCATGAGCTGCGCATCGACCGAAACCACCGGGGCGGCGGCATCCGGCACGACACGGGTCGCGCTCTTGAACTTTTCGATGGCGAAATCGGGCGAGATCAGCGCGGGATCCGCCTCGACCCGCACAGACATCCCATAACGTGCCTCGATCACGGCGATATGCTCGCGCTTGGCGTTCATGAGGAAATTCGCCACTGCGACCGGCGCCTTGACCAGCACCTCGCGAGAGCGCTTGCGCGTGCCCTCTTCCTCGATGGCGCGCAGGATGGTCAGCGCGAGGCTGTCATCCGAGCGGATCAGCCCGGTGCCGTGACAATGCGCACAGGGCTGCGTCGTCGATTCCAGCATCCCCGGGCGCAGCCGCTGACGGCTCATTTCCATCAGGCCGAAGCCCGAGATCTTGCCGACCTGAATCCGCGCCCGGTCGGTCTTCAGCCGATCTTTCAGCCGCTTTTCGACAGCCGAGTTATTCTTGCGCTCATCCATGTCGATGAAGTCGATCACGATCAGCCCGGCAAGGTCGCGCAGCCGCAATTGCCGCGCGATTTCATCGGCCGCTTCAAGGTTGGTCTTGGTCGCCGTATCCTCGATGCTGCCTTCCTTGGTGGCCCGGCCCGAGTTCACGTCGATGGCCACAAGCGCCTCGGTCACGCCGATGACGATATAGCCGCCCGATTTCAACTGAACGGTCGGATTGAACATGCCGCCGAGATAGCTTTCCACCTGATAGCGGGCGTAAAGCGGCATCGGATCATTATAATGTTTCACGTTCTTGGCGTGGGACGGCATGATCATCTTCATGAAATCCTTCGCGGTGCGGTAACCGCGATCGCCCTCTACCAGAACCTCGTCAATCTCGCGGCTGTAAAGGTCGCGGATCGTGCGCTTGATAAGGTCGCCTTCCTCATAGATCGGCGCTGGCGCCACCGAGGCGAAGGTCAGCTCGCGGATCTGTTCCCAAAGCCGCATGAGATATTCATAGTCGCGCTTGATTTCGGTCCGGGTGCGCTGACTGCCGGCGGTCCGGATAATAAGCCCGGCACCCTGCGGCACCTTAAGCTCTCCGGCGATGTCCTTTAGCTTCTTGCGGTCCGCGGCATTGGTGATCTTGCGGGAAATGCCGCCGCCACGTGCGGTGTTGGGCATCAGTACGCAGTAGCGCCCTGCCAGAGACAGATAGGTCGTCAGAGCCGCACCCTTGTTGCCACGCTCTTCCTTGACGACCTGGACCAGCAGGATCTGGCGGACCTTGATGACCTCCTGGATCTTGTAGCGGCGGGCGCGCGGCTTCTTCGGAACGCGGATCTCTTCGGTCACGTCCTCGTCGGCCACGGATTCGATGCTGTCGTCCTTTTCCGCCGCATCGGCTCCGCGCGGTTCGTCGTCGCCCGCATCGCCGTTCGCGCCGTTTTCTCCGTCGCGCTTGTCGGCGGTGTTGCCGTCATCGCGATCATCGTCGGCGTCGTGATCGACGACCTCCATGCCGGGTATCTCGGCGGAGGCGACGCTTTCATCGCCGGTCTCGGCCTTTTCGGCCTTTGCCGATTTCGACGGCCTGCGCCGGCGGCCCCGGCCCTTCTCGGGCTTGTCCTGCTCGCTCTCCTCGGCCGCGACGGCTTCGGCATAGGCGCGCTCTTCCTCAAGCAGCGCCTGGCGGTCAGCGGCGGGGATCTGGTAGTAATCCGGATGGATCTCGGCGAAGGCGAGGAAACCGTGCCGGTTTCCGCCGTAATCGACGAAGGCGGCCTGAAGCGAGGGTTCGACCCGCGTCACTTTTGCCAGATAGATATTGCCAGCAAGCTGCCGCTTGTTGACCGTCTCGAAATCAAATTCCTCGACTTTGGTTCCGTCCACGACGACGACACGCGTTTCTTCCGCGTGTGTCGCATCGATGAGCATTTTCTTTGCCATTTAGGTGTCTTTCGCGCAGCCCGCTGCCCCGGCATGCGGCCGGTGGGAAAAGCGGAGTGCGGTATGATGGGGACACGGCCGCCGTGACGCAGGGCGCTGCGGAACCTTCGTCCCGCATCTTATCTGCCAATCTGCATCGCGCGCGTTGCATCGCGTCTGTTACCTCTTGGCCCCGGACCGAGGCCACGGGGCAGCGAATGTCTGCCCTTGCTACGGATTGCGCGTGAGGGCGGTTTTCTCGGCGGGGCCTGCCCATAGATCCGGGCGAGCTTCCGCTGCGAAACTGATGGCGCGTCTGCTCAACGCTTGGTTGAGAGATCCGCGCATGTTCCGAACATAAGGGGGGAAGGCAAGAAAGTTCAATGGGCAATTCACCGCAGGCTGCCCGCGTCAGCTGCCAAGAATGGCCCTGGCGAGAAGCTTGCTGCCCTGTGCCGTGACAATGCCTGCCGCGCCCGCGGCAGGCATTCGCGGCGCTTTACAGATAATCCCCGCGCTGCAAGCCATATTTCGCCATCTTCTCGTTCAGCGTCCGGCGCGGCAGGCACAGCTCGTCCATGACTGCTGCGATGCTGCCTTTATGGCGGCGCATGGTGTTGTCGATCAGCATCTTTTCAAAGCTCTCGACATATTCCTTGAGCGGCTTGCCCTCGGTCGTGGTCGCCTGCGCCTGATCCTCGTCGCTCTCGGTCATCAGAAGCGAGGTGATGGATCCCGACCCGCGGCGGTTCTGCAGCACAGCGCGCTCGGCCACGTTGATAAGCTGGCGGACATTGCCGGGCCACGGCGCCTGCAAAAGCTGCGCGGCTTCCTGCGCGTTCACCTGCGGCGGTTCGCACCCGTACTCATCGGCGAACTGCTCGGTCATGCGGGTAAAGAGCGCCAGAATATCCTCCCCGCGCGAGCGCAGCGGCGGCACGGTGATCTGAAGCGCAGAGAGGCGATAGAACAGATCGGGACGCAGCAGGTCTTCGGGCTTGCGCCCGTCGCCGCGAGCGTTCGAGATCGCGATGATCCGGGTCTCGGCGGGCGTGCCCTGATCGGCGATGAAGCCGAGAAGCCGGGCCTGAAGCGCATCGGGCAATGCCTCGATATCTTCAAGACATAACGTCCCGCTCCGCGCTTCTTCAACCGCCGGGATGCCGTCCTCCAGCGGGCCGAACAGGCGCTCTCCCAGCTTTTCGGGATCGAAGGCGGCGCAGGCGATCGGCACGAATTTCTTCGAGGCGCGCGGCCCGACCGCGTGCAGCGCATGAGCCACCAGCGTCTTGCCGGTCCCGGTCTCGCCGTCGATCAGCACGTGACCATCGGCCTGACCGAGATCGAGTATATCCTCGCGCAGCCGCTCCATCGCGGTAGACTGGCCGACCAGCTTGGACATGACTTGCTGCCCCTCGGACAGATCCCGCCGCAGGGCGCGGTTGTCCAGCGTCATCCGGCGGGTCTGGGTGGCTTTCTTTGCCAACTCGGTCATACGGTCGGGCTTGAAGGGTTTTTCCATGAAGTCCATCGCGCCCATGCGCATGGCCTCGACCGCCATCGGCACGTCGCCATGCCCGGTGATCATGATAACCGGCAGCGCCGAGTCGATGCTCATCAGCCGCTTGAGAAAGGCCATCCCGTCCATGCCGGGCATCCGGATGTCCGAGATCACGACGCCCGGCCAGTCCGAGCTGATTTCCTTCAGCGCATCCTCGGCGGACGAAAACGTGACCGTGTTGAAGCCGGAGAGCACCAGCCACTGGCTGATCGATTCCCGCATGTCAGGTTCGTCGTCGACGATGGCAATACGTAACGTTTTACTCATGATTCGCCTTTCCTAATCATTCGGCGGCCAGCGGCCGGTCGGCCCGCCCGCCATCCGGATCGTAAAGCGGCAGGGTCAGCTCGAACACGGCGCCGGGACCATCCTCGGCGTTATGCGCGGTCAGCCTGCCGCCGAAATCCGCTACGATCCCGGATGAGATCGCCAGTCCCAGCCCGGTTCCCTCCCCGGGTTTCTTGGTTGTGAAGAACGGTTCGAACAGCTTGTCCAGATCGCTGACCCCGGAACCGTTGTCACGGACGGTCACAACGGCTTGAGCGCCGGTGTCTATGCCGATCTCGACACGCGCATCAGGCACCGCCTTCGTCGCGTCGAGCGCGTTGCGCAGAAGATTGATGAGAACCTGCTCCAGCCGGATACGGTCGCAATATACCATGACCGGCTTGCGCGGCAGATCGCGGACGATGCGCACCGGGCGGCGCCTCAGCTGCGGCTCCATCATGGTCAGCGCGTTGGACAGCGCCTGACGCAGATCGACCGGCTCGAAGGCCTCGCCGCCCTTTCGCGCATAGGATTTCAATTGCCGCGTGATGGTGCCCATCCGGTCCACCAGATCGTCGATCCGCTGGAACGAGGACAAGGCCTCATCCGAGCGTCCGCGATCCAGGAGCAGCCGCGCCCCGGCGATATAGGTTTTCATCGCGGCAAGCGGCTGGTTCAGCTCGTGACTGACGCCCGCCGACATCTCGCCAAGGGCAGCGAGCTTCGAGGATTGCTGCACGGTCTGTTCCGCCACCCGCAGTTCTCGCTGCACGCGCTCGCGCTCGGCGATTTCCCTTGTCAGCCGCGCATTCAACGCGCGCAGATCGGCGGATTCGCGCATATAGGCGACGGTTTTGCGCTGCGCCTGGCGCGAGAGCACATAGAAGATGATCGCTGCCAGCACGGCGAAGATCATCGCCTCCATCGCCAGCACGGCGTTCACCCGCTCGCGGATCGACTCGTATGTGGTGAAGTTATACATCCGCCAGCCGAGGAAGTTGATGCGCGTTTCGGTCTGCATCACGGCGCGGCCCTTCACCCAGGCATCGACCGGATTGTTCGTCCAGTCCGAGGTCACCTGGAACGCCCTGCCGATGGCATTGGGCGCGGTGCGCACGGCGAGCGCCTCGTCCAGAGGCAGGCCGAGCCAGCGGGATTCGTTCGACAGGATCACCACGCCAGTCGAATCCGTGACCGCGACCGCGTCCGAGATCCCGGCCCAATCCCGCTCGAGCCGGCGCAGATCGGTGCCGACCACCACCACACCAAGCGTGCCGGAGCTGTCGGCAATGGCGCGGGAATAAACGAACTCGTAGCCGCCATTCTCCGAAACGGAGGCTGTGAACACAGTGTCTCGCGCCCGCATCGCATCGACGAAATACGGAGCCGACACGAAATTCGCACCCAGAATCTGCCGATCTGTTGCCGCCACCGTGCGGCCCGACGCATCCAGCAGTCGGATCGACGCCGCACCGATTTCCTGCTGAGCCGTAATCAGCCGGGCCGAGGTCGTCGCGTAATCTCCAGATGACAGCGCCATGATCAGTGCCGGGTCACGGGCCAGCATCAGCGGCACAACCGCATTGCGTTGCAGCTCGGAAAGAAGCTGACCGCTATACATGACCCCGCGCAGTTCGGCCCGGTTGCGGGCGTTCTCCGAAAAACGCTGAGACAGGAAATCATTTGTCGCCCACAGCACCAGCCCCGCCAAGACGACCAGCATGGCCAACGCCGTGCGCAGCGGCCACGGATTCGTGGCCGCGTCGTCCCCGGGCCGCGAGGCCGGGCGCCGGTCGGGCGTCGAGCTTGTCAAAGGCGGTTTTCCGCTGCGATTGCCATTCCAGACAATCTATTCCTGCCGGTGAGTTATGCCAAGCCGAGCCTCAGGCCGCGAGGAGCGCCTCGGTCAAAGCGGCGAAAATCGGCTTGCCGTCGGTCCCGCCATGGGCATCCTCCACAGCGCGCTCGGGATGCGGCATCATGCCGAGCACCCGCCGGTTCTCTGACAGGACACCCGCAATGTCAGCGACCGAGCCGTTCACACCCGGCGCATAGCGGAAGGCGATTCGGTCCTGTTCGCGCAACATGGCGAGCCCATCGGGATCGATCTGATAATTGCCGTCATGATGGGCGACCGGAATGTTCAGCGTCTCACCCTTGCGATAAAGGGAGGTAAAGGCGCTGTCGGCGGTCGCGACCTCGAGCTTTGCGGGACGGCAGACAAATGTCAGCCCGGCATTGCGCATCAGGGCGCCAGGTAGCAGGCCAAGCTCGGTCAGGACCTGAAACCCGTTGCAGATCCCCAGCACATAGCCGCCACGCGCCGCGTGATCGCGTAGCGCCGCAGCGATGGGCGACTGCGCCGCGATCGCCCCGCAGCGCAGATAGTCGCCATACGAAAACCCTCCCGGTACGGCCACCAGATCGGTGCCCTCGGGCAGCCCCTCATCCTTGTGCCAGACCTGCACCACCTCTGCCCCGGCGCGTTCAAAGGCCACGCAGAGGTCACGGTCGCAATTCGAACCGGGAAAGGTGATGACGGCGGCTTTCATGGCGCGGGCTCCGTGTCGTGGCGGGATGACCATGCGCATAGCGGATTTGACGCGAGTTGGAAAGCGAGGCGCGGCATCCACAAATGAAAGGGCGCCCCGGAAGATTCCCTGGTAACCCAGGACCGCCAGGACGCCCTGAAAACTGGGCCGGCGCCATGACCCATACGCCTATATAAGCAGAAATCCGCCGAAAAATCGACAGCGACAAACTATCCATTCCGCCAAGTTTACGAAACGTCACCCAGCCGATTCGCGTCTAAGCTGTGCATGGCTTGTTTATTAGCCTTTTCCGTGATCTCTTGGCGATAGGTGATCCAGCGCCACACCGAGTCAGCGCGGCGGGATGACGTCAACGCGGCCCCAGCTGATCCGCGTCCACACCCGCTCATAGGTCAGATACATCGCCAGCCCGACAACGGTGTTCACGAGCGCCATGACCCCACCGACGCGCATCGATCCAGTCATGAAGAGGCCGATCAGCGTCATGACCGCGAGACCGATCATCTGCCAAACCACCGCCTTTACCACCGAACGTTTGCGCGTTTCCATCAGCCTCTGTCCCTTCCAAGCTTCTTTGCTGACGCGTCTCTAGCACTGCGGCGGAGTGAGCAGAATTCGGAACCTCGTTAGCAAAATCAAACAAACGGTGATATTTATCACGGAATGAGTGATATTATTGACAAACGCGATCTGGCGGCCGGTCTGCGAGAGCGGCTTGCCCGTCTCATGCGCGACCATAACGAGAGCCAATCAGGCCTCGCGCGCGCGCTTGGCGTGGACCGGTCGACCATCTCGCAGCTTCTGACCGATGAGGGCGGGCGGATGCCGGGCGCGCATCTGATCGCTCTCGCCGCGCAGCATTTCGGCGTCAGCGCGGACTGGCTCCTCGGGCTCTCGGCGCATCGGGAAATGGCCAGCGATCTGGTGAATGCCTCGATGCAGATGACCGCCGCGACGCGGGCGCTGATCGACAATCAGGTCTATGAATGGCACCGGCAAGCGACGGGTTACAAGATCCGCCATGTGCCGACCGGATTTCCCGATGTCCTGAAGTCACATGGGTTTCTGCGCTGGGAATATGATCGCCATCGCAACCGCAGCACCAGCCAAGCCATCGAGGATTCCGAACGGCGGCTGGAACTCATCAAAGCTGCCGCATCGGACCTTGAAATAGCCATGCCCCGGCAGGAGCTAGAAATGATCGCGCGGGCCGAGGGGATCTATCGGGACGTGCCCGAAAACCTGCGCCGTGAGCAGCTCGATCATCTCTCGCAGGTCACCGAGCAGCTTTATCCGGCGCTGCGATTGTATCTCTTCGATGCCAGGACGCTGTTTTCCACCCCGCTGACCGTGTTCGGTCCGCTGATGGCGGCGGTTTACATCGGACAGAGCTATCTGGTCTTCCGAGATCGCGAGAGGGTTGCGCGGTTGTCCAGCCATTTCGATGAGCTGGTCCGGCAGGCCGAGTCCGGCAGCCGCGATCTGCCGCGAATTATCGGCAGAATGGGCTGAATACGGACTTATCCCGGGCCGACTCGGCGGTTAAACGCCGACCGGTATTTACAAATCGTGCACGCTCTGAACGGATAACGAAACCGCCCCGAGCCAAATTGTTAAAAGGTTTCCTTGATGAACTTCCGTTGTCTTTTCAGTTCTGTCCCGATGGTCCTCATCGCCTCCACCGCCCTCAGCCAGGACGTCGCCGATGAAAACCTGCGCCCTTTCATCGAGGCGCTTCCCGAGCAACGGGACGGGCTCACAAGGCAGCAGATCCCGCCGAGCGACGGGAGCAATCGTCTTACAGTGCTGTATACCGACGACGATGCGCTTCGCCGTGCCAGTGTGGCGCTGTCCTTGCCCAGTCACTTTACAACCGCACCGGAAGCCACGGCGAATAGCGTGATTTCCGAAAGCCTCGATATGTTCACCGAAGATTATCGCGAGCCCGAATCCGCGGAGTTCGAGACGCCCGGCGGCACGCCGCTTAGCTGCCGCAGCGGCCGGATCGAGGGCGCCCGTGCCGCCACGATGTGTTTTGCTGAAATATCCGGACGCATTCTTCAACTGGATACGACAACTCAGATCGACCCGAATGGGAACGGCATCGACGAGGATGTGCTGGATGCGGCCTTTTCCTTCTCGTCCGAGGTCACGGACCTTCTCGCCCCTGTGGCTCAGACCAATGTCGCGACGGACACGGCTCCGCCTGCGGCAGAGACAGATGGTCGGGCTGACGATCCGCCGAATATCGTGCAAGGCATCGTCACCAACGCATTCAGCGCCGCGTTCCCGATGCGGGTCGAGGATCTGACGCAGTTGGGATTGAAAACAAATCCGGCAGAGGGCACGGTTTCCGCAGAATACGGCAATGACGATGATACACGTAATGTGAGGATCTTGCTGTTCCCCCTGTCAGAGGACGGAATAGCCGGCACGCTGGAACGGTCGCTTGCCTCTTACGGCTCCAATCAAGACATTCTGGCGCCGCCGACTTCACTGACCTCTCCCGAGGGCATCCCGATGGATTGCTTCGTCACGCGCAGCGGTGAGCTGGGTTATAATATCTGCGTCGCCGAGATCCGCGGTCGGGGTGTCAGGGCGCAGATGGGCGCGGTGGTCGATCCTCAGGCCGAGGCACTGCCCGAAGATATCTCGGACCGCGACCGCGAGCTTGCCGGTGTGTTCATGGACAAGCTTCAAGCGGCACCCGACCAGCCATCCGAACTGGTTGAGGACATTCCTCTCGACCAGATCGCGGAGGCCGTGCGCAAGTCCCAGCCGTCGCAGGGCGGTCAGCCCGTCGCGCCACAGGACACTCCCTTCGCCAGGGCGCTGCCAAAGAGCATTGATGGGCGGAACCGGAAGGAGATCACTGTCAGGGGCCCCCGTGAGACCTATGTCGCGACCTATGAGGACGACAGCGCCGTGCAAACGCGGGTTACCCTCTTCGCGGATCATGGCGACGACCCGGCGGAGCTTCGCGAGCTTCAGAAGGAACTCTTGGGAAAGATGGTCGGCGAGCTGCGCGATGTCGAGGTGACCAGCCCGGAAGGCCTCGCGATGCAGTGCTTTCATTCCGTGGAAGAAGCGAGCATGACCCATAGCATCTGCACGGCCAGTCTCGATGCGGGAATCGTCGAGGTTCAGGCACCTGCGCGCGTCGGCGGCCAATCGGATGTCGGCTATGACGATGCTATCGGCTGGGCAGAGGAACACGCCGGCAAGCTGATCGATGCGCTTGCGACCCAGCCCTGACGCCGGTCGCCAAACGAAAAAGGCCGGGCAGCGATGCCCGGCCTTTCGTCATTCAGGGGCGTCTCAGCTGAGCGCCTTGTTCAGATATTCGTCGACTTTCTCAAGGAAGCCCATCGTCGACAGCCATTTCTGATCCGGCCCGACCAGCAAAGCGAGGTCCTTGGTCATGTACCCATCCTCGACGGCGCGGACGGTCACCTTTTCCAGCGTCTCGGCAAAGGTCATCAGCTGCTCGTTCTCGTCCAGCTTGGCGCGGTGCTTGAGGCCCCCGGTCCACGCATAGATCGAGGCGATGGAGTTGGTCGAGGTTTCGTTGCCCTTCTGATGCTCGCGATAGTGGCGGGTCACCGTGCCATGCGCCGCCTCGGCCTCGACCGTCTTGCCGTCCGGCGTCATCAGCACCGAAGTCATCAGGCCCAGCGAACCGAAGCCCTGCGCGACAGTGTCGGACTGCACGTCGCCGTCATAGTTCTTGCAGGCCCAGACATAGCCGCCATTCCATTTCAGCGAGGCCGCGACCATATCGTCGATCAGCCGGTGCTCATAGGTGATGTCGGCCTTCTTGAAGTCCTCGGCAAACTCGGCGTCGAACACCTCCTGGAAGATATCCTTGAAGCGCCCATCATAGGCTTTCATGATCGTGTTCTTGGTCGACAGATAAAGCGGCCATTTGCGCTGCAGCGCGTAGTTCATCGAGGCGCGGGCGAAGTCGCGGATCGAGTCGTCCAGGTTATACATCGCCATGGTCACGCCAGAGCCGGGCGCCTGGAACACCTCTTTCTCGATGGTCTCGCCATCTTCGCCGACGAATTTGATGGTCAGCTTGCCCTTGCCGGGGAACTTGAAATCGGTCGCGCGATACTGGTCGCCAAAAGCGTGACGGCCGACGACGATCGGACGGGTCCAGTGCGGCACGAGACGCGGCACGTTCTTGCAGATGATCGGCTCGCGGAAGATGACCCCGCCCAGAATGTTGCGGATCGTCCCGTTGGGCGAGCGCCACATCTTCTTAAGACCGAACTCCTCGACGCGGGCCTCGTCCGGGGTAATGGTCGCGCATTTCACGCCGACGCCGTATTCCTTGATCGCGTTTGCCGCGTCCACGGTGATCTGGTCGTCGGTGCGATCACGCTCCTCGATGCCCAGATCGTAATATTTCAGATCGATGTCGAGATAGGGCAGGATCAGCTTTTGCTTGATGAAATCCCAGATGATCCGGGTCATCTCGTCGCCGTCAAGCTCGACGACGGGGTTGGCTACCTTGATCTTCGACATGAGGCATCCCTTCGGTTGGATTTGACTTTTGCGGCGGTATAACGAGTCTCGCTGCGGAAAGGAAGGCGGTATGCCTTTGTATGCAGCGCCAGCGAGTGCCTTGCGCCGCTGAGTGGTTTCATCCCATAGTCGTCCTTCTGCCGCCCGGCATCGGTCCGGGCGATCATCTCGATCATTGAGGAGGAGCGTGATCATGGGAAGGTTTCATCGACATATTCTGTGGGCCATCGCCGCGTCGGCAGTGATTTCTAGCCAGGCCGTAGCCCAAGACACCACGGAGGAAAGCGCGGCTGCATCGGCACAGGCGGACAGCGAGCCAACCCAGATCCTGTTTCTGGGCAACAGCTATTTCTATTATAACGACAGCCTCCATAACCACACGCGCCGGATGGCGATCGAGGGGACCGGCATCCCGGAAGACGATCTGGATTATCGGTCTATCACCATCTCAGGCGGGTCGCTCGATATGCATCCGATCGATCACTATCTGACACCGGGTGCCATTGGTTATGATGCGCCCTTCGACATCGTTGTCCTGCAAGGCCATAGCGCCTCAGCGCAGAGTGAAGAACGCTCGACGCGGTTCCGGGACGCCGTCCGCGTGATGGATGAAAAAATCAAGGCATCCGGCGCCGAGACGATGCTCTATATGACGCATAGCTATGCGGAGGGTCACGGCAGCTATTCAGAAGACGGCACCGAGAAGCTGGATCAGCTTTACACCGAAATGGGCAAGGAAATCGGCGCCACCGTGATCCCGGTGGGTCTCGCCTTTGCCGAAGCGCGCAGCCAGCTGCCCGAAATCGAACTCCAGCAGGATTTCGACAGCAGCCATCCGACGCTCGCTGGCACCTATCTTGCCTCGGCTGTGGTTTATGCGACCATCTACGGAGAATCTCCGGCAGAGCTGAGCTATGACTACTTCGGCCGCCTGCCTGCCGATCAGGCCGAAAATCTTCGGCGCATCGCGCAGGAAACCGTCGAGGCCTATCAGTCCCGCTAAGCCAGCCCAACGCTCGCGGCACAGGGTCGCGGGCGTTTGCGGCGGCTTCAGCCGTAGAAGAAGGCCTTGACCTCGGGTTCCAGCGCGGACCAGACCTGCGGCAGGCCCCGCGCGATCCGTTCACCGACGCGGCTGACCAGATCGTCATAGCTGACATCGTATTCCCGCCAGCCCGCGCCACCCGCGCGCAGATTCTGGACCAGAGGCTGGGTGCGGTCCAGGGACTTCGCAAAGACCGCGTCTGGAGTCTCATTCGCCTCGAATTCCTGCCAGAGCGCCAGGAAATCCGCGCCCTGCTGCTCGGGCAGCAGGCCGAAGATGCGGCGCGCGGCTGCGGCCTCTGCCATCTGGATCTCTGGGGAGCCGTGGGCCGTTCCGGCGGCGGAATGCAGCGGGACGTCGCCCACGTCGATTTCCACCAGATCATGCAGGAGCAGCATGCGGATGGTACGGCCGATATTGACACCCGGTGTGGCATGCCGACCGAGGATCAGCGCATAGAGCGCCAGATGCCAGCTATGCTCGGCGCTGTTCTCCCGGCGCGAGAGGTCAATCAGCGTATTGGCGCGGCAGACCGTTTTCAGCGCATCGGCCTCGGCCAGAAAGCGCAGCCTCCGGCCCAGATCGCCGCCCGGACGCCCCCCATCCAGCGCAGTCCGCGCCGCCGCCAGGATCTCGGGCCACTCCGTGGCAAAGCGGGCCACCCGGCCCTGCTGCATCATGCTGCGCGCGATTTCGACATGCTCGGGCAATGGTTGCGGTGCCATCACGACCTGCGCCAGCGGCTGCACATGATCCATCCGCTTGGCGAAGGCCGCATCCCGCGTCGCGCCGCCCTCGAATTCGCGCCATAGCTCGATGAACGCGGCCCCGTCCGGCAGGATGCCGAAGATCCGGTCCGCCGCTGCTGTCTCGGCGGCAGCAAGAGCGGCGGCATCATGCGCGAGATAGACCGGCTGGTCGCCTGCATCGATCTCGACCAGATCATGTATCAGGATCATGCGGATCGCGCGGTCGGACGCGCCAAAAACCATCGCGAACAGCGCGACATGCCAGCTGTGCTCGGCCGTGTTCTCACGGCGCGACAGGTCCATCAGCACATTTGCGCGGCGAATGGATTTCAGCCGGTCTGCCTCGGCCAGAAATGCCAATTCCGCCACCAGTCGACTGTCCATTGCCCGTGCCCCTGCCCTGAATCCTCGGTTCGCCATCTATTGCCAGAGATGCCCGCAGGCACGAAAGCGGAAAATCCCGGATGCTCGGAATGCGCGAAGGGGGCGTCGCCGCCCCCCCGGATACTTTTCAATGTCTGAGGCGCGCAGTTACTGCGCCGTGCTGCCGCTGTCGGACAGGCTGGCATCCGCGCCATCGTCTGCGCCCGATGCCGGCTCGTCGCCGACACTCGCACCCGGCTCATCGGCGCCGCCCTGGCTGTCATCGAGGCTCGGTGCGCCGCTGTCTGCGGACGCGCCGTCGGCATCAGCGGCACCACCCGAAGCCTCATCGCCGCCGGTCGTTTCTGCCGCATCCGCATCGGCATCGGCGGTTGCCCCCGCGTCGCCCGCAGAAGCACCAGCATTCGCGGCTGTGGCCGAGCGCACGGCGCCGGTTTCGCGATCATAGATCACGTTGACCGCCTGACCCTCGCTGCTGACAGCGGTGGTCGAGATAACGTCGTCATCCTCGGCCACGATCTGAACATCGCTGTAGCCCTGCCCTTCCAGCGACGAGATCACCTGCTCGGAGGTGATCTGCGCGACAGAGGGAAGGGCGAACAGCGCAAAAGCCGCAGCAATGGAAGTGGTCTTGATGGTGGTTTTCATCGTCGTCCTCCGTTTTCCGGTGCGGGCAGGAGGCCCGACCGGTCTTGGCAAGGGCGAGAAAACGGTTCCGCGCCGGGGCTCTCAAGCGAAATTACCCGGCTGGCGATCGCTGGGCATATTTCAGCCCGCAAAGGGGTCCGCCGGCGGCGAAGAACCGCGCGGCGGCGATCACATCAGCGCGTGCTCTCGGTCAGGCGGCGGCGTACATAACCCTGAACCGTGTCGATCATCGGCGCCATGTGCTGTTCATCGTCGCGGAAGAAGTGATCCGCGCCCTCGATCTGCTCATGGGTGATGGTGATGCCCTTCTGCTCGCGCAGCTTGGCAACGAGCCCGTCCGTATCCTTCGGCGGCGCCACGCGGTCCGAGCTGCCGTTGATGATAAGCCCCGAGGCAGGACAAGGCGCCAGAAAGCTGAAATCATACATATTGGCGGGCGGCGACACCGAGATGAAACCGGTGATCTCGGGGCGGCGCATCAGCAGCTGCATCCCGATCCAGGCGCCAAAGCTGAAGCCCGCCACCCAGCAATGCTTCGAATTCGGGTTCATCGCCTGGAGATAATCCAGCGCAGCGGCTGCATCCGACAGCTCGCCCACGCCCTGATCGAATTCACCCTGAGACCGGCCCACGCCACGGAAGTTGAACCGCATCACCGTGAAGCCGATCTTGTGAAAGGCATAGTGCAGGTTATAGACGACGCGGTTATTCATTGTCCCGCCATATTGCGGATGCGGATGCAGGATAATGGCGATCGGCGCATCCGGGATCGGCTGCGGATGGTAACGGCCTTCCAGTCGCCCGTCCGGGCCGGCAAAAATCAGTTCGGGCATCGGGGTCCTTTGCGAAACAGGTTTCTTGACGCAAGCAGGGCCGGCATCTATTTCCTGACCCCGAAGATGTGGGCCGGGACCGGCCTGCGCAAGGGCAGCCAGTGCAGGCCGGGTTAGCCCAAGCCTTGTGCCTTCGTCAATATTTCACGCAGGGTCGAAACCGAGGAGTTGGCGCATGAAACTATCCACCAAGGGTCGCTACGGGATGACCGCGCTTGTCGATCTGGCGCTACAACCTCCCGGCGCACTGACCTCTCTGGCGGATATTTCCGAGCGTCAGGACATCTCGCTGCCCTATCTCGAACAGCTCTTCGTGCGGCTGCGGCGGGCCGGGCTGGTGGAATCGGCGCGCGGGCCGGGCGGCGGTTACAAATTGTCCCGCCCGGCGACCGAGATCCGCGTGTCGGAAGTGCTCTCGGCGGTGGATGAAACCGTAAGCGCGCTGCATGTGGGCGCGGGCGCGTCGGGCGGGATCTCGGGATCACGGGCGCAGACGCTCTCGAACCGGCTGTGGCAGAGCCTCTCGGCCCATGTCTATGTGTTCCTGCACAACGCAACCCTGTCCGATGTGGCCCATAACCAGCTGCTGCCCTGCCCTGCCGTGCCCGATATTCTGGCCGTGGTGGACGATAAATCCTGATCGCCGCAGCCTCGTAGCAAGGCGACCGCTTGGAAACGCCGCTTCGGGAAGTCTTTCCTGCGAAATACAGCGTTGGCCTCAAAATTTCCTTATCACGGCCTTAGCCCTGACAAGTTCGCGGAAAATGTTCTACATAACAGGCCGACTCGCCCCGTGCGCCCGCTTTTCGACTGGCCACGGGCTGTAAACACGCGCCAGTTTGGCCTAGAGAACACGCAGGATCGACGATGACTTTGGATATTGCAGTGAACGACGCCGCCCCGAACCGCGAAAAGCCGACCCTGCCGGACGCGCAGACCGTCACCGCGGTGAAGCACTGGACTGACAGCCTGTTCTCGTTCCGCGTGACGCGGCCGGCCTCGTTGCGCTTCCGCTCGGGCGAGTTTGTGATGATCGGGCTGCCCGGCGACAACGGCAAGCCGATCCTGCGCGCCTATTCCATCGCTTCGCCGAATTGGGATGACGAGCTGGAATTCTACTCCATCAAGGTGCCGGACGGGCCGCTGACCTCGAAGCTTCAGCACATCAAGGAGGGCGATCAGATCATTCTGCGCCCGAAACCCGTCGGCACGCTGGTGCTCGATGCGCTGCTGCCCGGAAAGCGGCTGTGGTTCCTGGCCACCGGCACCGGGCTTGCGCCCTTCGCGTCGCTGATGCGCGACCCGGAGAGCTATGAGCGTTTCGATCAGGTGGTGATGATGCATACCTGCCGCACCGCGGATGAGCTGAACTATGGCCGCGAGCTTGTTCAGAAGCTGCGCGAAGACCCGCTGCTGGCCGAGATGTATGGCGAAGATTTCCACAAGCGCCTGCTCTATTACCCGACGACCACCCGCGAGGACTCCGAGCGGATGGGCCGCATCACCGACAACCTCAGCTCTGGCAAGGTGTTCGAAGATCTGGGGCTGCCGCCGATCACCCCCGAAGAAGATCGCGCGATGATCTGCGGCAGTCTGGCTTTCAACGTGGATGTGAAGGCGGTTCTGGAGGGGTTCGGCCTGCGCGAAGGGGCGAATTCGGAACCGAAGGAATTCGTGGTGGAAAAAGCCTTTGTCGGCGACGGAATCTAATCAGCGCCACGACTGAGACCATCACAAGGCGATGTGCAGGGCAAGCACGTCGCCTCTCTCCTATTCGCGCTGATCGCGCTCCGCGCGAGGCTCCTGCCATCAGTATCACCGCGGCAGTGCGGCGCCATCACGTCGGCGGATTGAAGCCGATCGGGGCGCCTCTGCGCGGCGCGCTTTCTTAACAGCCCCCAGGCAAGCTGCTATGAGCCGCCGAGGAAATTCAGATCGTGATCGCCCCAGACCAATGCCGCACGGCAGTGCCGAGCGAACCTCGGGGCGCGTAATGTTTCAAGGTGAAAGCGGCATGGCTGCGGATCGAAAAACCCCGACACCCCATCTGGTCAGCGTCCAGCTTTTGCGGGCGATTGCCGCGACGGCTGTGGTGTTCCAGCACGCCCAGACCGAAGCGGTACAGAGCATGGCCGAATTCGACCCGCTCGGCTTCGATTTCGGGATCGGTGTGGATATCTTCTTCATCATCAGCGGTTTCGTGATGTGGCTGTCCAGCTCGCATCTTTTCGGCGAGCCGGGTGGCACGGGGCTGTTCCTGAAGAAGCGGTTTCAGCGTGTGGTGCCGCTTTACTGGGTCTATACGCTCGGGATGCTGGCCGCGATCCTGCTGTTGCCGGAAAAGCTGAACAACCCCGATGCGAGCCCGGGGCTGGTCATTTCATCCTTCCTGTTTTTCCCCTATCCGAACGCGATCGGAGAATACACGCCGGTGCTGGCGCTCGGATGGACGCTGAACTACGAGATGTTCTTCTATGCGCTGTTTGCCATCGCATTGATCCTGCCGCGCCGTCCGGGATTTCTGGCGCTGTGCGGGCTGATCTTCGGCTTCGTGCTGCTCTGGAGCGTGATCGACATCGGTCCCATCCGGTTCTGGGGCCGGCCGATCATCATCGAATTCCTGATCGGCGTCGTGCTGGCGCGCATCTATCTGCGCGTCGGAAACCGTCCCGGCCTTCCGCTCTTCGCCATCGCCGTCGCCGCCGCCTTCGTCGCTTACCGGCTGCTGACGCCTTTCGAAAGCCGCCTGATCTCGCTCGGCCTGCCCAGCGCGATCTTCTCGGCCGCCTTCATCTTCTTCTTGCCCGCAAGGCTCAGTGGCACGCTGAGCGGGATTGCAAGGCTGGGCGGGGACAGTTCTTACACACTTTACCTGTCGCATCCCTTCACCCTCGCCATCGTGAAAATCATCTGGCTCAGGCTCGACCCCGGCGCCGCGCAGCCCTGGGCCTATATCTGGGCCGCGACACTGGCCTGTGTGGTCGCGGGCTACATCCTGTATCTGCTGATCGAGAAGCCTTTGCTCAGCCTCTGGAAACGGCCCCGCAGGAGCGCGCCCGCCCAGGCGGCCGCGGAATAGGGGCGTTGCCCCTCTTGGCCCGAGGCCAATTCACCCCAGGATATTGTCGTCAGGGTGAAAAGCGGCGCAGGGTTTCATCCTGAACCAAATATCCTCGGGGGAGTCCGTCAGGACGGGGGCGGACAGCCCCCTGCCCCGTTCTCAGAAAAATGCCTGCAGCCCGGTGATCGCGCGGCCCAGGATCAGCGCGTGGACGTCATGCGTACCCTCATAGGTGTTGACGGTCTCGAGATTGGCCATGTGGCGCATCACCTGGTATTCCTCCGAGATGCCGTTGCCGCCATGCATGTCGCGGGCGATCCGGGCGATCTCCAGAGCTTTGCCGCAATTATTACGCTTGACGATCGAGATCATCTCGGGCGCTGCCTGCGCCTCGTCCAGGAGCCGTCCAACGCGGAGCGAGCCCTGAAGGCCAAGCGCGATGTCGGTCATCATATTGGCCAGCTTGAGCTGATGCAGCTGGGTCTGCGCCAGCGGCTTGCCGAACTGATGCCGGTCGAGACCATATTGCCGCGCGGCATGGAGACAGAATTCTGCCGCGCCCATCGCACCCCAGCTGATCCCGTAGCGCGCCCGGTTGAGACAGCCGAAAGGCCCCTTCAGACCCTCGACATTGGGCAGCAGCGCGTCCTCCCCGACCTCGACATTGTCCATGACGATTTCGCCGGTGATCGAAGCGCGCAGGCTCAACTTGCCGCCGACCTTCGGCGCGGAAAGGCCCTTCATGCCCTTTTCCAGAACAAATCCGCGGATCTTGCCGCCATGTTCCTCGGATTTGGCCCAGACCACGAAGACATCGGCGATGGGCGAGTTCGAGATCCACATCTTCGAGCCGGTCAGCACATAGCCGTTCTCGGTCTTTTTCGCGCGGGTCTTCATGCCCGCCGGGTCGGAACCGGCATCGGGCTCGGTCAGGCCGAAGCAGCCGATGAACTCGCCCGAGGACAGTTTCGGCAGGTATTTCTTGCGCTGCTCTTCGGAGCCATAGGCATAGATCGGATACATGACCAGCGAGGACTGCACCGACATCATCGAGCGATAGCCGCTATCCACACGCTCGACTTCGCGCGCGACGAGTCCGTAAGCCAC
This sequence comes from Paracoccus sediminicola, assembly GCF_027912835.1. Taxonomy (NCBI): domain Bacteria; kingdom Pseudomonadati; phylum Pseudomonadota; class Alphaproteobacteria; order Rhodobacterales; family Paracoccaceae; genus Paracoccus; species Paracoccus sediminicola. Next base: position 2,041,495 of record NZ_CP115768.1, read on the forward strand.
GTAAGAGGCACCGATCCCGCCATATTCCTCGGGCACGGTGACGCCGAGAAGCCCCATCTCGCCCATTTCGCGAAAGATCTCGGGGTCGGTGATCTCGTCGCGATAGGCCTCGATCACGCGCGGTTGAAGCTTGTCTTGCGCATAGGCGCGGGCGGCATCGCGCAGCATGCGTTCTTCTTCGGTGAGTTGATCCTCGAGCCGGAATGGATCCTCCCAGTTGAACTTCCCAAGATCAGGTGCATCTTTCGCCTTCAACGCCATCGCTCGTCCCTCCAAATACAGCCCTTTTTGGCATAGGCCCAAGCATCGCCCCGTGCAAGCCCCGCGCCCCGTGTCCAGCCGGCGGTCCACACGCATGACGCGAGCAAGGCGGTATTGCGCACGCGCGCGAGAGGCCGATGACATGACGCTCACGCTTAATTGGGGGAACGATGCGAGCGGCGTACCGTTAGGTTCGGAACCAGAAAAGTCCGACCGGAGGATTATATGACCCGCTTCTCTGCCAACTCGACCGCGCTTGCGGCCCTGATCTCGCTGGGCCTCGTTTCGCCATCCGGCGCCGAGATCACGCTGAGCGCCGAAGACATCCAGCAACAGGGCCCCGCCCGCGCGGAGGCGATGGGCCGGCTCGACACGCTGCTGCGCGCCGAACTCGATGCCGGGCTGCGGCAGGACCAGTTGAGCTGCCTCGACGGCTCCGAGCGACCCTGCGCAGACGACATGGCCGTCGTGACCCCCGCCGGCGTTTCGGTGCAGACCGGTCCCGAGGGCCAGATCATCCTCGCGCCCGCCGAGCTGCAGCCCTACGAGGTCGATGCCGAGGGCATGCTGGTGCCGCGTGGCAATGAACTGAACAAGCTCGCGAAACAATATCTGCAAACGGCACAGCAGAACGCCGATGTGCTGACCGGCGAAAACGCCGCCCCCAGCGTCGAAGCTGCCGAGGCTGAAGCTGAGGCTGAGGCTGAAAGGGCGGAAGCGGACGCCGAAGCCGCCTTCACCCCGAACGATCCGAATGCGCGCGCTCAGCAGAACGGTCAGGACGGGAATGTCGATCCCTCTATCAGCGACAGCGCCTCGCCGCAGGATGCACCGACGGAAGAGCCTCAGATCGCCGCAGCGCCGGAGACCGAGAGGGACGACGAGGCGCAAGCCCGCGAGGATGAGCTTGCGGAACGGCTCGCAGCCGACCAGAGCGATGATGACGCGGAAGCCGAAGCAGAGGAAGATGATTCCGAACCGGCCGAGGCCGAAGGGGACGATAACGGCGATCAGGAAGACGCCGAACCCAGACAGGCCGACGCCGCACCCTCTCAGGTGCAGGACAGCTTCGCCGATGAAGAGCGTCGCCTGACCGAAGAAGAGGCCAATCGGCTTGAACAGGGCCGCATAGACAATATGGGCCGGCTGAACCGCCTGCTTGCGCAGGAGGTCGAGGCCGGGCTGACGCCGGATGAGCTTATGTGCAAGGACGGCTCACAGCGGCCCTGCGATATGGATACGACGTCGCTCGTGACTCCGGAAGGTGTCGCCGTTGATGTCACCGAGCAGGGGCGCTTGATCCTCGCCGCGATGGATCGGCAACAATACCGCATCAGTGATGACGGCGAGCTGGTGGCTCGCGGCTCGAACACCGAAGCCGCGAAGGAAGCCGCCGAGGCCGAGGCGCCGACCGCCGAAGCCTTCAACGCCGATGCTGAAGCCGAAGGGGACGTGGTCAGCGAAAGCGTGACCGAAGACAGCGCCCGCAGCTCGGCCGAGGATTTCGAGACCACCATCACCGAAGCGATCGAGCGGGCCGCTGACCGGCAGAGCGCTGATGCTCAGGCCTCGGAGAGTGATGACGACGATGACAGCACCAGCGATCTGGCAAAGGTGGCGCTCGCCGGTCTCGGGGCGCTTGCCGTCGGTCAGGTTCTGAACGGCAATCGCGAAGTGGCGCTGAATACCGGCGACCGGGTGATCGTGACCCGCGCGGATGGCAGCCAGCAAGTGCTGAAGGACGAAAACGCTCTGCTGCGCCAGCCCGGCAACGAGGTGCAGACCGAGAACTATTCGGACGGTTCGTCGCGCACCGTGGTGACGCGCCCGGATGGGTCGCAGGTGGTGACGCTGCGCGCTTCTGATCTGTCGGTGCTGCGCCGCATCCATGTTGCCGCCGACGGCACCGAGACCGTGCTGATCGACGAATCGGTCGAAGTGCCGCCGGTCGAGCTGTCCGAGTTGCCGCAGGCGCCCGCGCCGCGCCCCGATGTCGCGCCGACCAGCGAGGAAGAGCTGCGCGATGCGCTCGCCCGCGAGGCCGCCATCGACCGCCGCTTCACACTGACGCAGGTCCGTTCGATCCCCGAGGTCCGCAATCTCGTGGCGCCGGTGGATATCGACGCGATCACCTTCGACACCGGCTCGGCGGCGATCGACCCCGATCAGGCCCGCCAGTTGGCGACTCTCGGCACGGTGCTGGAACAGGCCATCGACGAGAACCCGCGCGAGGTGTTCCTGATCGAGGGTCATACCGATGCGGTTGGCGCCGCGGCCTTCAACCTCGCCCTCTCGGACCGTCGCGCCGAGTCGGTGGCTCTGGCGCTGTCGGAATATTTCGATGTGCCGCCTGAGAACCTGGTGGTGCAGGGCTATGGCGAGGAATATCTGAAGGTGCAAACTCTGGTTGACGAGCGCGCCAATCGCCGCGCCTCGGTGCGTCGCATCACCGATCTGCTGGCCTCGGCCAACTGATCTCATCTGCCTTTTCCCGAAAGGCCCGGCCCCGCGCCGGGCCTTTTTCTATGAGCGCACGCCCTCGCGCCCCTTCTCCAGCAGATAGTGCGACCATAGCCCCCGCGCCGCGACCGAGCGCCAGGGCCGCCAAGGCTCGGCCAGCTCTCGCAGGGCTTTCGGATCGGGACGTTTGTTCAGCCCATAGAGCATACGCGCCGCCTCTTGCAGCGCCAGATCCCCGGCAGGAAAAGCATCGCGGCGGCCAAGAGCGAAGGCGAGATAGATCTCTGCCGTCCACAGCCCGATCCCCGGCAGTGCCGTCAGCGTGGCCAGTACCTCTTCATCCGGGGCGCGGCGCAGCGCCTGCCAGTCGGGCTCGTTCTCGGCAATGCCCATCAGATAACGGATCTTCGGCCGCGAGACGCCGCAGCCACGCAACGCCTCGGGACCGGCAGCGCGGATGGCGGCGGCCTCGGTCAGGCCGGCGGCATCCAGTCGCGCCATGGTCGCCCCCGCGGACGCGGTCGAGATCTGCTGGCCGATGATCGCGTCGAGGATCGCGCCAAACCCGTCAGGACGCCGCCGCAGTGGCAGAGGCAGGCCGGGCAGCGCCGAAGCCCAGATCGGGCAGACCGACGCCAGATGCGCCGCGCCCTCGGCCAGATCGGCGTCGGTCTCGACGATCCTCACCGCTCGCGCCGCGCATCTTCGCGCAGCCTTGTCTCGAACGCCTTGGAGATATGGCTGCGCAGCGCAGCCTCTGCCGCCACGGCGTTACCCGAATTCAGCGCATCGACAATGGTCTGATGCTCAGAGAGCGCGGCTTCGCCCCGCCCCTCGACCGCCAGCGAGGTCCGCGCCATCAGCGCCATATTGCGATGAACGATATCCAGCTGCTGCACGAGATAGCGATTATGCGACGCAAGGTGGATCTGATGATGAAAGCGCCGGTTCGACCGCGCAAGCGCTTCGGCATCGCCAAGCATTCTCATATCGGCGTCGATCATGCTTTGCAGCACCCGCAATTCTTCGGGCGTGGCATGGCGAGCCGCCAGACGCGCGGCAAGCGCTTCCAGCTCGGCTCGGACGGTATAAAGCTCTGATAGCTGGTTATGATCCAGCGTCGACACGATCAGCGAGCGCCCGTCGCGCTTGACCATCGACTGGGTTTCCAGCCGCTGCAAGGCCTCTCGGACCGGGGTGCGCGACACGCCGAACCTCTCGGCCAGTTCGGATTCCACGAGCCGGTCGCCCGGCGCATAGACCCCGCCGTCAATGGCTTCGACAATCAGGCTATAGGCATCTTTCATGGCGGCAGGTTGCCGGAATTTCCGCGGCGAATGCAAGCGCGAAGACCGGGCGTTTCATCTTGCCCCGGCAGACGCAAAATGCCCGGCGCGTGACGCGCCGGGCACCGGGATCACCCGCCCCGCACATGGCGGAGCGACCGGATCAGATCTTATTGACCGAGCATCGCCGGCTGGTCGTCGTCCAGAGCCAGGCTCGAGTCATACTCGAAGTCCTCGGCAGCCTGGATCTCTTCCTCGGTCAGTTCGCCGAGGACGAGGTTCTCGCCGTCCATCATGACACGGTTCAGCGGCACGGCCACATCGGTGTCGCCGATGTTCAGGAACCCGCCATTCGAGAAGACGAGCTGCTGCCCGGCATCGGTCTCGATGATGGCTTCCGGCTCGCCGACATCTTCGCCATTGGCGTCGAGCACGTTCATGCCCAGCACGTCGCCGACGGTCAGCGCAGCGGCGTCGCCCGCCGCAGCGGCTTCTTCGGCCTCTGCGGGAGCTTCTTCACCCTCGGCGGCATTCGCCTCGGCTGCACCGGCCTGACGCTGCTCACGCTCTTCGGCGCTCTCGAAGGTAACCGTCGGGTCGCCGCCCATGGTCACTTCGACGGTCGGCTCTTCGGTCATCACCACGGTGACATTCGCCTCGGCATTGACGAAGCTCAGCTCGGGGTCGGCCTGGCTATAGGTCACCTGCGGCGCGTCCTCGGACTGCACCAGCTGCACGATCGGCTGCTCTGCGGCGATCTCGACATTGCCATCGACCGACTGCTCTTCGCCATCGGCAGCGGCCATCGCCTCGCCATCGGCTGCATCGACATCGGCGTCGGCATCCGCGCCGTCTTCACCCAGGCCGAGATCAACATCAAGCTGCGGCTGGCCCTGCGTAACCGTGACTTCCGGCTCTCCTTGCACAACTTCGACCTGCGGGTCTGCGGCAGTCACAGTGACCTCCGGCTCGCCCTGCAGCATGTAGATGCGCGGCGCGGGGATATCGACACGCACGATGATTTCCGGGATCTCGACGGCAACCTCGGGCTGCTGCTGCTCGATCTCGATCTGGGTCGGAGGCTCGTTCACATCGACCTGCGGAGCCATGGTGGTCACCGTTACCTCGGGCTGAGGCACGCGCACATCGACATCCGGTTCGGGGACGTTGACGACAGCTTCGCCCTGGACCTCGATATTCTCCGCGACATTGACCTCTTCGGTGATCTCGGCTTCGTCGCTTGCCTCGGCAGTAGCATCAGCATCAGCTTCAACGTCGACTTCGGCATCGGCTTCAGCGGTGGCTTCCTCGGTCACCTCTTCGGTGGCCTCGGCGTCTGCGGTAGCCTCTTCACCCTCGGCGGGCATCGCATCACCGGCCTGCGCAACCTGCATTTCCAGCTCGGCGCACTGCTCGGCATTGTCGCCGTTGATCGCATCGGCAATGGCGCGCGGCTCGACCGCGTCGGAGGGCAGCTCGTTCTCGCTCAGCCACTGGCCGAGCGCCTGGCATTCCGCCGACTTGCCGCTCAGCGCTTCGAGGTTGACGTCAAGCTGCTGGCTGTGACCCGCCGCCGCAAACGACAGCGATATCGCGGTGCCCAGCAGAAGCGGACGAAGCGTTTTCTGGTTGGTCATAAATGACTCCTTCCCGTTGAACTTATTAGGCCCTCGCCGTGAATTCGACGCAGAACCCGCCCCTCTGACGCGCGCCAGAGGGCCAAAAAGGGCCGCATGAAACGGCCTTGAACAGATCCGGTGACCGGATTCCCCAATGTCGCCGCCTTCGCCGCGATGCGCTGGCAAACATCCAGCGCGCGACGGCATTGACGACTTATTCACACAAGTTCGTGACGCAGGGCTGCGTTCCACTATCTTTTGTTAGCTCGCATCTTGAAAATGAGCGTAGAGCACCCGAAACGCCTTCGTCTCGACCCAAGACAGGCAGAGCAGAGACTCTCAAGTCCCTGACGCCAAACCTAAATTCTTGTGCCCTTACCTCTCATGTCACGTCGCGATTTCTCGCGCCAAGCAGCCAGCTTTCCATAGCGTCACCTTCGTAGCGCTGAGCGCGCCCCATGTGCCGCACGGCATTGCGTCGCATCTCCGGCATGCCTATCAACCCACAATGACTTTTTCTCATGTGACCACCTGGATCTTCGATCTCGATAACACGCTCTACCCGCCCGAAGCAGCGCTGTTCGCCCAGATCGAGACCCGCATGACGGCGCATCTTCAGCGCTCGCTCGGCGTTGGCGCGGACGAGGCGAACCGGCTGCGGGCCAGCTATTGGCGCGATTACGGGACGACGCTTGCCGGGCTGATGCGCGAACACGACATTGACCCACATGCCTATCTGCTCGATGTGCATGATATCGACTTTTCGGTGCTCGACCCGTCGCCCAGCTTGCGTCGCGCGATCGCCGCGCTGCCGGGCCGGAAGATCATCCACACCAATGCCGACTCGCGCTATGCCGGAAAGGTGCTGGACCGGCTCGGGCTGGATCTGTTCGAAAAAGTTTACGGCATCGAAGAGGTCGGATTTCGCCCAAAGCCGGACGCGCGCGCCTATGCCGCGGTGATCGAGGCGGATGGGCTCGACCCGCGCAGCGCCGCCATGTTCGAGGATGATCCGCGCAATCTGGAAGTCCCCGCGAGGCTCGGGATGCAGACGGTTCTGGTCGGCGAAGGGCGGCACGGACCGGACGAACTCGCGCCCGATCACAGCCACGGTCCGCATGTCCATCACCGCACCGGCGACCTTGCCGCGTTTCTCGGCGCGCTTGTCTGAGCGGCGGCCCTCTGGCAGGGTCTTTGCCGGACGCGGCCTTCCCCGTGCGGCATCAAGGAGACACTACATGGCTGAAGAGGTGATCGTGGCGAAAGCCGAAACGCTGGGCGGCACCGGGCTGGGCGCTGCGGCGGTGCCCGGCCTTCTGACGGATCGTTGAACGGGATGGAGGCGCCGCACCGCACCGATATCCTGATCTCTGGCGGCGGCATGGCGGGTCTCATCGCCGCTGCTGCCTTCGGGGCCGATGGCCATCGGGTTATCTGCGTCGATCCCGCCCCGCCGATTACCGCCGAGGAAGAAGGCGGCGCGGATCTCCGCACGACGGCGTTTCTGCAACCTTCGATCCGCCTGTTCGAACGTTCCGGTCTGTGGGCGCGTCTGTCTGCTCATGCCGCCCCGCTCCAGATCATGCGCATCATCGACGCGGGCGGCGCCACCCCCGAGGCGCGGCTGGTGCGCGAATTCGACGCCGCCGACATCTCCGAGGCGCCATTCGGGTACAACCTGCCCAACTGGCTGGTCCGGCGCGAGGCCGCCGCGCTCATCGACGACATGCCGAATGTCGAGTTCCGCCCCGGCACCGGCACCGAGGAACTCGTTACCCGGGAAGACGAAGCCATCGCCCGTCTCTCCGATGGCAGCCGCATTGCCGCACGGCTGGTGATCGGCGCCGATGGGCGGGATTCGGTGATCCGCAACGCCCTCGGAATCCCGGTCAGGACCACGCGCTACGGGCAGAAAGCCCTCGCCTTTGCCGTCACCCATGAGTTGCCGCACCGCAATATCTCGACCGAGATCCATCGCTCGGGCGGACCGTTTACGCTGGTCCCCCTGCCCGACCGTGACGGCAAACCCTGCTCGGCCGTGGTCTGGCTGGAACGCGGCCCTGAGGTCGAGCGGCTTCTGCGCCTTCCCAACGACACATTCGAAGCAGCACTGAACGCCCGCTCGACAGGTATTCTCGGGCATCTCACCCCGGTCACGCGGCTCAGCTCCTGGCCGATCGTCAGCCAGCTTGCCGCGAGGTTTACCGGGCGCCGCACCGCGCTGATCGCCGAGGCCGCGCATGTGCTGCCGCCAATCGGGGCGCAAGGGCTGAACATGAGCCTCGCCGATCTGAGCCTGCTGCTCGACCTGTCGCGCGGGGAGCCGGGCAGCCGCGACAGCCTCGACGAATATCAGCGCCGACGCTGGCCTGAAGCGCGGATGCGGATGAGCGGCATCGACCTTTTGAACCGCACCAGCATGATCGCGCCGCGCCCGCTGCGCGACCTGCGCGCCGCCGGTCTCGGGGCGCTTTACGGCATCGCTCCTGTGCGGCGACTGATGATGCGGGCGGGCCTGGGAGCAGGCAGGGACTGACCCGCGCCGCAGCCGGATCAGAACACCCGTGAACGCAGAAACGCCCGCCAGAGCCGGCGGGCGTTTCCACGTCGCGTCAATTCTTGCGGCTCAGCGTTGCTCGCTGCGCAGCCCCTTGATGATCGCCCAGCACATCAGAAGCAGAACCACCGTGAAAGGCAGCCCCGTGGACAGCACCGCCGCCTGCAACGAGGCAAGCCCGCCGCCCACAAGCAGTGCAATCGCCACCGCGCCTTCAAAGATGCACCAGAACACGCGCTGCGGCATCGGCGCGTCGATCTTGCCGCCGGCGGTGATCGTGTCGATCACCAGCGAGCCGGAATCGGACGAGGTCACGAAGAACACGATCACCAGCACGATGCCGATGAACGAGGTGATCTGCGTCAGGGGCAACCCGCGCAGCATCTCGAAAAGCTGCAATTCGAGATCCGCTTCCTTCACCGTCGTCACACCGTCCTGCACGAACTGGGTGATCGCGGTGCCGCCGAAGACCGACATCCACAGGATGCAGACGAAGCTGGGGATCAGCAGCACGCAGATGATGAACTCGCGCACCGTGCGGCCGCGCGACACCCGCGCGATGAACATGCCGACGAAGGGTGACCACGAGATCCACCAGGCCCAGTAGAAGGCGGTCCAGCCTTGCGAGTAATTCGCGTCCTCGCGCGCAAAGGGCTGCGACAGCGCCGGCAGATAGCCGAAATAGGCGATGATGGACTCCCAGAAGATCGACAGGATCGCCGCGGTCGGCCCGACGATCAGCACGAAGATCATCAGTGTGAAGGCAACGCCCATATTCAGCTCGGACAGGATCTTCACCCCGCCGTCGAGACCGCGCACCACCGACACGAGCGCCACCGCGGTGATCCCGCTGATAAGCAGCACCTCGGATGTGATCCCGACCGGCATCCCGAACAGGAAATTCAGCCCGGCATTGGCCTGTGTCGCGCCATAACCCAGCGAGGTGGCCAGCCCGAACAGCGTCGCAAACACCGCGAGCACGTCGATGACATGGCCCGTCCAGCCCCAGATCCGTTCCCCGAAGATCGGATAAAATGCCGAACGCACCGTCAGCGGCAGTCCCTTGTTATAGCTGAAAAGCGCCAGCGCGAGCGCCACCACCGCATACATCGCCCAGGGGTGCAGCCCCCAGTGATAGATGGTCGCAGCCATGCCGAGATTTATCGCCGCCTGTTCATCGCCCTGCGCGCCGCCAAGCGGCGCCCAGTCGCTGCGCGCGCCATCCTCGACGACCGGCCCGGCCAGCGAGGTGTCGAAATGCGTCATCGGCTCGGACACGCCATAGAACATCAGCCCGATCCCCATCCCGGCCGCAAACAGCATCGCGAACCAGCCGGGATAGCCGTAATCCGGCGTTGCATCCGTGCCGCCAAGGCGCACTTTGCCCCAAGGGCTCACAATCAGGAACAGGCAGAACAGCACGAAGATATTGCCGGCCCCGATGAAGAACCAGGCAAAGGTCGAGGTCAGCCAGGGCCGCAGCGCCCCGAAGATATTCTCGGCCTGCTCGGGCAGCGCCAGCGCATAGAAAACGAAGGCAACGATGGCGAGCCCCGAGATCACGAAGACCGGGTTGTGAATGTCCAGGCCGAAAGGTCCGACCTGCGTGGTGATGTTGTTCTGGCCAATCTCGTAATCGGTCTCGATGAGATTGGTCTGCCCCTCTGGCGCGGGTATGCCGTGGTTTAATTCTTCATCCGCATCGGTCATGGGTCGCGCGTCTCCCTCTGATGAATGGTCCTTCGTCCTTATCGTTGAGCCGCGTCTCCTTCGGGACGAAAATCCCGACGCGGACGACCCTCACAGTGCCGTGAGATGCGCTGTTAAACAAGGTTAACCCCATTTTTCGCCAAGAAACGGGGCCGATCCGCAACAGGGTTCGCGGTGCCGGGCGCATGGAAAAGGGCCCGGCATCTCTGCCGGGCCCCTGTGCTGAATACCGGTGTTCACCGTCCTCGGGCGGCTCAGCTTTCGTCGATGATCTGCTTGCGCGCCACGCCGGTCAGCTCGGCCATCTTGGCGCGGATCGTGGCCTCATCGGCCTTGCCCTCAAGATCGGCGGCGAGCTTGCGATAGACATCCTCGTCACCCGGCTCTTCGAAATCCGAGGTGACGACGGTCAGCGCATAGCTCTTGGCGTCTTCGCCGGTCTTGCCCAACAATTCGGCGGCCCACTCACCCAGCAGCCGGTTGCGCCGCGCCTCGGCCTTGAACTGCAAATCGGCGTCGCGGGCGAATTTCGCCTCGTATGAGCGTTCGCGGTCGTCGAAAGTGGTCATTCGCGTCTCCCTGAAACCTGTGCCTTCATATGCCTCTCCTGCCATTATACCACAACCCTGTATCGCGGCGAGCCGCGCCAGTATTGCCGCGCGGGCGCTTTCGCCCTATAGCCGGGGCGACACTTCCTGCCCTGAAAGGACAGCGCAGCTCATGGCACCCCGGCGCAAGAAAATCTACGAAGGCAAAGCCAAGATCCTTTACGAAGGAACCGAGCCGGGCACGCTGATCCAGTATTTCAAGGACGACGCCACCGCCTTCAACGCGCAGAAGAAAGCCACGATCGAGGGCAAGGGCGTGCTGAACAACCGCCTCTCGGAATTCTTCATGCAGGGGCTGACCAATATCGGCGTGCCGAACCATTTCATCCGCCGCATCAATATGCGCGAGCAGCTGATCCGGCAGGTCGAGATCGTCCCGCTCGAGGTGATCGTGCGCAACTTCGCCGCCGGAAGCCTCGCCAAGCGGCTCGGGCTGGAAGAGGGCACCCAGCTTCCCCGCCCCATCGTCGAATACAGCTTCAAGAATGACGAACTCGGCGATCCGATGGTCTCCGAGGAATATGTCATCGCCTTCGGATGGGCCTCGCAGCAGGATCTGGACGACATCGTCAGCCTCGCACTGCGGGTAAACGACTTCCTGTCGGGGGTGTTCTTCGGCGTCGGCATCAAGCTGGTGGATTTCAAGATCGAAATCGGCCGCGTCTGGGACGGCGATTTCATGCGGCTGATCGTGGCCGACGAAATCAGCCCCGATTCCTGCCGGCTGTGGGATGTGAAAACCGGGCAGAAACTCGACAAGGATGTGTTCCGCCGCGATCTGGGCAACCTGACCGATGCCTATACGGAGGTCGCGCGCCGGCTTGGGCTGATGCCGGCCAACACCGCCTCTCTCGTCAAACCCACGCTCATCAACTGAGGATTGCCCATGAAGGCCCGTGTCACCATCATGCTGAAAGACGGCGTTCTCGACCCCCAGGGCGAGGCGATCCGCCACGCGCTTGCCGGTCTCGGCCATAAGGGGGTGGACGGGGTCCGCCAGGGCAAGATCATCGAGCTTGATCTGGCCGAAACCGACCCCGACACCGCCCGGACCGAGCTGACCCGTATGTGCGAGGGGCTGCTCGCCAACACGGTGATCGAGAAATACAGCATCGAACTGCTCTGACCCAGATGGACGGCGCCCCCTTGGGGGCCCGGCCCGGATCAGCCGCATCGCATCAACGGAGGCCCGTATGTTCTCGCGCGATCATATCGAATACGAGGCCATCGACCTCCCCGACCGCGCCGAGATGAGCGATGACGAGATGCGCGCCGCCTCGGCGGCCTTCCATGATCTGATGACCCGCCGCCACACGGTGCGCGACTATTCCGACCGCCCGGTCCCGCGCGAGATCATCGAGACCTGCATCCGCACCGCCGGAACCGCACCATCCGGTGCCAACCACCAGCCCTGGCATTTCGTCGCCATCGCTGACCCGGCAATCAAATCGCGCATCCGCGAGGCCGCCGAAGAGGAAGAGCGCCGCTTCTATGACGGAGGCGCGGGCGACGAATGGCTGCGCGCGCTCGAACCCATCGGCACCAGCGCGGAAAAGCCCCATCTTGAAGACGCGCCCTGGCTGATCGTGATCTTCGCGCAGCGTTGGGGCCATTTCGACGACGGGACGCGGTTCAAGAACTACTACGTCCCCGAAAGCACCGGCATCGCCACCGGCTTCCTGCTCGCCGCGTTGCATCATGCCGGGCTCGTGTCTCTGACGCACACCCCCAACCCGATGAAATTCCTCAACGGCCTGCTCGGCCGCCCGGATCATGAAAAGCCGATCATGATCCTCGCCGTCGGCCATCCGCGCGATGACGCCAAGGTGCCGAAAGTCGCCAAGATCAAGAAACCGCTCGACGACATCCTGACCGTCGCCGAATGAACGCATTTGTCGCGGCGGCGACATTGCGGCTTGCGTTCCAGCATCTTCGGGAAAATCCGATCTGGTAGCGGAGGAGGGACTTGAACCCCCGACACAAGGATTATGATTCCTCTGCTCTAACCAACTGAGCTACTCCGCCCCGATCACCTCGTGGGGTGGAGGCGATGTAAGGGAGGGTGCGGGAAGCGTCAAGCCGATTCTCAGGTTTTTCCGATGCCGTTTCCCGGCAAGGCAGAGCTGCGATTTGACGCTACGTCAGGGACGAAATCCGGTCGGTTTCAGGGGGCGCCGATCACGCGCTTATATGTCATAACCTTGTCATATCGTCGCGGGACAGCTACCACCGCAGGTCAGAACGGTCTCGGTCCGAGAGTTTCAGATACGGTGATTTTAACATGACCTTGCCGAACTTGCTTATTATCGGCGCGCAGAAATGCGGCACGACGTGGCTCCACAAGGCACTGGGCAAGTCGGAGCGTTTCTGGGGCAGCGAAAAGAAGGAAATTATGTTCTGGACGCGCAAGTCGCGCGATCTGGAAGAGTATCAGACCCATTTCGCCGGCGCACCGGAGGACGTAGCCTATATATACGAATCGACCCCGCATTATTTCCGCTTGCCCAGACACGGCAATGACACGGGGGCCGAGATCAGAAATGCGCTCGGAAATATCCCGCTTCTGCTGATGCTCCGCGATCCGGCGGAACGCTATCTGTCCGCCTATACCCACCACATGATGAAGGGTCGGCTACCTCAGGTCGCGGTGATCGACGATCTGGTGGAAGATCATGGAATGCTGCGGCTCGGTCGTTATGCCGAGATCCTGGACCATTATCGCGCCCTCTTCTCGTCGATCCACGTCTATCTCTACGACGATCTCAAGACCGATGCGCATGGGCTTATCCGGAAGGTCTTTTCTGACCTGGACATGACCTGCGATATCACGCCCGAGATGCTGGCCTTTCGGACCAACGACAAGAAGCGGAAGATGAAGCGGCTCAACATCTCGGAACTGCCGGTCCTGTCGGACAATCTGCGCGAGCGGCTGAACGAGTATTATCGCGACGAGGTCGATAGGACCGCCGAGATGATCGGGCGCGACCTTTCCGGTTGGCTGAGACCACCGGTAAAGGAAACCGCCGGCGGCGAGGCTCACATATCGCAGCCTTCGACCTAGGCGAAGCCGGCCCTTATCCCCATCGTAACTTCGCCGCGCGGCAGCGCGGAGCCCCGGCTTTGCGCTTGAAGAAGACGGCATCCCGAACGGGACGCGATCGGGGCATAGCGCGCCCCTATCCCTTCGCCTTCACCACCTGCAACAAGGGCATCAGATCGCCCATATCCGGCCCATGCGCCTGCCCGGTCAGCGCCTTGCGCAGCGGCATGAACAGGCCCTTGCCCTTGCGGCCGGTGGCGTCCTTGACGCGCGAGGTGAACTCGGACCAGCTGTTGTCGTCATAGGGCGGCGGGGGCAGCAGCGTCATGGCCTCGCTGATGAATTCCTGATCCTCCGGCGCGATCTCCGGCTCGGCGCCCTCGCTGAAGATGCGCCACCAGCCCGCTAGATCGTCCAGCGTGGTGATGTTCTGCGACGCCACGCGCCAGAAGCGTTCGGCCTGATCGTCGGACACATCCAGCGCCGCGATGCGATCCCGAACCGCCTCGAAGGGCAGCGACTGGTTGCGGTGCCGGGTCAGGGGCCACAGCTCCTCGGCGTCGAACTTGGTCGGTGACGACCCGAAACGCGACAGATCGAAGCTTTCGGCGATCTCGTCCATCGTCAGCAGCTCCACCGGCTGCGACGATCCAAGCCGCGACATCATCGACACCAGCGCCTCGGGGGCGACGCCCGCCTCGCGCAGATCGCGGATCGCCAGCGAGCCGAGCCGCTTCGACAGCTCCTCGCCCTGCGGTCCGGTCAGCAGGGAGTGATGGCCAAAGACCGGCACGGTCCCGCCAATCGCCTTGATGATCTGGATCTGCGTCGCGGTGTTGGTCACGTGATCCGAACCACGAACGATATCCGTCACGCCCATATCGGTATCGTCCACCGAGGACGCGAAGGTATACAGAACCTGCCCGTCGGCCCGGATCAGAACCGGATCGCTGACCGACGCCGCGTCGATGGAAATATCGCCGAGGATCCGGTCATCCCATTCGATCCGCTCATGCGCCAGCCGGAAGCGCCAGTAACCCTGCCGCCCCTCGGCCCGCAGCGCGTCCTTTTCGGCGTCCGACAGCGCCAGCCCGGCGCGGTCATAGACCGGAGGCTTGCCCATGTTCAGCTGCTTCTTGCGCTTCAGGTCCAGCTCGCCCGGCGTCTCGAACACCTCATAGATGCGGCCATCGGCACGCAACTGCTCGCGCACGGCCTCATAACGGTCCAGTCGCTTCGACTGCTGCTCGATCCGCGTCCACTCGATCCCCAGCCATTCGAGATCGCGTTTGATCCCGTCCATGTATTCCTGTTTCGACCGCTCGCGATCCGTATCGTCGAACCGCAGGATGAACGTGCCCCCGGCCTTGCGCGCGATCAGATAGTTGAACAGCGCCGCGCGCAGATTGCCGACATGGATATGCCCCGTGGGCGAGGGCGCAAAACGGGTGGTGGTCATGGCTATGTTCCTCTGGACCCGGACGCTCTTTCATATCATCCCGATTTTGTCCATATCAGGGGCAAATGAGGTAAGCCGATGAGCGAACAGACCCCGGACTGGACCGACCGAACCGCCCCGTCGAATGACGATATCGAGACCATCGCCCGCGAGGTCATCGCCAATCTGCCCCCGGCCTTTGCGCCCCATGCCAGGGACATCGTTCTGCGGGTCGAGGATTTCGCCCCCGACGACATGCTGGACGAGCTGGAAACCGACGACCCGCTGGAACTGACCGGCATCTATGACGGCATCCCGATGACCGAAAAATCGCCGTCCGAGCCACAGCATTTCCCCGACACGATCTGGCTGTTTCGCCGCGCGATCCTCGACGAATGGGCCGAGCGCGGGGACATCGCCCTGCCCGATCTGGTCGCCCATGTGACGGTGCATGAACTCGCCCATCATTTCGGCTGGTCGGATGACGATATCGCACGTATCGACCGGTGGTGGGAATGACGCAGGATCAGGCTCCGATCCTCACCGTCACGCTGAACCCGGCGCTCGACCTTTCCACCGGGGCCGATCATGTGCGCCCGGATGTCAAGCTGCGCTGCGACGCGCCGCAGGTCGATCCGGGCGGCGGCGGGATCAATATCAGCCGTGCCATTGCCGCGATGGGCGGGACGTCGCGCCCGCTGGTGGCGCTTGGCGGCCATACGGGCGAACGGATGGACGAGATGCTGCGCGCTGCGGGGCTGGACCCGATCCGGCTCGACGCGCCGGGCGAGACGCGGCAATCGCTGGTGGCGACCGACCGCGCCTCGGGGCTGCAATACCGTTTCATGATGCCCGGCCCGGAATGGGACGCGGATCTCGTCTCGATTTCGTTCGACCGGATCGCGGAACATGCCGCGCAGGGCGGTTACGTGGTGCTGTCGGGCTCGAACCCGCCCGGCGTGCCGGATGACTACGCCGCACAGCTCGCGCAACATTTGCGCGATACGGGGGCGCATCTTTTCGTGGATACCTCCGGCAATGCGCTGAAGGCGGTGTCTTCGGGCGGGCACGGCGTGGCGCTTCTTCGCATGGATCGCCACGAGGCCGAAACGCTCGCTGGCCGACCCCTGCCCGAGCGCAGCGATACCGCCGCCTTCGCAGCAGCGCTGATCGAGACGGGAAGCGCCCGATCGGTGATCGTCGCGCGCGGCTCGGACGGCAATATCATCGTGACTGCCGAGGGCGCCTGGCATGCCGAGGCCGCCCCGGTGAAGATCGTCAGCAAGGTGGGCGCAGGCGACAGCTTCGTCGCCGGCTTCACGCTTGCCACGGCGCGCGGCATGCCGCCGCCCGACGCGCTAGGCCTTGGCGCGGCGATGGCCTCGGCCACCTGCATGACCCCGGCAACCCGGCTCTGCCGCGCCGAGGATGTGGACCGCCTGTTCGGAAAACGCATCGTCACGCGGCTCTGACCTGTCACCAGCACGTGACGACAGCGTTCACGAAAATGTCATCCCGTCCGCCGGGGCCGGATGAAACATTCATCAACGCCCGCACGTATCCCTTCCAGCCCGCAGGCGCGGCGCTTGGCGGCAATGCATATCCAACTGGAGGAACATCATGGCAAAACATCTCGCGATGGGCGCGGCCCTGCTCGCGCTGTCGACGGCGCCGGCCGTCGCTCAGGATTGGTCGGGGTTCTATGCCGGTGCCGGTATCGGCAATCTCGAAGTCGATACCAGCGTCGACGGCGTGAAGGAAAACGACATGGCCTATGGCATTCACGCCGGCTATCGGCTCGATGCCGGGCAATGGGTCATCGGCGCCGAGCTGGAGAACGACTGGACCGATCTGGAACTCGTCCCCGGCGCGATCTCGGTCGATCGCGTCACGCGGCTTAAGGCCACCGCCGGCTATGATATCGGCCCGGCGCTCGTCTATGTCGCCGCCGGTCGCGCAAATGTCGATGTGGACGGGCTTGGCGATGAATGGGGTGGTTTCTACGGCCTTGGCGCCGCCTATGCCGTGAATGAACGCAGCATCGTCAGCCTCGAGGTACTCGAACATAATTTCGAGGATATCGGCGGCTCTGGCATCGACGCTGATGCGTGGAGCGCCGGCCTGCGCGCCTCGTGGAAGTTCTGATCCACCGCGCGGCGTGAGCCCGGCGACGATTAAACCTTCGCCGTCAAAAGAATGGGGCCGCATCAAGCGGCCCCTATTCCTCTCAGGCAAACATCAGGCAGTCGGCCGACTTACAGCCCGCGGCGGGCCAGCTCGCTGTCGATCACAAAGGTCGAGGGCTGGAAGCTGACGCCCTTGCGCATCTCGCCCAGGATCACCGTGGTCTTCTTGCCGGTGTCGTCGGTGACAACCCACTGGCGCAGCTCGGTCGGCGAGGTGAAGACCATCTCGATATTGCCGTATTCCGGGTTTGCCGGATCCTGCGCCGTCACCACGGTGGTGTTCTTGCGCTCGCTATGGCCGGTCACCATACCCTGCCGCGCCAGATTCACATTGGGCGCCAGAATGATCGATAGCGGCGTTTTCGACAGCGGATAGATCTGCGGCCCCTGGTTCGACTTGGCATCGAACACCGCAACCTGCCCGGCCGAGGCAAGCATGAGCTGGTCCGAATTCTTGTACTCGAACCGCACCCGGTTCGGCCGCTGAATATAGACCGTCCCGGCCGAGATCGTGCCGTCGGGATTCACCTGGGTGAACTCTGATTGCAGCGTCGTCAGGCTGTTGAGGTAGTTCGAGATGTTGTTGAGCGGGATCTTCTCGGCCAGCGCTGCGGGGGCGGAAACGAGAAGGGCGATGACGGGCGCGAGTGCGAGAGCGAATTTTTTCATGCGTCCTTTATGGCTGTCTTTCCAATTACATGCACATCACCTGTTGGCGATTGTTGCAGGGCGAACGCGCGCAACTGCGTGAGCGTTCCGACACGGTTCCGGCACCGAAATGTGAGCCGCGCACCGTCGCCCCGGCAACCGGCGCGGTTACTGAGTCCCTCCGCCCGCCTGCGGCGCAAGGGCCGCGCGATCAGGTCGCGAAGATGCCGTCCCAGTCGGCAAAGCCCTTTACCTCGATCGGATTGCCCGACGGATCGGTGAAGAACATGGTCGATTGCTCGCCCGGCTCGCCCGCGAACCGCGTCTGCGGCGGCAGGATGAATTCGGTTCCCGCCGCTTTCAGCCGGTCGGCCAGCGCCTGCCAATCGGCCTGTTTCATCACCAGCCCCAGATGCGGCATCGGTACCATGTGATCCCCGACCCTGCCCGTCGGCGCGGTGGCGAAAGCCTCGCCCAGATGCAGGCTGATCTGATGGCCGAAGAAATCAAAATCGACCCAGCTTTCGGTGCTCCGCCCCTCGGCGCATCCCAGAACATCGCCGTAAAAGCGGCGCGCCTCTTCCAGATCATGAACGTGATAGGCAAGGTGAAAACGGGTTTCCATCATCGGCTCCTTTCGATCTCTAAGCGCAACTGACCGCATCGGGGCGGCAGAGGCAATGCCCGGCATCATCGGGATGACATCCGCGCCGGGATCGGCCAGTCTCATAGCGTTCCGCCAGCAAGAGGCATCGTCATGCGCGCCCTGATCCAGAGAGTTACCCAAGCCTCCGTCACCGTCGACGGCCGCGTCATCGGACAGACCGGCCCCGGCCTGCTGATTCTGGTCTGCGCCATGCAAGGCGATGAGGACAGTGCCGCGGACAAGCTCGCCGCCCGCGTGGCCAAGCTGCGCATCTTCCGCGACGAGCAGGGCAAGATGAACCGCTCGCTTGTCGACACCGGCGGCGGCGCTCTGGTCATCAGCCAGTTCACGCTTGCCGCCGACACGCGCTCCGGCAACCGCCCCGGCTTCTCGGCTGCGGCGCCGCCTGCCGAGGGCGAGGCGCTTTATCGCCGCTTTGCCGAGGCTCTCGGCGCGCTCGGCCCTCAGGTCGCCACAGGCCAGTTCGGCGCCGAAATGCAAGTGGCGCTTATCAATGACGGCCCGGTTACCATCTGGCTCGACAGCGCGGAGCGCGGCTGACGGGAACGCGCCGCGCGCCTCAGCACGAGTGGTCGGCGCCAATGTCCTGCGCTTATTTTCAGAGTCTTTGCACAGGCTGTGTACGCGCTGTGTGCGCGGCTTTCGGTGCATCGGCGCTTGACTTCTCTTCGCCGAACCCTCATCTCCTGCCCAACCCCGGACCCGCGTGCTGCCGCGTGTGCAGCCAGTCGCGGCCGGGCTTTGAACAGGTTCCCACAGACACGCAGGGGCACCGTCGGGCCGCCGTATCATGGCCCGCACCCCTTCGCGGCACAGCGCCGCCACGCCGCGCCCGATACGGGTGCGCGGCAGAGATGAATGACTGATATGAATACCGAAAAACGCCGCCCCCGCCGCGGCCAGAAACCCCGCCCGCAATCGCAGCGCGGCCCGCGCCCCGACGATGTCCGGCGCCGCCGCGCCCCGGCCCGTGATCCGGTCGAGACCGGCCCGTTCTTCGAGATGGGCATCGACGCGCGGATCAACGCCAACCTGGCCCCGATGGGGCTGACCGAGCCGACGCCGATCCAGAAGCAATCCATTCCGCATATCGTGCAAGGCACTGATATCCTCGGACTTGCCCAGACCGGATCGGGCAAGACAGCGGCCTTCTCGCTGCCCATGCTGACCCGGTTGCTGGCGCATGGCCGCAAGCCCGAGCCCGGCACCTGCCGCGCCCTGATCCTTGCACCCACGCGCGAACTCGCCACCCAGATCGCGCAGGCCGTGGACAGCTTCGCCGAGGGCACCCCGATCCGCAGCTTCCGCGTCGTCGGCGGCGCCTCGATCAACGTGCAGATCCAGCGGATCGAGCGTGGGGTCGACGTGCTGATCGCCACGCCGGGCCGCCTGATCGACCTGATGGACCGCAAGGCGGTGGACCTGTCAAAAACCGAATATCTGGTTCTCGACGAGGCCGACCAGATGCTGGATATCGGCTTTATCCACGCGCTGCGCCGAATCGCGAAAACCTTGCCTGCGCAGCGCCAGACGCTGCTGTTCTCGGCCACCATGCCGAAGCTGATGGAAGAGCTCGCCGGGACCTATCTGAACAACCCCGAGCGTGTGCAGGTGAACCCGCCGGGCAAGGCCGCCGAAAAGATCGACCAGGGCGTGCATTTCGTCAATCAGGGCGACAAGGCCGCCTTGCTGGCCGAATATATGTCCAAGCATCCGGGCGAGCTGGCCATCGTCTTCGGCCGCACCAAATACGGCTCGGAGAAACTGGCCAAGCTGCTCGACAAATGGGGCTTCTCGGTCGCCGCGATCCACGGCAATAAGAGCCAGGGCCAGCGGGAACGCGCGCTGAGCTCGTTCCGTGAGGGCAAGACGCAGGTGCTGGTGGCGACCGATGTCGCCGCGCGGGGGCTTGATATCCCGCAAGTCGCGCATGTCTATAATTACGACCTGCCGAACGTGCCCGAAAACTATGTCCACCGCATCGGCCGCACCGCACGCGCCGGGCGCGACGGGCGCGCCGTCGCCTTCTGCGCGCCGGGCGAGATCGGTGAGCTTCGTGCCATCGAAAAGGCGATGAAAGCCGCGATCCCTGTGATCGGCGGCGAGGCCCCGCCCGAGCAGAAGCCGGCTACGCGCGGGCGTGGCCGAGGGGGCAATCGTCCGCGGCAGGGCGGCAATGCGGCGCCCTCGAAGCGCCCGGCCCGGCGCCCTTCGCGTCAGCCTAAAAGCCGTCAGAACGCCTGAGCCGCAGGCTGCTATTCGACACGGAAAAGGCCGCGGGGTTACGCCCCCGCGGCCTTTCTCATGGCTGACACCGCGACGGCTCGATCAGGCCCGCGCGCGAAACCTCAGTCGAGGCAGCGAGGCTGCCGCGGCCAGCCATGCCAGCACCGCGCAGCATGCGATCGCAGGGACCATCGTGGCCGAGCTGTTATCCATGAACGGCGCCACGACGGCGATCATGATGCCACCGGTCAGCATCTGCATCGTGCCGCCCAGCGACGAGGCCAGACCAGCGATCTCGGGATGCGGATCAAGCGCCATGACCATCGTCGTCGGCATGACCAGCCCGAGACAGGCATTGGCCACGAACAGCCCCGCCACCACCACCGGCAGCGCGTCCACCCCCAGCAACACGAGCGTCGTCAGAAGCAGCTGAAGGCTGGCAAAGGCGGTGATGGCGAGCGAGATCACCCGCTCCATCCCGAACCTCTCGGCCAGCCGCCCGGCGAATTGCGAGGCCGTGAAAAAGCCGATCGCATTGATCGCGAAGGCGACCGAAAAGCCGGTCGGCCCTAGCCCGTACTGGCCGGTATAGACAAAGCTCGCCGTCGACAGGAACACGAAGAAGCTCGACAGGCCGAATGCACCGATCATGGTCAGCCCGACAAAGCGCCGGTCGGTGAGCAGCAGCTTGATCCCCGCGGCCATCTGCGCGGGTCGGATCGGGCGGCGGCGCGTTTCCGGCAGGGTTTCGGGCAGCACGAAAAGGATTAGACAGAGGCTCAGCGCGGCGGCGACGGCGAGCACGGCAAAAATGTCGCGCCAGTCGCCCCAGGCCAGCACAAGCGAGCCGCTGAGCGGGGCGAGCATGGGCGAGATCGAGATGACGATCATGATCGCCGCCATCATGCGCGCCGCCGCGGGTCCGGTCGCCATATCGCGGATCACCGCGCGCGGCACCACCATCAGCGTTGCCGCGCCCAGCCCCTGAAACCCCCGTGCCACCAGAAGCCAGCCGAGGCTTGGCGCCAGTGCGGCAGCGATGGTCGCAACCAGAAAGATCACCACGCCGATCACCAGCGGTGTCTTGCGGCCTGTCGCATCGGACATTGGCCCATAGATCATCTGAGCGATTCCGAAGACGAGGAAATAGGCGGTCAGCGTCTGCGCTGCGCCGGCCTCGGTCGTGCCGAGATCCTCTGCCACGCTGCGCAGCGCGGGGAGATACATGTCGATCGCAAACGGACCGACGGCGGAGAGAAGCCCTAGAATCAGGGCCATGCGAAACAACGGGTCGCGCATCTGAAAACCTGCGATGTAAAGAATGTGAAAACGAAGCGCGATGAATCGCACTGCCAGAATCGCCGCCGCCTCGGCTTCGATCTGCCACGATGTGCGCGCTTTTACAAGCCCGATCAGCCGGTTGCCCTCGCCTCTCTGTCTTGTCGGGCGGGCCGGGCGACGCTATGCCCCGGCCATGGCCAAGCTGTATTTCCATTATTCGACCATGAATGCCGGCAAAAGCACGCTGCTGTTGCAGGCCTCGTATAATTATCGCGAGCGCGGGATGGAGACGCTGCTGCTGATCGCCTCTCTCGACGACCGGGCCGGAGCCGGCCGGATCGGCTCGCGGATCGGAATCTCCTGCGAGGCGACGGCCTTTGGCCCCGAGGCGGATCTGTTCGCGCTGATCGGCGCCGATGAACGCCAGCTCTCCTGCGTGTTCGTCGACGAGGCGCAGTTTCTTTCGCGCGATCAGGTCTGGCAGCTCGCCCGCGTTGCCGACGATCTGGGCATTCCGGTGATGGCTTACGGGCTGCGCGTCGATTTCCGTGGCGAGCTGTTCCCCGGCTCGGCGGCGCTGCTGGCGCTCGCAGACGATCTGCGCGAGGTGCGCACGATCTGTCATTGCGGACGCAAGGCAACGATGGTGATCCGGCGCGGCGAGGACGGGCAGGCTGTGACCGATGGCGCGCAGGTGCAGGTCGGCGGAAACGAGACCTATGTCTCGCTCTGCCGCCGCCACTGGCGCGAGGCCGTCGCGGACTGAGCCAGCCGCGCCAGTCGCGGGCGGAACTGCTTGCCGATCAGGCATATCCCTGCCAGTTTGCCGATGTGGGAGGCAGGGCGATGCAATACGACAGCAAGCCGCGCAAAAAGCTCGACTCCGCCGAGATCGGGGCAATTGCGCATCTTTATCGCGGCGAGGTCTATCGCTCGACCATCTGGCGCACCCGGCTCGATACCACCACGAACTGGTCGGTGGTGACGCTCGGCGTGGCGTTGTCGATCACCTATTCCGCGCCACAGGCCTCGCCGCTGCCGCTGGTTCTGGTCGGGATCCTCATCATCTTCTTTCTCATGCAGGAGGCGCGGCGCTATCGCTATTTCAATGTCTGGCGCGCCCGCTGTCGCTGGATGGAGCTGCATTTCTATGCACCCATGCTGCGCGAGGGCGATCTGCATCTGGAAGAGCACTGGCAGGACCGGCTGGCCGACGACTATCTGCACCCGCGCTATCACGTCAGCATGTGGACCGCCGTCGGACGACGGATCCGGCGCAACTATATCTGGATTCTGCTGATTCAGACCGTCGCCTATCTGGGCAAGCTGATCGTCCATCCGACGCCGCTGGAATCCACGGCGCAACTGCTGGAGCGTGCGTCGATCGGGCCGGTGCCTGGCTGGATCATCCTGTCGCTTGGGGCGTTTTACTGCATCAGCTGGGCGGTGATTGCTGTCATCAGCGACCGGCAGGATGCGCAGCGCGCCAAACGCCGGCGCGATCCTCTGGGGATGGGCTGAGACACAGGTCGGCGACGCAGCACATCGTTGCGGCAGCGCCCGTCATGCGGTAATCCTGACCTCAAATCCGGCATATCGCCCAAAAAGACAGGCACACCCCATGCGCGCAGCTCTGATCGCCATTTTCGCCCTTCTGCTGCCGATCCAGGCACTGGCTTTCGAAACCAATGCCCGCACCGCCTGGGTCTATGATGTCGGCACCGGCACGGTGCTGCTGGAAAAGAACGCCGATCAGGCCGTGCCGCCCGCCTCGATGTCGAAGCTGATGACCGTCTATATGCTGTTCGAGGCGGTGCGCGACGGTCGCTTGCAGATGGACACCCGGCTGCCGGTCTCGACCAAGGCGCGGCAGATGGCCGGGTCCACCATGTTTCTGAACGAACAGGACCGCCCCACCGTCGAAGAGCTGATCAAGGGCATCATCGTTCTGTCGGGCAATGACGCTTGCGTGGTGGTGGCCGAAGGGCTGGCGGGGACCGAAGACGCTTTCGCGCGACAGATGAACGACAAGGCGAAGGCGCTCGGGATGAATAATTCCAACTTCGCCAATTCGTCGGGCTGGCCGCATCCCGATCACGTCATGTCGGCGCATGATCTCGGCATCCTGGCCGAGCATCTCATCAATGATTTCCCCGAGCTCTACAAATATTTTGCCCTGACAGAGTTTCCCTATGACAACCGCGCCCCGGCGAACCGCTTTAATCGCAATCCGCTGCTGAAGCTCGGCATCGGCGCAGACGGGCTGAAGACGGGCCACACCGAAGAGGCAGGCTATGGGCTTGTCGGCTCGGCCGTGCAGGGCGACCGGCGGGTCATCTTCGTTGTGACCGGCATGGCCACCGAGGCCGCCCGCGCCGAGGAGGCCGAGCGGATCGCAGCATGGGCGTTTCGCGACTTCACCATGAAAGAGGTCGTGCCGCAGGGCGAAACCGTTGCCGAGGCGTCGGTCTGGCTGGGTGCGAAGTCAAATGTCGCGCTGACCACGCAGAACGGTCTGAACGTGCTGATGCCGATCGGCGCCGAACAGGGCGTGACCGCCGAGGCGGTCTATTCCGGCCCGATCCAGGCGCCGATCTCGGAAGGCGACCGGCTGGGCATGTTGCAGATCCAGATCCCGGGTGTGGGTCCGGCGAATGTGCCGCTGGTGGCCGCCGAGAATGTCGAGGCGGCGGGGTTTGTCGGCCGTCTGCGGAGCGCCGCGTTCCGTCTGGGCGGAGAAGCCTGGCAGGCGACGCGGCAGTAATTCGGGCATGTTCATCAGCTTCGAGGGCATTGACGGCAGCGGCAAGACCACGCAGGCGCGCCTGCTGGCCGAAGCGCTGCGTGCCGAGGGGCGCGAGGTGGTGCTGACGCGCGAGCCCGGCGGGTCCGACGGGGCCGAGCTGATCCGTCGCCTTCTGGTCGAGGGCGGGGCCGAGCGGTGGTCGCCCGAGACCGAGATCCTGCTTTTCAATGCCGCCCGCCGCGATCATCTGGAACGCAGCATCCTCCCGGCGCTCGAACGCGGCGCGGTTGTCGTCACCGACCGTTTCGCCGATTCGACCCGGGTCTATCAAGGTGCCACACGGGGTGATCTGGTGGACAAGGTCGAGAGCCTGCACCGTCTGATGATCGGGATCGAGCCGGACCGGACATTCGTGATCGACATCTCACCAGAGGACGGGCTCGCTCGCGGGGCCGCGCGCGGCGGGACCGAGGATCGCTTTGAATCTATGGGGCTTGGCTTTCAGGAAAAGCTGCGGGCGGGCTTTCTCTCGCTGGCCGATGCCCATCCAAAGAGGGTCCGCGTCATCGACGGCAGCGGCAGCGCAGACGAAGTCGCCGCCCGCGTCCGGGCCGCGTTATGAGCGACGACGCCCCCGAATCGGACCGCGTGCCCGGCGCGCCGCATCCCCGCCACGCCGAGGCGGCGGTCGGACATGACCACGCCATTGCCGATTTTCTCGCCGCTGCCGGGGCGCAGCGGTTGCATCATGCCTGGCTGATCACCGGGCCACGCGGGGTCGGCAAGGCGACGCTGGCCTGGGCGATGACGCGCTGGCTTCTGTCCGGCGGCGCGCCGGGTGATCTGCGCCTGCCGCCCGGCGATCCGGTGGCGCGGCGCGTGGCGGCGCTGTCCGAGCCGCGTCTGCATCTGGTGCGGCGCGGTTTCGATCAGAAGACCGGGCGGCTCAAGGCCGAAATCGGTGTCGACGATATTCGCGCCCTGCTCGGCTTTTTCCACATGAGCGCGGCCGAGGGCGGTCGCCGCGTGGCCATCGTCGATGCTGCCGACCAGATGAACGGCGCGGCGGCGAATGCACTGCTGAAAGTGCTGGAAGAACCCCCCGAGGGCGGACTCATCCTGCTGATCGCTCACCAACCGGCACGGCTTTTGCCCACGATCCGCTCGCGCTGTCGCGAGCTGCGCCTGTCTCCGCTTGCGCCCGAAGATATGACGGCGGTGCTTGCCGGTCTTGGCGTCACCGAGGATGCCGAGGCGCTGTCCGCGCTGTCCGGCGGCTCTGTCGGCGAGGCGCTGCGCCTGGCCGGGCAGGAGGGGCTGAAGGTCTATCGCCAGATCATCGAGCTGTTCGAGACCCTGCCCCGCTTCGACCGGATGAAGGCCCGCGCGCTGGCCGAGGCGGCGGGCGCACGCGCCACCGCCGATGGCGACCCCTTTGATCTGAGGGTGACATTGCTGGATCTCTTCCTCACCCGGCTCGCCCGTGCCGGGCTGCTCGGCGCGCCCGTCCCCGAAGCCGCGCCGGGAGAGGCGGCACTGATGGCACGGCTGTGCCCGGATACGGATGCGGCGCGGGTCTGGGCCGGCGCGCAGGCCGATCTGTCGGCGCGCGCCCGCAGCGGCCGGGCGGTCAACCTTGACCCTGCGGCGCTTGTCATGGATATGCTCACCCAACTTGCCGGGCTCGGCCCGGCGCACGCGAAAGCCTGACCCATGCCTTTACCCGAAGCCGGCAAGGCGGTCCCCATCGTGGACAGCCATTGCCATCTCGATTTCGAGAATTTCGACGAGGATCGCGACGCGCTGATCGCGCGCGCAAATGCCGCAGGCGTCACACGCATGGTGACGATCTGCACGAAGCTGCGCGAAGAACCGGCCGTGCGCGCCATCGCCGAAGCGCATGAGGGCGTGTTCTACGCCGCCGGCACCCATCCAATGAGCGTCGCGGACGAGCCGATGGTTTCGGTCGAGGAACTGGTCGCGCTTGCCGATCATCCGAAATTCGTCGGCATCGGCGAGACGGGGCTGGATTACCACTACACCGCCGAAAGCGCCGCTGTGCAGCAGGAAAGCCTGCGGATCCATATCGAGGCCGCGCGCCGCACCGGGCTGCCGCTGATCATCCATGCCCGCGACGCGGATGAGGACATGGCACGGATACTGACCGAGGAACATCGCGCCGGGGCCTATGACTGCGTGATGCATTGTTTCAGCTCGGGGGCGGGGCTGGCGCAGGCGGCGCTTGAGCTGGGGTTCTATCTGTCCATGTCGGGAATCGCGGCATTTCCGCGCTCGGCCGAGCTGCGCGAGATCTTTGCCGCAGCACCTCTGGACCGGATCCTGGTCGAGACCGACGCGCCCTATCTTGCCCCGCCCCCCCATCGCGGCAAGCGGAACGAGCCGGCATTCGTCACCCGCACCGCGGCGAAGGGCGCGGAGGTTTTCGGTCTCGACTATGCCGGTTTCGCCGCGCGCACCTCGGAGAATTTCGACCGGCTCTTCAGCAAGGCCGCCGCATGATCCGTGTCACCATCCTCGGCTGCGGCTCTTCCGGGGGCGTGCCCCGGATCGGCGGCAATTGGGGAGCCTGCAACCCGGAAAACCCGAGAAACCGCCGCCGCCGCTGCGCGATCCTGATCGAACGGGTTGGGACGGATGGCCGGACCAACCTGCTCGTCGATACCGGGCCCGATATGGTGCCGCAACTTCTGGATTCGGGCATCCGGACGCTTGACGCGGTGGTCTGGACCCATGCCCATGCCGACCATATTCACGGGATCGACGATCTGCGCCAGCTTGCCTATAATGCGCAGGAGCGGGTAAAGGGCTATGCCGATGCGCCGACCACGCAGGCGCTGACAAGCCGGTTCGGCTATCTGTTCAAGAGCCCGCCCGGCTCGCAATACCCGCCAATCTGCGACCTGCACCCGCTTGACGGGCCGATCACCGTGACCGGCGCAGGGGGCGATATCCGCGTCACCCCCTTTACCGTGCCGCACGGGGCGATCACCGCACTCGGGCTGAGGATCGAGACCGCCTCGGGCGGGATCATCTACTTGCCAGACGTGCAGCATATTCCCGACGAGGCATGGGACATCATCGGCACGCCGGAGATCTTTATCTGCGACGCGCTGCGCTATAAGCCGCATCCGAGCCATGCGCATCTGGCGCTGGCGGTGGAATGGATCAATTCTGCCCGCGCCCGTCAGGGCGTGCTGACCAATATGCATATCGATCTCGATTACGACGAGGTCGCGAACGAAACACCGGATCATGTCGTGCCGGCCTATGACGGCATGGTGCTCGAGGCCCGCTCTTGAGCGCATTATTCGACGTGGTGCTGCCGGTCTTTCTGGTGGTCGGCTTTGGCTATGCCGTCAGCTGGCGCGGATGGTTCTCGGAATCCGCGGTGGATGGCGTGATGCGCTTCGCGCAAAATTTCGCGGTGCCGGTGCTGCTCTTCCAGTCCATTGCCCGGCTCGATCTATCGGCCGAGTTCAACCTGCCGATGCTGGCGGCCTTCTATACGGGTGCGCTTGTCTCATTCGCCATCGGTGCGTTCGGCGCGCGCTGGATGGGCCGCCCGCCCGAGGATGCGGTCGCCATCGGCTTTGTCTGCCTGTTCTCGAATTCGCTGCTGCTCGGGGTGCCGATCACCGAGCGCGCTTACGGCACCGAGGCTCTGGCCGGGAACTGGACGATCATCGCGCTGCATTCTCCGCTGCTTTACACCTTCGGTATCACGGTGATGGAGTTCACCCGCGCCAGCGGGCAGGATCTCTCGATCGGGCGGGTGGCGATCCGGGCGCTGACCGGGGCACTGCGGACCCCGCTGGTGATCGGCATCCTGTCGGGCGCGGCGATGAACCTGATGCTTCAGGCCGGGCTGGTGCTGCCGGGCAGTTTCTGGGACGGGGTCGCGCTAATGGCGCGGGCCGCCCTGCCCTCGGCGCTGTTCGCGCTTGGCGGGATCCTGTTCCGCTACAAACCCGAGGGTGACAGCCGCGTCATTGCCATGTGCTGCGCCGTGGCGCTGATCCTGCACCCGGCGATCACCTATGGGCTGGGGCGCTTGCTGTCGCTTGACGTTCCGGCGATGCGCTCGGCGGTGATGACGGCGGCGATGGCGCCCGGGGTGAACGCCTATCTTTTTGCCTCGATCTATGGCGTCGCAAAGCGGGTCTCTGCCTCGGCGGTGCTGATCGCGACGGCGCTGTCAATCCTCAGCGTCTCGGTCTGGGTGATGATCCTGCCCTAGCCGGGGGTGACACCGCGAATACGCTCGGACCGGCGGCGAAGCAGTTCGACCGTGGTCAGCAGCGCAATCGAAAAGCCGACGAGCAGCGTCGCCACCGCGAGAATCGCCGGGCTGATCTGTTCGCGGATGCCGATCCACATCTGGCGCGGGATGGTCTGCTGCTCGGGTCCGGCGATGAACAGCACCACCACCACCTCATCGAATGAGGTGACAAAGGCAAACAGCGCGCCGGAAATCACCCCGGGCAGGATCAGCGGCATGGTGATGCGAAAGAAGGTCGTGCGCGGGTTGGCCCCGAGGCTCGCCGCAGCCCGGTTCAGCGACTGGTCGAAGCCGATCAGCGTCGCCGTCACCGTGATGATGACAAAGGGCACGCCGAGCGTCGCATGGGCGAGGATCACGCCCAGATAGGTATTGGCCAGGCAGCCGCGATTGGACAGGACCGGGCTGAACAGATCCTGCATCCACGATCCCTGCGGCACGCAGGCCGAGGAGTAGAAGAAGAACAGCCCGGTTGCGGTAATAATCAGCGGGACGATCATGGGCGAGATCAGCGTCGCCATGATGAGCCGGCGATACGGCATCTCGGAACGCGACAGCCCGAGCGCCGCCAATGTTCCCAGCACCGTGGCGAGGATGGTCGAGAAAACCCCCACGAAAAGCGAGTTCTTCGCCGCGTTCACCCAGTTGGAATTGGCCCACATATCCGCGAACCAAGCCGCGTCGCGCGGTGCATCGGGCCGGGCCATGCCGAAGGTCGCCAGCCGGTCATACCATTGCAGCGAATATCCCTCGGGGTCGAGCGACAGCATCTCTTGGGTGAAGGTGAAAAAACGGTCGGC
Organism: Paracoccus sediminicola; assembly: GCF_027912835.1. Taxonomy (NCBI): domain Bacteria; kingdom Pseudomonadati; phylum Pseudomonadota; class Alphaproteobacteria; order Rhodobacterales; family Paracoccaceae; genus Paracoccus; species Paracoccus sediminicola. Next base: position 2,071,328 of record NZ_CP115768.1, read on the forward strand.
GTTAAAGCTGAGCGGGATGATGACCACGATCGGCGCGATCAGGAAGAAGAAGATCAACGCGCATAGCAGCAGATAGCTCCGGTGCCAGAGCCGTTCCAGCGGCGATGCGTAACTCGGAAGCGCCATGATCTATCCCAGCTTCAGATTATCGATGCCGACGAGGCGGTCATAGACCCAGTAGAGGATCAGAACTCCGGCCAGCAGGATCGCCGCCAGCGCGGCGGCCATCGACCAGTTCAGCGTTCCGGTCATATGTTCGGCAATCATGTTGGAGATGAGCTGCCCGGACGAGCCGCCGACAAGCGCCGGGGTGATGTAGTATCCCACAGCGAGAATGAAGACGAGCAGCGCGCCGGCCCCCAGCCCCGGCAGGGTCTGCGGGAAATAGACCCGGCGGAACGCGGTCCAGCTCGTCGCCCCGAGCGAGCGCGCCGCGCGGACATAGGCCGGGTTGATTGTCCGCATCACCGAATAAAGCGGCAGGATCATGAAGGGCAGCAGGATATGGGTCATCGCCACGATGGTGCCGACCTGATTATACATCATCTCGAGCCGGCCATTGCTGTCGATCACGCCGAGCCAGACGAGCGTGTCGTTCACAACGCCCTGCTGTTGCAGCAACACCATCCATGAGCTCGTCCGCACGAGCAGCGAGGTCCAGAAGGGCAGCAGGACGAGGATCATCAGCAGGTTGGATTTGCGCATCGGCAGCGTCGCCAGCAGATGCGCGACGGGAAAACCCAGCAGAAAGGTCAGCGCGGTGATCAGGCCGGACAGCCACAATGTGCGCAGGAACAGCATCACATAGACCTGCCGGTGTTCGGCGACAGGTGTGATGTTTCCGTCGATATCGCGCGTGCGGTCCACCGAGGCGAGATAGAAACTGTCCGTGTAGGCCGTCGAGGCACCGCGCATCGCCGCCCAAATCTCGGCATCGGCCCATTCCTCGTCGATCTCCAGCAGGGCCTGCTGATAGGGCGGCTCGATGCCGCGACGGACCTGGCGACCGGTCGAGGTGAAAAGCGACCGGGTGCCGGGAACCTCGTAATTGATCCGCGTGCCGACCGTGCCGATGCTGCGTTCCTCGGCAGATGCGAGAAGATCGCGGGCGAGCGCGGCAAAGGCGGCCTCGTCTGGCGTGGTTCCGGGCGGATTTTCAGCGAACCAGGCAGAGATCTCGGGCATATTCGCCGAGAAGCCGTCATTATGCGCCGAGCGATAGAGCAGCTGACCGATCGGGACCACGAAGGTGAAGACGATAAAGGCAAGCAGCGGTGCGACGAGGAAAAACGCCCGCCGCCGTGCTGCGCGCGACGATCTGGCCAATGCCTTCTGAAGCGGCTGACCATCCGCAGTGGTCAGCTTCCCATCCGGCGCGCCGCCAGCCTCGGTGACGATGGCCGCGTGGGGATCGAGCGGAGTTGCCATATCGCTATCCTGCAAGCTCCGGCCGCAGCGCGCAGCGCCGCGGCCGGATGTGGTCCTCAGCCTGCGAGCCAGGCGTTGAAGCGCTCATTGAGTTCGGAGTCGTAATCGACCCAGAAATCGAGGTTAGAGCCAAGCGCATTGGTCATGTTCTCTTCCGAGGTCGGAAGATTCGGACCCATCGGCTCTTCGCTGCCTTCGATATTGCCGACCATCGCGGCAGCCGAGCGGCGGGGCGGGCCATAGCTGATGAACTCGGCAGCGCGGGCCTGATTCGCCGGCGCGGTGGAGAAGGCGATGAACTGCATCGCTTCTTCCATGTTCGGCGCGCCCTGCGGGATGACCCAGCCTTCCATCTCGTAGATCTGACCGTCCCAGATGATTTCGAAGGGCTGGTCGTCCTGCTGAACCGCGTCGAAGATCCGGCCATTGAACGCATAGGCCATGCTGACCTCGCCATCGGCCAGAAGCTGCGGCGGCTGCGCACCGGCTTCCCACCAGACAACCTCATCCTTTATGCTGTCCAGCTTGGCGAAGGCACGGTCCACCCCTTCGGGCGTTTCCAGCGTCGCATAGACTTCATCGGCGGGCACGCCATCAGCCATCAGCGCGAGTTCCAAGTTGAACTTCGCCCCCTTGCGCATGGTGCGCTTGCCCGGAAAAGCCTCGAGATCAAAGAAATCCGCCGGGGCGGAAGGCTTGGCATCGGCGAATTGCTCGTCGTTATAAACCAGGACCATCGAATAGACGTCAGTGCCGACGAAACAATCGGTCACGCCGCCCTCGATATAGTCATCCGTCGCGGCGGTGCCGTCCTCTGCCGCTTCCAGGGCCGAGGCGTCGATCTCTTCCAACAGACCTTCGTCGCACAGGCGCACCGCGTCGGCATATTCGACCGAGGCCACATCGGAGGTCACGTTCCCCGCCTCGACCATCGCCTTGATCGGGGTGGCGGGGTTGTCGGCATCGGCGATGTTCACAGCGATGCCGGTCTCTTCTGTAAAGGGCTTGGCATAGGCTTCGAGATGCGAATTGCCGTAGGCGCCGCCCCAGGACAGCAAGTTCACCTCCTGCGCCGAGGCTCCGAATGCCATCGTGCAGAGCGTGGTGGTCGTGATCAGGGTCTTTTTCATTCGAAATCTCCTGTTGGGTTTGGGTCGGCGCATTGGCCGTTATCATTGGACGCGGATCTGCGTCAGGCCGGCCTCCTGTCAGACCGGATCGAGCGCGCGGGCATCCTGCGGATGCCAGCCGATGCGGATATGTTCGCCGGGATTCAACCGGGTCTGGCCGTGCGTGTTGCGGAACTTCATCACGAAATCATCCTGTCCGGCGACCTTCAGCCGCGCCCGCAGAATGTCGCCCATATAGACCACCTCGGCCACCTCGGCGTCGATCCTATGCGCGCCATCCGCCATCATTCCCGGCTTGAACTCGACCCGCTCCGGCCTGATCGAGACGGTGGTGGGCTGGCCGACCTCGCGTATGTTCACCGCAGTGGCGTCGATGATCTCGCCATTCCACAGCGTGACGGTCGCCCGATCACCGTCAAGGCTGGAAATCGTGCCGCCAAGCGCGTTGTTTTCCCCGATGAACCCGGCAACGAAGCTGTTTTCGGGGCGCTCATACAGCGCCGCGGGCTCGGCCAGTTGCTGGATTCGGCCGTCGTTGAAGACGGCGATGCGGTCCGACATGGTCAGCGCCTCGGACTGATCATGGGTGACATAGACCACCGTGATGCCCAGCCGCTCGTGCAGCTCCTTGATCTCGAACTGCATATGCTCGCGCAGTTGCTTGTCGAGCGCGCCAAGCGGTTCGTCCATCAGCACCAGCTTCGGATCGAAGACCAGGGCCCGGGCAAGCGCGATGCGCTGCTGCTGCCCGCCTGAAAGCTGCGCCGGGCGGCGGGTCTCGAAACCGCCCATCTGCACCATGTCGAGCGCACGGCGGATGCGGTCGGTCCGCTCGGCCTTCGACAGCCCCCTCACCTCGAGCGGGAAGGCCAGATTTTCACCCACGCTCATATGCGGGAAAAGCGCGTAATTCTGGAACACCATCCCGATCCCGCGCTTATGCGGCGGCACCTGGTTGATGTTGCGATCGTCGAGCCGGATCTCGCCATGAGTTGCGGTCTCGAAACCGGCCAGCATCATCAGGCAGGTGGTCTTGCCTGACCCTGACGGGCCGAGCATGGTCAGGAACTCACCCCGGCCAATGGAAAGATTCAGGTCTTCGACGACAAGCGTCTGCCCGTCATAGCTTTTCTGCACATGGTCGAAGACGACGAAATCGCCGTCGCGGGTCTTGGTCGTCAAGCGCGGTCCCCTGTCGTGGATTATGGTTCTTGTCTCCGCTGGCGGCAGGTTAAGCGGGGCGGCGTCAGGATTGCAACAGCGCCGTGATGATCGCGCCCCGCGACGCACGCTGTGCCGATTTCCTGTGCAGATGCGTCGAATACCCCTTTTCAACCGCGCCCCGAGTCGTTATCTGCACGGCTTGTCGCGAGATGCGGTCGTGGCGGAATTGGTAGACGCGCAGCGTTGAGGTCGCTGTTCCCTAACCGGAGTGGAAGTTCGAGTCTTCTCGACCGCACCATCGACATAGATGAGGGCAGCAGCGATGCGCCATCAGCCTGGCCGGACCTGCCCGGCGCCTTCTGATCCAATTTCATATCGAAACGTCGCACAATGCGGGCGCCCGCTCATTTTTTTGCCGGCGTCGTTAACCGCCGATTCACCTTTTTTCTCCAAACATCTCCGCGAGCCAATGAACGGAGATCGCGGATGACTTCCCCCCTGCCCCTTCTCGCCGCTGCCATGCCGCTGCTGCTGGCCGCCTGCGCCGATGTGAACGACACGCCGGTCAGCAGTACGCCAACACAGATGACGGGCGATGATCGCAGCTTTCTGCAAAGCTCGATCACCGATCAGCTCAAGGATCCCGATGCGGCACTTTTCCGCAATCTTCGCGTCTACGAGCTCAGCGGCGGACAGGGGCGCGTGCTGTGTGGCGAGCTGAACGGCAAGAACTCCTTCGGCGCCTATGTCGGCTATGAGCCCTTTGTCATGCGCATCAAGGACGGCCAGGTGGTGTCGCAATATGTCGGCACCGGCGAAGAAGTGAGCGCGACAGGCCTGCGCGCCAAGCAAGGCTGCGAACAGGCAGCGACCGGTGAAATGAAGATCAAGGCGGATCTCGGCTGACCAGAAGCACCTGCCCGGCCATAGTGCAGCCAACGGCCACTGGCAGGCTTCCCTTTTCGCGGAGGGCTGATTAGGTCAGCCGAGATTGCGGCATGCCTTCGGGCAAGCCGCGCCCTCCGCGGAGATCACGCATGTCCCACCCAGAACCCGAATGGGTCATCAGCTCCGGCCTGACCGGCTATGAAGACGCGGTCGCGGAGATGGGGGCCCATGTCGCAGACATGCATGCGGGGCGCGCGGGCGAGCGGATCTGGCTCGTCGAGCACCCGCCCCTTTATACGGCAGGCACTTCGGCCAAGGCGGCGGATCTTCTGGATGCGAGGTTTCCGGTCCACGCCACTGGACGTGGCGGTCAATACACCTATCACGGGCCGGGACAGCGCATCATCTATACCATGCTCGATCTAAACCGCCGTGGCCGCGATGTGCGCGGTTTCGTCAAGTCGCTGGAAGGCTGGGTGATCGACACATTGGCCGAATTCGGCATCAGCGGAGAAATCCGCGAAGGCCGCGTCGGCGTCTGGGTGCCGCGTCCCGAGAAACCGGCGCTTCCCGACGGCGCGATGCGCGAGGACAAGATCGCCGCCATCGGGATAAAGCTGCGTCGCTGGATCAGCTTTCACGGCATCTCGATCAATGTCGAACCGGATCTGAGCCATTATGGCGGCATCGTGCCCTGCGGCATTTCGGGACATGGCGTGACCAGCCTCGTCGATCTGGGCCTTCCGGTTGGGATGGAGGATCTGGACAATGCGCTGCGCGCCACCTTCGCCCAACGATTCGCCGCGGAGAATTGAGTTGACCTTGCCTCGGACGATTCGTCACATTCCGGCGTGACCATATCCCTGCGACGCCTTTTTCCGGTGTTCGACAGCAAAGGAATACGAGGATGAAGACCAGCCTGATCGCCATGTTTTCCGTGCTCAGCCTCGCCGCACCCGCGCTCGCCCAGGAGGGCGACATTGCCGCCGGCGAGAAAGAATTCAACAAATGCAAGGCGTGCCACATGATCCGCGATGATTCTGGCGAGGATATCGTGCGCGGCGGGCGAACCGGTCCGAATCTCTACGGGATCGTCGGGCGGGAAATCGCCTCGGTCGAGGGTTTCCGCTATGGCGACGGGATCAGGGCGCTCGCCGAGAAAAATCCCGGAGCGAGCTGGGATGTGAACTCGCTGAAGGCCTATGTCACCGATCCGACGGCCTATCTGAAAGCGCATTCCGGCGATGACGGCGCGCGTTCGATGATGACCTTCAAGCTGAACAAGAATCAGGACGATCTGGTCGCCTTTCTGCTGAGCGTCTCGCCCGATGCGCCCGAGCAGCCTGCATCCGGCGATGGGGCGCCGCAGTAAATCGCGGATGAATTGCGACAGAATGTCGCAAGATTGACACAGCCGCCTGCGACACAGTGTTGCGCCGGCTGTGTTCTGGCAAAAAAACCCGTGTTTCCCGCATAGTTTCCCATGCTGCCCGCATTGCCGCACCCGGCCAGTATGGCTATTGTGCGGTCATCTGCCGGCCATGCCGGCCGCCTCAGGATCAACCCAGGGAGATCGCGCAATGGCCGACGCAGCCGTTCACGAATCCGGCGGACATCACGACGATCGCGGGTTCTTCACCCGTTGGTTTATGTCCACCAACCACAAGGATATCGGTATCCTTTATCTGTTCACGGCCGGCATCGTCGGCCTGATCTCGGTCTGTTTCACCGTCTATATGCGGATGGAGCTGCAGTTTCCGGGTGTGCAGTATATGTGCATGGAAGGCGCGCGGCTGTTCCCGAGCTCCGAGGAATGCACGCCGAACGGCCATCTCTGGAACGTGATGATCACCTATCACGGCGTGCTGATGATGTTCTTCGTCGTGATCCCCGCGCTGTTCGGCGGGTTCGGCAACTTTTTCATGCCGCTTCAGATCGGCGCGCCGGATATGGCGTTCCCGCGGCTGAACAACCTGTCATACTGGCTCTATGTCTGCGGCACCGCCCTGGGGATCGCATCGCTGCTGGCGCCGGGCGGCAACTCTCAGCTGGGCTCCGGCGTGGGCTGGGTGCTTTATCCGCCGCTTTCGACGACCGAGGCGGGCTCCTCCATGGATCTGGCGATCTTCGCCGTGCACGTGTCGGGCGCATCGTCGATCCTGGGCGCGATCAACATCATCACCACCTTCCTGAACATGCGCGCCCCCGGCATGACGCTCTTCAAGGTGCCGCTGTTCGCCTGGTCGGTCTTTATCACCGCATGGCTGATCCTGCTGGCCCTGCCGGTGCTGGCCGGCGCGATCACCATGCTGCTGATGGATCGCAATTTCGGCACCAACTTCTTCAACCCGGCTGGTGGCGGCGACCCGATCCTGTATCAGCACATCCTGTGGTTCTTCGGCCATCCGGAGGTGTATATCATCATCCTCCCCGGCTTCGGCATCATCAGCCATGTCATCGCCACCTTCTCGCGCAAGCCGATCTTCGGCTATCTGCCGATGGTGCTGGCCATGGCCGCGATCGGGATTTTGGGCTTCGTCGTGTGGGCGCACCACATGTATACGGTCGGCATGTCGCTGACCCAGCAGAGCTATTTCATGCTGGCCACCATGACCATCGCGGTGCCGACCGGCATCAAGGTGTTTTCATGGATCGCGACGATGTGGGGCGGCTCGATCGAGTTCAAGACGCCGATGCTCTGGGCCTTCGGTTTCCTGTTCCTGTTCACCGTCGGCGGCGTGACCGGCGTGGTGCTCAGCCAGGCACCGCTGGACCGGGTCTATCACGACACCTATTACGTCGTGGCGCATTTCCACTATGTGATGTCGCTGGGCGCGGTTTACGCCATCTTTGCCGGGATCTATTTCTGGATCGGCAAGATGTCGGGCCGTCAATATCCCGAATGGGCCGGCAAGCTGCATTTCTGGGCGATGTTCATCGGGTCGAACCTGATCTTCTTCCCGCAGCACTTCCTGGGCCGTCAGGGCATGCCGCGCCGCTATATCGACTATCCGGAGGCCTTCGCTTTCTGGAACAATGTCTCGTCGATCGGCGCCTATATCGCCTTTGCGTCGTTCCTTTTCTTCATCGGGATCGTGTTCTACACCCTGTTTGCAGGCAAGCGCGTGACCGAGAATAATTACTGGAACGAATATGCGGACACGCTGGAATGGACCCTGCCCTCGCCGCCGCCCGAACACACATTCGAGCAGCTGCCGAAGCGTGAGGACTGGGACCGCAGCCCGGCGCACTGATACCGCCCGATGACGAACAGCGGCCCCGGAGCGATCCGGGGCCGTTTTCATGTCCGGCATCGAAAATGCGGCCCGCCCGTATCACTGCCACGAGGTCACCTCATGCCCTATCAGTGGAGCAAGACCGGAAAAGAAGAGCTGCTGCTCGCTTGGCCCCACCGCTCTTTGCCGCGCCGGGGCTTCGTCTGGTTTATCGGCATCACCGCAGCTCTGCTGACCCTGCCGCTGATGGCGGTGCTGGGCAGTGTCGTGATGTGGGCGCTGCTGCCATTCATGCTCGGCGCCATTGCGGCGGTCTGGTGGGCGATCAGCCACAGCTATCGCACCGGCTCCACGCTGGAAGAGCTGCGGTTTGCTGGCGGCTGCATCGCGCTGACCCGCCACGAACCCGGCAAGCCCGTGCGCGAGTGGAGGGCCAAAGCCTATTGGATCCGCGCCATTATCCGCCCCGGCCCGGTAGAAAGCTATCTCGTCCTCGTCGGTGACCACGAATCGGGCCGCGAGATCGAGTTCGGCGCGTTCCTCGCCCCCGAAGAGCGCGTCGCCCTGCTATCAGAGCTGAACCGCGCCCTCGCGCGGCACAGCGGCAGGGCATAGCCGGAATATCTCAGCCTTGAGTGCAGGGCATTTTCGCGATGCTGCGATCCTTCTGCACTGTCGCATGAACCACCGCCACGACGACGCTGCCAAGGACCAGCATGCTGCGCAAGGTCAGAGCAGCTTCTGTTTCACCATCTGGCCGACCGCTCCGAAATCCATCTGACCGGCATAGCGGGTCTTCAGCTCACCCATGACGCGGCCCATATCGCGGACGGACTCGGCATTTAGCTCGGCTATGACGCCGTCAACCGCTGCACGCGCCTCTTCCTCGGACATGCGTCGGGGCAGGAACTCCTCGATTACCGCGATTTCGGCGTTTTCCTTTTCCGCCAGTTCCAGCCGACCACCCTCTTCATAGCTGCGCGCGGATTCCTGGCGCTGCTTGACCATCTTGGACAGGATCGCAACCAGATCGGCATCGCTCATCACACCGCCCTCGCCTTCGCCGGTGCGGGCGGCGATCTCACGGTCCTTGATCGCAGCCGAGATCAGACGCAGCGTCGACAGCCGCAGCTGATCCCTTGCCTTCATCGCATCTTTGGTCGCGCTCTGGATTTTCGTCTTCAGATCCATGGTCATCCCCATGTATGGCTCAAGCGCTGTGAAATAGGGGCAGCAAGCCCCCGGTTCAAGCCCGCCCTCGCTTGACCGCGCGGCGGCGCTTGACTAGGTTCCGCGCGATCAGCTGATACGGAGCCCGCATCATGAACGCGCAAGCCGCGAAACCGACCGCCTGCCTTGCCCTCGCGGACGGCACGATTTTTACCGGCCAGGGCTTCGGCGCAACCGGCGAGGTGGTCGCAGAACTGGTCTTTAACACGGCGATGACCGGCTATCAGGAGATCATGACCGATCCCTCCTATGCGAGTCAGGTCGTTACCTTCACCTTCCCGCATATCGGCAATACCGGCATCACCGAGGAAGATGACGAGGCCCCCGATCCGGTCGCCAGCGGCATCGTCGTCAAATGGGACCCGACCGAGCCGTCGAACTGGCGCGCGACTTCGGATCTGCAGGACTGGATGCGCCGCCGCGGGCGCGTGGGAATCGGCGGCGTCGACACGCGGCGCCTCACCCGCGCGATCCGCCAGCAAGGCAGCCCGCATGTGGTGCTGGCCCATGATCCTGACGGGAATTTCGACATTCAGGCAATGGTGACACGGGCTCGCGAATGGCAGGGTCTTGTCGGGCTGGATCTCGCGAAAGAGGTTTCGACCCGGCAGAGCTATCGCTGGGATACCGGGCTGTGGAGCTGGCCGGGGGAGTTTGCCGGCAATGGCGAGGAAAGGCCGTTCAAGGTGGTGGCGCTCGATTACGGTGCCAAACGCAACATCCTGCGCTCGCTGGTGGCTTCCGGGGCGGATGTGACGGTCCTGCCGGCCACCGCGACCGCCGAAGAGGTTCTGTCGCATGACCCCGAGGGTGTTTTCCTGTCGAATGGCCCCGGCGACCCCGCAGCGACCGGCAGCTATGCCGTACCGATGATTCAGCAGCTTCTCGATCGGGACATGCCGATCTTCGGTATCTGCCTCGGCCATCAGATGCTGGCTCTGGCCCTAGGCGCCAAGACGGTCAAGATGGGCCACGGTCATCACGGCGCCAACCATCCGGTGCGCGACGTCGATACGGGCAAGGTGGAAATCACCTCGATGAATCATGGCTTCGCGGTCGATGCGCAAACCTTCCCGAGCGGCGTGCGGGAAACGCATATCAGCCTCTTCGACGGCTCGAATTGCGGGCTCGCCGTCGCGGACAAGCCGGTATTTTCGGTGCAGTATCACCCCGAGGCGAGCCCCGGCCCGCAGGACTCGGCCTATCTGTTCACCCGCTTTGCCGATGCGATGCGGACCCGTCGCGAAGGCTGAAAATATAGCCACAACAGTCACTTAACGAAAATTTAAGATCCTGCGTGTCAAGCATGGTGAAACCATTGGGGATTCGCCATGTCGGTTCAAATCGTCCGCACGGACGCCTCGGCCAGTGATCCGCTTCGCCTGCCAATCGCGCCGCAGGCGGAAATAAGATCGCTTTCTGAACGCGACATGCGGCCATTGGGCCAGATTCTGCTGGAAGAGAATGCGGTCACCCCGGCGCATCTGCTGAAGGCCACGGTGATGCGGCGGCGTCAGGATGTGCCCCTCGGGCAGATCCTGCTGGCACAGGGCTGGGTCACCGAAGCCGCACTCACGCACGCGCTGACCCGGCAATGGCGTTGCGCGTCGGTCGATCCGGTGCAGATGCCGCCCGATCCGCGGCTGATAGACCAGCTTGGCGCGCGTTTTTGCGTGAAGAACGGCATCCTGCCATGGCGCCGGGCCGGCGGCGTGACCTTTATCGCCACTTCCCGCCCGGAAGCCTTTGCGGCATTGCGGGCCAGCCTGCCGGCTGATCTCGGGCCAGTGCGGATGCTGTTGGCCACTGAAACAGCGATCCACGCGGCTGTCATCGACAGCCGTGCCACCGCGCTGACCCGCCATGCCGAGCATAGTGTCGCGCCGGAGGAAAGCTGCCGCGGGCGCAGCGAAGCCCGCGCGGCGCGCGTCGCTCTGTCGCTCGTGCTCATCGGACTCGGCGCAGCGGTTCTCGCCCCGATCAGCGCGCTCGCGGCTGTCACCGCCTGGGCGTTGCTGACGCTGCTTGCCGGGACCGCGCTGCGGGTCGCGGCCTTCTGCGCCGTGCTGCGCCAGCAGGCGTCGTCGCGTGCCGAAAACCGCCTGATCGCCACTGTCACCAAGCCGCGCGCCGAGATGCGTGGCGCCCTGCCGGTGATCTCGGTGATCGTGCCGCTTCTTCAGGAAAGCGATATCGCCGACCGGCTGGTGATGCGGCTGTCCCGGCTGGATTACCCGCGCGAGCTGACCGACATCCTCTTGGCGGTCGAGGCGGATGACGATGTGACCCTCAAGGCGCTCTCCGCAACCCGGCTGCCGCGATGGATGCGGGTTGTGACGGTGCCGCCGGGACCGTTGAAGACCAAGCCCCGCGCCTTGAACTATGCCCTGAACTTCTGCCGCGGTGACATCGTCGGGGTCTGGGATGCCGAGGATCGCCCGGCTAGCGATCAGCTGCACAAGATCGCGCGCGGATTCGCGGCAGCGGCGCCGGACGTGGCCTGCCTGCAAGGTCAGCTTGATTACTTCAACCCACGCAGCAACTGGCTCGCCCGCTGCTTCACCATCGAATATGCGAGCTGGTTCCGCGCCAATCTGCCGGGCATCGCGCGGTTGGGTCTCGTGGTGCCGCTTGGCGGAACGACGCTGTTTTTCCGGCGAGACGTGCTGGAAAAGCTCGGCGGATGGGATGCGTGGAACGTCACCGAAGATGCCGATCTGGGGGTGCGGCTTGTCCGGCACGGCTGGCGCACGGAACTGATCGACACCACAACGGATGAAGAGGCGAATTGCCGCGCCTTGCCCTGGATCAAGCAGCGATCCCGCTGGCTCAAGGGCTATGCGATGACCTGGGCGGTGCATATGCGCAACCCGCTGAGGTTGTGGCGCGACCTCGGGGCACGGCGCTTCGTCGGTTTTCAGGTGCAGTTCCTCGGGACGATGTCGCAATATCTTCTCGCCCCGGTTCTGTGGAGCTTCTGGCTGCTGACGCTCGGCCTGCCGCATCCGCTGCGCGAGCCGCTGTCCCAGCTCTGGTCGGGCTATGCGATACCGGCCGTGTTTGCGATCTTCCTGGCCTCAGAAACGATCGGAATGGCGGTTAATCTCTGGGCGGTGCGCGGTCGAAAGCATCGCCATCTGATCTCCTGGGTGCCGCTGATGCATCTCTATTTCCCGCTCGGCTGCCTGGCCGGGTGGAAGGCGATCTATGAGGTGGTGACCAACCCGTTCTACTGGGACAAGACCGCGCACGGGGTATTCGAGGAAAACGAGCCCGAAAGGGCGGAGACCGGCGATTTCACCCGCATTCCGGTGCTCGGGATCATCGCCGACGAGACGACCGCGCGCGCCGCAAATGACCATGTCCACCACGCGCGGGAGAGCTGCAGCGCCGTTTTGGACAGCCATGAAACCAGTGGCTCGACGTGCGGTCACGAGGAAAACAGCGGCGCGGGGGATATTTGCGGTGTTGGCAATGCGCAGACCCTCACGACAGAAGAATTCGCGCGCGGCCGTGCCTAGTCGCTGTCGCTGCTGACGGCTTCTCCGCCCGTCGCGGGCAGGCCGCTATCGACGATCTGCCCCGCCGCCTCGACCATCTTATCGAGCCTTGCCCGCAAGGCGTCGAGATCCTCGGTGTCGGTTTCGCGCAGGAGAAAATCCTGTCCGCCCGCCCCAAGCTCTTCCATGCTGATGGGCTTCTCGCTGATCAGCCGGCCTGCCGCCTGAAGCCTCCACAGGAAACGCTGCGCAGATAGCAATGTTTCGGCTTCGTCGGCAGTGACAAAATCATGCCGCTTCCCGGCCCGGATCTGCGCCTCGGGACTGCGCGCCGGATCGCCGCCGCGCAGGGCGAAGCTTTGTGCGAGCAGCTCGATATCCTGAAGGCGACCGCGCCCGATCTTGGCCTCCCACGCGCCGTCAGGCGCCTTTGCGGCAAAGATTTTGTCGCGCATCTCTGCCAGATCCGGCAGCACCCGCGCATCGCTGCCGCGTTCGGACAACACGTCAACACGACTAGCCTCGACCTCGTCGGCGAGCGCATCCGCATCCGATCCGCAGGCGGCAACCACGCGGGCGCGAGTCAGGGCCAGATGCTCCCATGTCCAGGCTTCGGTCATCTGGTAGTTGCGGAAAGACTGCAGCGACGTCGCCACCGGCCCTTGCCGTCCCGAGGGGCGCAGCCGCATATCGACCTCGTAAAGCCTGCCATTCGCGGTCTGCGCGGAAAGCGCCGTGATCATCGCCTGAGTGAAACGCGAATACCAGGCGCGTGGCGCGAGCGGCTTGCGCCCGTCGGATTCCTCGACCCCGTCATCGTCATAGATTACGATCAGATCGAGATCCGAGGCCGCGTTCAGCCGCCGCGCCCCCAGAGACCCCATGCCCATCACCACCGCGCCCCGTCCCGGCGGGCCGCCATGCCGCGCCGCCAGCTCATCCACCACGAGCGGCAGAAGCGAGGCGATCGCGGCGTCGGCGATATCGGCATATTCCTGCCCCACCTGCGCCGCATCCGAGAGACCGCGCAGATGATGCACGCCGACCCGGAACTGCCATTCATGCGCCCAACGCCGCGCCTCGTCGAGCGCGCGCTCATAGCCGCCATCGCGCGCGTTCATCTGCTGGTCGAGCCGCTGCGCCAGATCCGCACGCATCGTCTCGTATCCGGGCCAGGGCGCGAAGAAAGTGCCGCCGAGCACCGCGTCGAGCACGTCGGGATGCCGCCCGAGATACGCCGCCAGCCCCGGCGCGGTGGCGCAGATATCGACGATCAGGTCGATCAGTGAGGGGTTCGCCTCGAAAAGCGAGAAGAGCTGCACCCCCGCCGGAAGTTTCTGCAGGAAACCGTCGAAACGCGACAGCGCGTCTTCGGAATGCGCGGCGCGGCTCATCCGGCCGAGAAGATCGGGCTTGATGCGGCGAAAGATCTGCTGGGCGCGGGCACTGCGCAGCGCCGGATAGCTGTCCCAGCGGTCGATGATAGTCTGGGATTGTTCGGAAATTTCCGGTAGCGGCGCGCCGTCGGAGGGCGCAAAAAACGCGTCTGTCAGCGTCTCGACGCGCTCAAGCCGGGTTCGCAAAGCGGCACTCCACGCGTCGGTATCGGCTTCGCCCATCATCTGCGAGATCACCTCCAGCCCCTCGCGATCCTTCGGAAGCTCGTGGGTCTGGGCGTCGTTCACCATCTGTATGCGATGCTCGATATCGCGATGCCGGCGATAGTGATCCGACAGTTCCTCGGCGATGTCCTGCGGAACCCATTCCTTGGCGGCAAGCGCGGCGAGCGCCTCCACCGTGCCCCGCAGCCGCAGATCCGGATCACGCCCCCCGGCGATGAGCTGGCGGGTCTGGGTGAAGAATTCAATCTCGCGAATGCCGCCCTGGCCGAGTTTCATGTTATGGCCGGGCACGGCGATCTTGCCGCCCAGACTTTTGTGATCACGTATCCGCAAACGCATATTATGCGCATCCTCGATCGCCGCGAAGTCGAGATGCTTGCGCCACACGAAGGGCCGCAGATCGGCGAGGAAGCGCGTGCCGGCGTCGATATCGCCCGCGCAGGGTCGGGCCTTAATAAAGGCCGCGCGTTCCCATGTGCGACCCTCGGCCTCATAATATGAGAGCGCCGCCGAAGCCGAGAGGCAGACCGGCGTCACCGCCGCATCGGGGCGCAGCCTGAGATCGGTGCGGAACACATAGCCATGGGCGGTATTGTCCGAAAGTGTCGCCGCTGCCTTGCGGGTGACCCGGATCAGCGCGGCGCGGGCCTCTTGGCGGTCGGCCTCGTCATAGGCCTCGTCGTCAAAGAGCATGATGAGATCGATATCCGAGCTGTAATTCAGCTCGCCCGCGCCCATCTTTCCCATCGCCATGGCAAAGATGCCGCCCGCCTCCGCATCGGTTTCGGGCAGCTTGCCGCGCTCTTGTTCACGCCGGAGATGGACGCGCAGCGCCAGATCCGTGGCCCGGTCGGCCAGGTCTGTCAGCGTCCCGGTGACTCGCTCCAGCGCCCAGACCCCGCCGAGATCGGCCAGCCCTGCCAGCAATGCCACCCGTCGCTTCGCCCGCCGCAGCGCAACGCCCAGATCCTCTGCGCCGAGATCGTCGCAGCCCTCCAGCTCCGATGCGACCGGATCGTCGGCGGCGGCCGCAAGCGCGTCCGGCAGCCACTCGCGTTCCTTCTGCATCAGCGACCACAGATAGGGGCTGCATCCTGCGGTGCCTCCGATCAGATCGACCAGACCCGCATCCAGCCCGCCGAACATCGCGCGCGCCTCTTGCGCACGGTCGGCGTCATGCGGGATCGGCTGGCGGGTGATGGCGTCGGCAAAGCTCATGGGCGGAGTAAGGCAATTCCCGTTTCCGAGGTCAATCGCCGCGATGCGTCTCGGGGCTGCGGAATATCCCGCTTGGCGCGGAGCCAGTCTGTTGCTACCGTCTTGAAGGGATAATGGCATTTGCAGGGATGAATGACGTCAGATAGCGGCAAACTGGCCCGTTTTGGACGGGCACAAGGCGCGACCGAGCGGAGTGTGCGATGCGCCATACGCTGACTCATGCCCCGCAATTCTACGTCACCGCACCGCAGCCCTGCCCCTATCTGCATGGCCGGGCCGAGCGGAAGCTGTTCACGGCGCTGCATCCCGGCAACGCGCAAGAGCTGAACAACGCGCTGTCGCGGCAGGGCTTTCGCCGCTCGCAGAATGTGCTGTACCGGCCGAGCTGCGAAAGCTGCGTGGCCTGCATGTCGGCGCGCATTCGGGTGAAGGATTTCGCACCTTCGCGCACGCAGCGCCGGGTCGCGCGGCGCAACGCCGATCTGAACCGGCTGACCACCACAGCCTGGGCCACGGAAGAGCAGTTCGATCTGTTCCGCCGCTATCTCGATCAGCGCCATGCCGATGGCGGGATGGCGGATATGGATATCTTCGAGTTCGCCGCCATGATCGAGGAAACCGCCGTGCGGACGCGGGTGATCGAGTATCGCGGCGCCGATCTCTTCGAAGGCGATTCGGACGAGGCCGATCCGGTGATGTCCGATCCTGATCTGGGCGCGGTTTGCCTGACAGACGTTCTGGATGACGGGTTGTCCCTGGTCTACAGCTTTTTCGACCCGCGGCTGAGTGCGCGCAGCCTTGGCACGCATATCATCCTCGATCACGTCGATCTCGCGCGGGAGAGCGGTCTGCCCTATGTCTATCTGGGTTATTGGGTGCCCGGCAGCCGCAAGATGGATTACAAAGCCCGTTTCGGCGCGCTCGAGATCTATAAGGGCGGGGTCTGGCAGGACATCGGCAATCCCGCCGATCACTGTGATGAAGCGCATCCACTGGCGGTAGATCCGATCGTCGAACAGGTGGCGCGGATCGACCTTCCCTGAGCGCGCAATATTATTGCGCCACACGGCGATTTCGGGTCACTTTCGTGAAATTTTGGCATTGACGCTTCGGCGCGGCCCTCCTAGTTTGCGGCGGCGCGGCACAGCAAATGCTGCAATATTCTGCAGTGCGCGGGGTGCTGCAATCACAGGATGAGGATGGGTCAGATGTCCCGAAAGATGACGGGTGCGAAAATGGTTGTCGAAGCGCTGCGCGATCAGGGCGTCGACACGGTATTCGGCTATCCGGGTGGGGCGGTGCTGCCGATCTATGACGAGATCTTTCAGCAGAACGACATCAAGCATGTTCTGGTGCGGCATGAACAGGGCGCGGTGCATATGGCCGAGGGCTATGCCCGCTCGACCGGCAAGCCGGGCGTCGTGCTTGTGACCTCGGGCCCCGGCGCGACGAATGCGGTGACCGGGCTGACCGATGCGCTGCTCGACTCCATCCCTCTGGTGGTGCTGTCGGGCCAAGTGCCGACCTTTCTCATCGGCACGGACGGGTTTCAGGAGGCTGACACGGTCGGCATCACGCGCCCCTGCACCAAGCATAACTGGCTGGTGAAGGAACCTTCCCAGCTCGCCAAGACGATCCATCAGGGATTCCGCGTTGCCACATCGGGCCGCCCCGGCCCGGTGCTGATCGACATTCCCAAGGATGTGCAATTTGCCGAGGCCGAATATCTCTCGCCCAAACAGGTCGAGACCGGCCCCTATCAGCCGCGGAAGAAGGGCGATATCGACGCCATCACCCGGCTGGTCGAAGAGATGGAGCGGGCAGAGCGTCCGATCTTTTATACCGGCGGTGGCGTGATCAACTCCGGCCCGGCGGCGAGCCAGCTTCTGCGTGAATTGGTCGAGGCGACCGGCTTTCCGATCACCTCGACCCTCATGGGGCTTGGCGCCTATCCGGCCTCGGGCGAGAAATGGCTTGGGATGCTGGGGATGCACGGCACCTACGAGGCCAATCTCGCGATGCATGGCTGCGACCTGATGATCGCCGTCGGCGCGCGCTTCGATGACCGCATCACTGGGCGCGTCAATGATTTCAGCCCCGGCTCGCTGAAGGCGCAGATCGACATTGACCCGTCAAGCGTGAACAAGGTCATTCATGTTGACATCCCGATCCAGGGCGATGTCGGTCATGTGCTCGAAGACATGCTGAAGGTCTGGACATCGCGCGGCCGTAAGACCCGCTCTGACGAGCTGCGGCAATGGTGGGTGCAGATCGAGCAATGGCGGGCGGCAAACTGCCTCGCCTATACGAATTCCGACAGCATCATCAAACCGCAATACGCGGTCGAGCGGCTGGAAGCGCTGACCAAGGGGCATGACCGCTATATCACGACCGAGGTGGGCCAGCACCAGATGTGGGCCGCGCAGTTCATGGGATTCGAGGAACCGAACCGCTGGATGACCTCGGGCGGTCTGGGGACAATGGGCTACGGGCTGCCCGCGTCGATCGGCGTGCAGGTCGCGCATCCCGACGCGCTTGTCATCAACGTGGCGGGCGATGCCTCCTGGCTGATGAACATGCAGGAAATGGGCACCGCCGTGCAGTTCCGTGCCCCGGTCAAGCAATTCATCCTGAACAATGAACGGCTCGGCATGGTCCGTCAGTGGCAGGAGCTGCTGCATGGCGAACGTTACAGCCAGAGCTGGTCCGAAAGCCTGCCCGATTTCGTGAAGATGGCCGAGGCATTCGGCTGCAAGGGCCGCCAGGTCAGCGATCCGGCCGAGCTCGACGACGCGATCCGGGAGATGATCGATTATGATGGCCCGTTCATCCTCGACGTGCTGGTCGAGAAGCACGAGAACTGCTTCCCGATGATCCCCTCGGGCAAGCCGCATAACGAAATGCTGTTGTCGCCCGAAGCCGAGGCGTTCAGCGGCGGCGCGGCACTGGTGTAAGGAGCGAGATCATGGCGGCACTCAATATCAGGCAAGGCGCGACAAGCCATTCGGCCTATGATCTGCGCGACCCGAATGCCGATATCGTCGAGCGGCACACGCTCGCGGTCCTGGTCGAGAACGAGCCGGGCGTTCTGGCGCGGGTGATCGGGCTTTTTTCGGGACGAGGCTACAACATTGACAGCCTGACCGTGGCAGAGACCGACCACGAGGGTCATCTGTCTCGGATCACCATCGTGACCCGCGGCACGCCTGCGGTGATCGAACAAATCAAGGCGCAGCTTGGCCGCATCGTCCCGGTGCGCGACGTTCATGATTTAACCGCCGAGGGACCTAGCGTCGAACGGGAGCTGGGGCTGTTCAAGGTCGCCGGGTCGGGCGATCACCGGGTCGAGGCGCTTCGTATCGCCGAAATTTTCCGGGCGAATGTCGTGGATTCGACGCTGACCAGTTTCGTCTTTGAGATCACCGGCACGCCGGAAAAGCTGGATGCCTTTGCCGATCTGATGCGGCCCCTGGGGCTCAGCGATCAGGCGCGCACCGGCGTTGCGGCCTTGGCGCGAGGGGTCTGATCGGCCGGGCGCCTTCTCAAAGCTGTTTCAGGAATTCACGGCAGAAGACAGCATTTCTTCGGGATGATCGGCCACGACGCGCAGGGGCGGGACCTTGTTGCGCGATACCACGTGAAGATGCGGTGCCGGGCGGCTGGTCTGTCCCAAGAGTGCGTTGGGGATGTTGGGGCAGACATTCGACGCGATGACACTGACCGACCGGGCGTGACGAAGATTTCCGACCGTCTCGCATTCCAGCCGTAGCAGATCGCCGGGGACCGGCCATTCCGCGTCGCCGGCCAGGCAATCACCACCGCGAAGATAAGCGAGCGGTCCCTGATCCTCGCACCAGATGACCGCCTTTTGGCTGCATTCGCTGCTCCAGATCACGACTCCGATCATTCAACCGCTCCCATCCAGTGAACCGAGTATAAGCAGATCCACTTATGATTACCTTGCTACATAGCGGATTTTCGCCGATCGCGGAAGGCAATTCGCAACGACATGCAAATTAGTTCCCATAAGTGACGCGGCGTCACATCACAAAGCCGTGTGCAACTTCCGATTGCGGATATGAACCATTTTTTTCGAGAGTGTGTCAAGTTGTAATGGCTGCATTCCTGACCTTTCCGCGTGATAAGCAACAAGCTCTACGATCTCTGCCGCTGCGGTGCCATAATATTCCGGTTTTAGCTTGGTGAGCGCATGAAGCGCGTCGATAAGCGCGCTCTGCACCTCGAACATGCCGCCAGCATCGCGAGCCAGCGGGGCAAAGGCGGCACGGACCATATCGGCGGCGCTGATTTCACGCACATGCAGCAGCGGTCGGCGAGCTTCGTGATCCGTCGCGACCGGACCGGTGCGGGTCAGAAGCCGCAACTGGCGCTGGATCACATCACGCGCCGTGCCGGGATCGTTGACCGCAGGAGACAGGGCGCGCTGCGCCACCTCGGTCATCGCCTCGATGCCGTGGATCGGGTCCTGCTCGAAGCTGTTGGTCTGTCCGATGGTCAGGCAATTCATCAGCCGCTTCATCAGCGTCTCACGATCTTCCGCCTCGCCGAGGCCAACCACATGCATCACCGGCCGCGCGGCATGAACGCGCGTGCCCGGAATGGCGTCCAGATAGATGGTCAGCCCGTGCTGCTCAGCCAAGGATTGCAGCGTGCCCGCGTCGACATGCCGGACCCTGCCGACATCCGGCGTCAGCAGCATCTCGGCCTCTTCCGGCGGCGCGCCGGTCCAGGGCTGCCCCCCGAGCCAGGGGTAATCCTCGCGGTTCTCCACCGCGCGAAGCGCCGCTGCCTCAAGCCGGTCCAGCACATCGCGGATCTGGCCGAGATCGCTGAGAACCTCGATCCAGTTCATCAGCGCCACGATGACCAGCACCACGACGATCCCGGTCGCCGCAAACACCACCACCCGGCCAGAGCCGCCATAGACCCCGGTCTGCAACATGATGATTCCGACCAGGCTAAAGACAAAGGCGCCGATAAAGGTCGACAGCACCGTCTGACTGGCCGAATCGCCAACGATCAGCGGCAGCGCGCGCGGTGTCGCGTTCTGCTGCGCGTTCGTCCAGGCATTGACCAGTGTCGAGAGCGAAAAGATCGTCACCGCCAGCATCGTCGTGGCGATGATCTGAAGCATGGTGCCAACCGCCTCTGTACCAAGACGATAGGCCATCCAGTCGGGGATGAAGGGCCGCAGCAGCAAAGCGACCAGAGCCGTCGCCACGCCCATGACCGCGAAAGCCAGCACCCGAACCCAGATCCGCCCGATCAGCTCTTGCAGGCGGAATGAGAGTTTGGACCAGCTCACCTCGCGTTACCGCGTCCGTCCTGCCCTGACATCCTCGACGGCCCTGCGCACTTGGGCCATGCGTGAGGCGCGCGACGGATGCGAGCCAAGAATGCGATCACCCGGATCGGGCATGCGGCGGAAGAACTCGGCCCCGTTCACCGGATCATAGCCGGCATTCATCGTGACGATCGCGCCCATATAGTCGGCCTGAAGCTCCCAGTCGCGGGAATAGACTCGCGAACCGACCGAGGCGCCGACACGCTGGATCGAGCTCACCGTGTTGGAATCGGCGCCGGCCGCGGCAGCCAGCCCGCCCAGGATGACCGCCCCCGCCGTGGCCGAGCTCGCCTTGCGGTCTAGATGGTTCAGGATGTGGTGGCTGGCCTCGTGACCGACAACGAAGGCGAGTTCATCCGCATTCTGCGCCGCCGCGATCAGCGAGACGGTGAAGCCGATGATCGGACGGCCCGAACGGTCGAGCGTCTGGAACGCGTTGGGTTCGAGATCCAGCCGGTCATCGACGACGAACTGATAGTCGCAGTTGATATTCGATGTCCGCCGCGCCGCGCATTCCCGCTCGACCGCAGGCTCCATCTTGCGGATCACGCTGAGGAAGTTATTGGCCGCCTGGCGCGGCGACTGCGGCGTCGTCGCGGAGGGCCGGGTGACAGTGGTCTCTGCCGTGTTGCGGGTCGGCGCGGGAACGGGTGGTCTGTCCGACACCTCGACAGGGGCACAGGCGGACAGCGCGGCCGCGCCGATCAGGCTGAGGGCGGCGAGGCGGAGATTTCTGGATAACATGTTCACTCTCGGCTGACGGGTCTCGGAAAGAATAGACAAGCCCCCCTTGCGAGGCAAACCACTTCCGGTCACGCTGGCGGAAAGTTCAGGATGAGAGGGCCCATGTTCACCATCGAACACGATTTCGACGCCACGGTCATCACCCTGATCGACGAGCCCGAGCAGGCGCCGTTGCAAGGCGATGTCATCATCACCGCCTTCGATGATCGCGTCGTGCTGCGTCAGGATGAACCGGATGGCGACCGCTACAGCGAGATCACCCTGAGCGCCCGCCAGCTCGACGAGCTGCGCGCGGCGTTGAATCTGCCCGAGGGCGGGTATCGGCTGGATCGGCGCTAGGGCAGCACCTGGATAGACTTGTCCCGCGACGTCGCTCCGCGGATCAGGCTCAGCCGCGATGCGGGGATCCCGAGCGCCTTGGCGAGCAGCTTGACCACCGAAGCCGTCGCCCTGCCCTTTTCCGGCACCGCGGTCACTGACACGCGGATCAAGCCGCTTTCCGCGACCGCGATCCTGTCCGCCGATGCACCCGGCGTGACGCGCAGATCCAGAATCGCACCCGGCACGGCGAGATGGCGCAGATCGGGGAGGTTCCGGAGCATGTGACGATGCCTCTGCCGAAGCGATGCCGGCGTCAAGCCTTGGCGGGGTCGGGTCTGTCCACTAGATCTACCGGCGAAGGAGATCCGACCATGGACCAAGCCAAGATCAGCGCACTCGACTTCCTGCGCACCCGCCGCTCGCACCCGCCTGCCCTGTTGCGTCCGCCCGGCCCATCGCCCGACGAGTTGACCGACATACTGACGCTTGCGGCGCGCGCGCCCGATCACGGCAAGCTGGAGCCGTGGCGATTCGTGGTGATGCGCGGCGCCGTGCTGGAAAGGCTCGCCCCTCTGGTCGAAGCCGACAGCGCCGCCGCCGGGAACCCGCCCGAGAAGGCCGCGAAACATGGCAACGCGATGCGGGTCCCCGTCGTGGTGGCGGTGGTGTTTTCGCCCGTCGATAGCGACAAGGTTCCGGAATGGGAGCAGTTTCTTTCGGCGGGCGCAGTGTGTCTGGGGCTGGTCAATGCGGCGCTGGCCTCGGGCTTTGGCGCAAGCTGGCTGACCGGCATGGCCTCGCAAGATGACTTTGCGCGGCGGCATCTTGGGCTTCAGCCGGGCGAGCGTATCGCAGGGCTGATTCATATCGGCTCGCCCGGTCCCAACCCACCGCCCGAGCGCCCGCGCCCCGATATCGCCGCCAAGACCACGGTGCTGGAATGATCTCCACCCAGGCCCTTCTGCGCGGGTGGGCCGATATGCTGCGCCCGCAGATCTTCGGGCTTGTGCTGCGCGGTATGGCTCTGACCATCGGGCTGTTCTTGGCGCTTCAGATCGGATTGTTCTGGGCGCTGCGGCTGTTTGTCGAGGGCAGCGTCACCTTGCCGATCTGGGGCGACATCACGCTCGGCCCGGCTCTGAGCTGGGGCAGCCTGGCGTTGTTCCCGATTCTCGGCTTTTTCCTGATGGCGCCGGTCGCCGCCGCCTTCTCGGGTCTGTATACCGAACGTGTCGCCAGCCGGGTCGAAGCCGTCCATTACCCGCAGCGCATTGGGGCCGAGCCGGATTTCTGGGACGGGCTGCTCGAAGCGCTCCCGGTGATGGGCGCGGTGCTTCTTGTGGGGATCGTGTCGCTTTTGGCAACGCCTTTTCTCGGCCCCTTCGCGCCAGTGCTGTTCTACGGTGCGAATGGCTGGCTGCTCGGGCGTGAATTCTTCCAGACCGCCGCGCGGCGTCATTTGCGCGCCTCAGAGGCGACTGCACTTCGCCAAAGCCGAAGCCTCAGCGTCACCTTGCTGGGGGTGATGATCGCCTTCGGGCTGACCGTTCCATTGGTGAATATCGCTGTGCCGGTGCTGGCTTCGGCGGCGTTCACGCATCTGTTCCACCTGCTCAGCGGACGAGCTGGTCCCAGTTCATCACATCCTCGCGGGTGAACACACCGCCCAGGATCAGCCACGCACATCCGCCCCAAAGGACGGCGGAGATCACCGTGCTCCACAGCATCTTTCGGCCGAGATCGGCGCGATGCGGCGCACCGGCATGGGTGCCGGGCACAACCTCGCCTGCTTCCTCCTGACTGACAAGACCGATAGGCAGCAGGATGAACAGGGTGAGGAACCATAGGACTGCGTAAAGCACGATGCCGCCGGTGAGATTCATCTGATCGCTCCTGGATCGAGCGGGATGGCGTGGGGCAATGATGCCGCGCGGCCCCGCGTTTCACCGCGTTATCTAGGCATATCGCGCCGGAAAGCCAAGGAAAACCGGGGGTATTAACGCTCCCTTAGCGATTCGCGCACTAGCCTTGGGGTTCAGATGATTCCATGAGGGGATGGATGAATGCAGACTGAAACAAATTCACACGCGGCCCAGCCACAGCTCTGGCAGGCGCAGCTTCCCGGGCGGCCTCTGTCAGGGCTGACCGTGCTCGTCGTTGAGGATTCCCGGATCGCGTCCGAGGCGATGCGCCTTCTCTGCCTGCGGTCGGGTGCGCGGATTCGCCGCGCCGACAGCCTGCGCACTGCCATGCGCCACCTGCAAACCTACCGGCCAAGCGTGGTGATCGTCGATATGGGACTGCCCGATGGCAACGGTGCCGATCTGATCGGCAAGATCCGCGCGCTGGGGACGCAATCTCCGGTAGTTCTGGCCATATCGGGCAATCCCGACACCGAGGACGCGGCGCTTGCGGCCGGTGCGGCGGGCTTCATGATCAAACCCATCGAAAATCTGGCGGTATTTCAGCAGACCCTGCTCGCAGCCCTGCCCAGTCACGAATTGCCCAAGGGGTTGCGTGTCCTGCCCAACGATATCGTGGCCCCGGACAAGACCGCCCTGCGGCAGGATCTGACCCATGTGGCCCAGGTTCTCGCCGCGGCAGAGGATGGCGAGGCGATCGGCTATATCGCGCGCTTCCTGACCGGCGTGGCACGCTCGGCGCATGACGCGAAACTCGCCGAGGCTGCGGCGGCGCTTGCCCGCGACCATCAGGCGGGGCGCGGGGTTGCCACCGATCTGACACGGATCAGCGGTCTGGTGCATGACAGGCTGGCGGCGGTCGCCTCGGCCTGAGCGGCTTTTGCGCCTCCCGGTCCTTCGACGCATCAAGCGCGTGACCGGGCGGCGGGGTCACTCCTTAGGCAATACTCTCAGGCGAAGCTCGCGAAGCTGTTCGTTGGTCGGCTCTGACGGGGCATTCATCATCAGATCCTCGGCGCGCTGGTTCATCGGGAACATGATGACCTCGCGGATATTCTGCTCATCCGCGAGCAGCATCACGATCCGGTCGATCCCGGCCGCGCATCCCCCGTGCGGCGGTGCGCCATAGCGGAACGCCTTGACCATCCCGCCAAAGCGATCCTCGACCTCTGACGCCGGATAGCCCGCCAGTTCGAAGGCCTTGAACATGATTTCCGGCTTGTGGTTCCGGATCGCGCCCGAGATCAGCTCATATCCGTTGCAGGCGAGGTCATATTGATAGCCCTTCACCGCCAGCGGATCGCCCGACAGCGCCTCCATCCCGCCCTGCGGCATCGAGAACGGGTTGTGCGAGAAGTCGATCTTGCCCTCATCCGTCTTCTCATACATCGGGAAATCGACGATCCAGGCGAATTTGAACTGGTTTTCGTCGGTCAGACCCAACTCGCGCCCAATTTCATTGCGGGCACGACCGGCGACGGCTTCAAAGGTTTCGGGCTTGCCACCAAGGAAGAAGGCCGCGTCGCCCGCGCCCAGACCAAGCTGCTGGCGGATCGCCTCGGTGCGCTCGGGGCCGATATTCTTGGCGATGGGGCCAGCGGCCTCGGTGCTGCCGTCATCCGCCTTGCGCCAGAAGATATACCCCATCCCCGGCAGGCCTTCCTTCTGCGCAAAGGCGTTCATCCGATCGGCAAACTTGCGGCTGCCGCCCGTCGGCGCGGGAATGGCGCGCACCTCGGTGCCGTCCTGCTCCAGCAGCTTGGCGAAGATCGCAAAGCCCGAGCCGTGGAAATGGTCCGAGACCACCTGCATCTCGATCGGGTTGCGCAGGTCCGGCTTATCGCTGCCGTATTTCAGCATCGCCTCGGCATAGGGGATGCGCGGCCAGTCGGCATCGACCGGGCGGCCATTGCCGAATTCCTCGAACAGGCCCTGAATGACGGGCTGGATGGCGTTGAAGACGTCCTCCTGCTCGACAAAGGACATTTCGACATCAAGCTGATAGAAATCCGTGGGCGAGCGGTCGGCGCGGGGGTCTTCGTCGCGGAAACAGGGCGCAATCTGGAAATAGCGGTCGAAACCCGCCACCATGATCAGCTGCTTGAACTGCTGCGGGGCCTGCGGCAGCGCATAGAACTTACCCGGATGCAGCCGCGACGGCACAAGGAAGTCGCGCGCCCCTTCTGGGCTGCTGGCCGTGATGATCGGCGTCTGGAATTCCGTGAAGCCGGTATCCCACATCCGGTTGCGCAAGCTGCGGATCACCTTCGAGCGCAGCATGATGTTGTTGTGCAGGCTCTCGCGACGCAGGTCGAGGAAGCGATAGGTCAGCCGGGTTTCCTCGGGGTAATCCTGATCGCCGAAAACCGGCAGCGGCAGTTCGTCGGCAGGGCCGAGCACTTCCAGTTCGGTCGCGTAAACCTCGATATCGCCGGTCGGCAGCTTGGGGTTGCGCAACGCCTCGTCGCGCATCTTCACGCGGCCATCGATGCGGATCACGGTCTCGGCGCGCAGCTTTTCCATCGCGCCGAAGGCCGGGGAATCGCTGTCGGCCAGCACCTGCGTCATGCCGTAATGGTCGCGCAGATCGACGAAGAGCACGCCCCCGTGGTCGCGGACCCGGTGGACCCAGCCCGACAGGCGGACGGTTTCCCCGGCGTTCTCGGCTCTCAGATCGGCGCAGGTGTGGCTGCGATAAGCGTGCATGGCGGACCTCTTTCGTTCAGCCCCCGCATGAACAGCGCAAGGGGGCGGAAGTCAAGCCGGGCCGAGGGGTTTCCGGGCCAGCTAACCATCCCTCACACTCAGAAGGGCCGCACCGCATTGCCCGAGTAGAAATACACCCCCATCCCCACCGCGAAGAGGATGTTGCCCGCAATCGCATGCAGCGCCCAGACCCAGGGGAAGCCGCGCTTCAGATAGCCGACGGCGAAGGCCATCCCGCCAAAGAAGGTGAACACGGCGACGATCCAGCTCCAATACATCAGATGGGCGAGGCTGAAGATCGCGGCATTCGCCAGCACCGCCTGCTGCGGGCCGTTGAAGATGCGCCCGTAGCGATGAAAGAACAGCACCCGGAAAATCAGCTCCTGCGGGAGCGCGGAAAGCAGCGGGTAGAACAGCCAGATCACCAGCAGGAATTTCGGATTGCTGCGCAGGAAGGAAAACAGCGCCTCGGGCCGGGTGATATACATCACCGCGACCGAGGCCGTGAAGGTAATCGCCGCGAAGCCCAGGAACAGCCGCCAGTCGAACCGGCCCCAACCGCGCAGCAGCGCGCGCCAGTCGAAACCGCCGGTGAACCACAGCAGCGCCAGCCCGGCGAGCGAGAACAGGAACAGCGCCTCGAACAGCTCGGATGGTGGCAGGAACAGGGCGATGGCCACCGGAATCGCGATGAACAACGCGGCGAATTCGACCGTCAGCCAGAGCCGCCCACCCTCTCCCGGGCGGCGCCAGACAAAGCGACGCCTCAGCGCACCATTCGCCGGTTCAGCCATTGCCGCCATTGCCCCACGCTGCCGGCGAAGGCGTTCAGATCCGCGTCGCCGCGAATGCCGGGAACGCTGCCCGTGCCGCTATATTGCCAGAAGGTCCAGTTCTGACCCGGATAGATGTTGCGCGGATGATCCGCGACCGAGCGCAGCCAGAATTCGGCATTCAACCGCCCGATTCCGGTCTCGCGGTAGAAATCCACCGTGGTGTAGACGACCGGCCGCTGCCCGTAATGCTGCTGAAGGATCGACAGGAACACATTTGCTTCGCGCAGGATCTCGGCCGAACCGGGACGGCGCGGGCAGGTTCGCGAATTTGTCCATTCGATATCCAGCACCGGCGGCAGCGAGCCTGCCTCGCGCGGGACATTGCGGATGAACCAGCGCGCCTGCTCGGCCCCCGAGCGGCAGAAATAATAATAGTGATAGGCGCCGCGCGGAATACGGGCCGCGGCGGCCTCGCGCCAGTAACGCTGGAAATTCGGATCGCTGTGATCGCCGCCCTCTGTCGCCTTGATAAACGCGAAGCTGACGCCAGAGCCGCGCACCTGACCCCAGTTGATATCCCCCTGCCAGCGCGAGATATCGATCCCGTGAACCGGGAGGTTGTAGGGATGTCCGTTTCTCCAGGTATGCGGTTTATTGTCCCCGAGCCTTGGCACCGCTCCGCCGACCCAACCCGGATCTCCTCCTGGAACGACGACCTGTCTCTGACCGCCGCCACATGCTGCGAGCAGCAGCAGGGCGATGGCTGACAGAATGGTAGCGATGCGCGACATGAAACCCCCGTTTAACTTTTTGCCGTTATCGCAGCGGGCGGGGGCAAAGTCACGATATGGCGACGGTCACGAATCTGTCAGCGCTCCTGCATGCCGGGTGGCCGTGGCTGTGCGCGCGGACCGCCAGAAGCAACGCGACGTCGCGTCACGAAACAGACCGCCTCCGGCGGTGGGGGTCATTCCACCTCTTCGGCGTTCTCTTCGGTGACTTCGGCATCAGCGACAGGTTCCGAGGTGGTCACGGTTTCCTCATCGCTCACATCCTCGGAGTCGAACACGCCGAATATGAACAGCGCCAAAATGACGACAAGCACGGCGACAACCATGCCGATCAGCGCGGGGGCGTGGTTGCGGGCTTGCTTTTCGACGGGCGCGTCGGGGCCTTCGGACATTGAACTCTCCTGTCTGGATATGTGGATAACAACCCGCCCGCAGCGCGGCGGTTCCGCGCGTCAGTTGCGATCGGGCAGCATCTTGCCGGGGTTGAGAATGTCATGCGGATCGAGAGCCGACTTGATCGCGCCCATCACCGACAGAGCCGCCCCGTGCTGCGACGCCATGAAGCCGCGCTTGCCGATGCCGATGCCGTGTTCGCCGCTGACCGTGCCGCCGACCTCAAGCGCGCGGCGCGCCATGGCATCGGCGGCTTTCTTGGCACGGGAAAGCTCGGCCTCATTGCCCGGTTCGACCAGCATCAGCGTATGGAAATTGCCGTCGCCGACATGGCCGACGATATTGCCGAGAAGCCCGGCCTCCTCCATATCCGCTGCCGCAGCCTCGACCGCGCCGGGCAGTTCGGACATCGGCACGCAGACATCTGTGACCACCCCGGTCGCGCCGGGCCGCAGCTTGAGCGTCGCCCAATAGGCAGCGTGGCGTGCCTCCCACAGCCTGTGGCGGTCCTCTGGCGTCGCGGCCCAGTGAAAGCCCTGCCCGCCGCAGTCCCCCGCGATTTCTCCGAAAGCCTCGGCATTGGCGCGCACCCCATCGGGAGAGCCGTTGAACTCGACCATCAGATGCGGCTGCTCGGGGTAATCGCTGCCGGAATGAAGATTCACCGCACGCATCGCGACCGCGTCCATGAACTCGATCCGGGCCATCGGAATGCCGCTCTGCATGGTCATCGTCA
Source organism: Paracoccus sediminicola (assembly GCF_027912835.1). NCBI lineage: Bacteria > Pseudomonadati > Pseudomonadota > Alphaproteobacteria > Rhodobacterales > Paracoccaceae > Paracoccus > Paracoccus sediminicola. The sequence continues at coordinate 2,100,498 of NZ_CP115768.1, forward strand.
CGCAGTTCACCGCGTCCTGCATCGTGCCGAATGTGCAGACCGCGGCCGAGACATCCTCGGGCTGGCCATGCAGCCGCAGCGTCAGTTCGGTGATGATGCCGAGCGTCCCTTCCGAGCCGACCATAAGCCCGGTGAGGTCATAGCCCGCGCTCGATTTCGCAGCCTTGGTGCCGGTGCGGATCACCGTGCCGTCCGCCAGAACCGCCTCGAGCGCCAGCACCGCGTCGCGCATCGTGCCGTAACGCACCGCCATCGTGCCTGAGGCCCGCGTCGCAGCCATTCCGCCAAGCGATGCATTCGCTCCGGGATCGATCGGAAAGAACAGCCCCGTCGCGCGCAGATCGGTGTTCAGCGCCTCGCGGGTGACGCCGGGCTGGACGACGGCCAGCATATCTTCCGGCCGGACCTCCAGCACCCGATCCATGCGCATCAGATCCAGCACCAGCCCGCCGCGCGTGGCAAGCGCATGCCCTTCCAGCGAGGTCCCGGTGCCCCAGCCGATCACCGGGCAGCGATGACGATGGCAGATGGCCAGGATCTGAGAGACCTCGCCGGTGGTTTCGGGCCATGCCACCGCATCGGGCGGCGGCGCCCGGTGCCAGGTTTCGGACTGGCCGTGCTGGTCGCGGTCGGAATCCTTCTGTGACAGGCGATCCCCAATCACCGCGCGAATTTCGTCGAATGCGGACTGATGGTTGACCATGGCTGTCCCCTTTTGCTTGATGCCAGCATGGCCCAAGCAACGCCGCCGCGAAAGCCCAAGAACGACGCACCCACCGGCCACTGGCTGACCGGAGGATTCCCGCAGATGCGCAATCATGCGGGGCGTGCGATGCATATCCTGCGCACGCGCGGCCCCAGCCAGATGCAGTTCTGGGTGCTGGCCTTGCTGATCGGGATTGGCGCCGGGCTGGCGGCGCTGTTCTTCCGGCTCGGGATCGACCTGTTGCAGCGCACGGCATACGGGATCGACGATCAGGCGCTGCGCAATGACGCACATCGTCTGCCCTGGTGGTGGCTGATCGCGGTACCGACCCTGGGCGGGCTGGCCGTCGGGCTGATCCTCGACCGCTTCACCACCGACAACCGCGCCCGCACCGTCAGCGACGTGATCGAGGATGCCGCGCTGGAAGGCGGCCGGGTCGAGCAGCGCGAGGGTCTGGCCTCGGCAGCGGCCTCGCTCATCACGCTCGGCACCGGCGGATCTTCCGGGCGGGAAGGGCCGGTCGTGCATCTGGCCGGGGTGATCTCGACATGGTTTGCGGCGCGGATCAATGCCAGCCCGATGACGGGCCGCGAGCTTCTGGGTTGCGCCGTATCCGGCGCGGTCGCGGCCAGTTTCAACGCCCCCATCGCCGGTGCGCTTTTCGCGCATGAGGTGATCCTGCGGCATTTCTCGGCCCATGCCTTCGCACCCATCGCCATTTCAGCCGTGGCGGGGACGGTCATCAACCGACAGGCCTTCGGCGGCGCGACGGAATTCTCGCTCCCGCGCGAACCTGGTCTGGGATTCTATGTGGAACTGCCCGCCTTTATGCTGCTTGGCCTGGTCTCGGCGCTTGTTGCCGCGGCGCTTGTCTGGGCAATCCTGCGCGCCGACAACACTGCGACGGCGCTGATGCAGCGCAGCGGCTGGCCCCGCTGGATGCGCCCGATGATCGCCGGCAGCCTGCTGGGGGTCATCGCTATTCCCTTCCCCCATATCATCGGCGTCGGCTATCAGACCACTTTCGCGGCGCTCAGCGGAGCGTTCGGGCTGGGCGAGGTCGTGGTCTTTGCCGTGGTCAAGGTGCTTGCCGTCGCGATCACACTGGGCGGGCGGATGGGCGGCGGGGTGTTCTCACCCGCGCTTGTCCTCGGCGCGCTGACCGGGCTGGCCTTCGGGATGATCGCGACCTCGGCCCTGCCCGAACTTTCCGGCGGGACCACCATCTACGCCATGGCCGGCATGGGCGCAGTGGCGGCGGCGGTTCTTGGCGCGCCGATCTCGACCGCGCTCATCATCTTCGAGATGACGGGCGACTTTCAGACCGGGATTGCGGTAATGGCGGCGGTGTCGCTGTCATCTGCGCTTGCCTCGCGGCTGCTCCACCGGTCCTTCTTCCTGACCCAGCTCGAGCTGCGCGGCATCCATGTCGCGGAAGGCCCGCAGGTCTGGCTGCCTCAGAAGATGCGGATCAACTCGCTGATGCGCGCGCCGGATGCAGAAAACGCCCCCGCTCCGGATCTGGTGCGCAACCTTGCGATGTCCGGGCGGACACTGGTTGATGGGGCAACGCTGGATCTGGCACTGGCCGAGTTCAAGCGCCTCGGCGGTGCCTTCCTGCCCGTCATCCGCCCGGCCGAGCCGCGCCCGCCCGAGGCCATCGGCCCTCCCGCCCCGCCCGAGATCATCGGGGCGCTTTACCATGTCGATGCGTTGCAGGCGCTGAATCAGGCGCTGTCCGACAACGCCGCCGAGGAACATGCCTAGACCGGCGTGACCCGCCCCTGTTCCAGCCGAACCACGCGATCCATCCGCCCGGCAAGTTCGAGGTTATGGGTTGCGATCAGGGCCGAAAGCCCGGTGCCCCGGACCAGATCCATCAGCACCGCAAACACCCGATCCGAGGTCTCGGGATCGAGATTGCCGGTCGGTTCATCCGCCAGCAACAGGGCCGGACGGTTCGCGAGCGCACGACAGAAGGCGACACGCTGCTGTTCCCCACCGGACAGCGCAGCCGGGCGGTGGCCGGCGCGGTCCTTCAGCCCGACCCGGTCCAGCAGTTCCGCTGCACGGGCCCTGGCCTCGGCCTCCGCCACCGCGTTGGCAAGCTGCGGCAGGATGATGTTCTCGGCGGCGCTGAATTCGGGCAGAAGATGGTGGAACTGGTAGATAAAGCCCAGATCCCGGCGGCGCGCGGTGGTGCGCACCCGGTCGGCTTCGCCGGTCAGATCGGCGCCGTTCAGGGTCACCGAGCCGCTGTCAGGCGTGTCGAGCAGCCCCGCGATATGCAGCAATGTCGATTTCCCCGCTCCGGACGGCGCGACAAGGGCGACCACCTCGCCCTTGCCGACGCGCAGATCCAGCCCGCGCAGCACTGCGATTTCTCCGGGCTGGCCCTTGTTATAGCTTTTCCCGATGGCGCTCAGTTGCAGCACGTCACTCATAGCGCAGCGCCTCCACCGGGTTCATCCTCGCCGCGCGCGAGGCGGGGAAGATGGTGACAAGGAAGCTCAGCGAAAGCGACAGCGCGACGGCCTTGGCGATGTCGATGGCGCGCAGCTTGGCGGGCAGTTCATAGATGCCGCGCACCGAGGCATCCCAGGCGCCGCTGCCCAGAAGCGACATGATGTGATCGACATTCAGCGACACCAGCACGCCGAGGATCACCCCGGCAATGGTGCCAATGATGCCGGTGAAGGCGCCGCAGAGGAAGAACACCCGCAGCACCGAGCCTTCGGTCAGCCCCATCGTGCGCAGGATGCCGATATCGCGGCCCTTGTTTTTCACCAGCATGATGAGGCCCGAGGTGATGTTCATCGTGGCGATCAGCACGAGGACCGAGAGGATGATGAACATCACGTCATCCTCTATGTCGAGCGCCCGCAGGAAGCTGCCCGAGCTGTCCTTCCAGGTCCAGATCTGCGCCCCTTCCCCAGCGGCGTCGAGCAGCGGCAGGGTCCAGTCCTGGATGCGCTCGGGGTCGCCGACATAGACCTCGATCTCGTCGGCGGCACCCTCGCGGTTGAAATAGCTCTGCGCCTCGGCCAGCGGCAGATAGACCCGTGTACGGTCAATGTCGTAGCGCCCGGCGGTGAAAATATACGTTACCTCATAGGCATTTACGCGAGGCGTCGTGCCGAACGCGGTCTGCGCGCCTTCCGGGGCGATCAGGCGGATGCGGTCGCCGATGGTGACGCCGAGTTCACGCGCGATGCCGGAGCCGATGGCGATGCCGTTCTCGAAATCGGCGATGTCGCCGATACCGGTCTCGGGGTCGGCGATGCGCGGAATGGCCTCCAGATTGGCGGCGCTGATGCCGAAAACCTCGGCCACATTGGCGCCGTCATTGGCCGTCGCCATGACCTGTCCCTTGACGACCGGCGCGGTGCGGGTAACACCGTCGATGGCGGCGAGACGCGCGGCCATTTCGTCGTAATCGGTGATGCGACCGGCCTGTGTATAGATCTCGCCAGTCAGTTCGTTTTCAAAGCTGGTTGGCGACATATAGACAGTGGTGTGAGCGTTGGCACCAAGTATGGTGTCGACAAACTCGGCCCGGAACCCTGTTCGCACGGCCAGCGTCACGATCAGCGCGGCCACGCCGAGCGCAATTCCGATCAGGCTGATCCAGGTCATCACCGACACCCCACCCTCGGCGCGGCGGGCGCGGAGATAGCGCCAGGCGATGAGGAATTCGTAGCGGGAGAAGGGTCTGGGGGTCGGCATCTGAGATCCTCGGCTTGCGCGCGGAACCTGATGGGAAACGCCGAAAAGCGCAAGCCGACATTGGCGTGAGCGGCGGCGTGAGCGGCGTTGCAGAGGCGGGCAGCAGAGCCTTGCCCGGAAGGGGCGGCTCTGCCACAAGCGGCGCATGGCGAAATCTGTCACTTCCTTTATCTGTCAGGACTGCGGCGCGGCGCATCGGAAATGGGCCGGGCGCTGCGAGGCCTGCGGGGCATGGAACAGCATCGTCGAGGAGGCGCCGCTGAGCCAGGGGCCGGGGCGCGGGCTTGGCTCGGCCAAGGGCAAGACCGTGCCGCTGAGCGCGCTATCCACCCATGAGCCGCCGCCGCCGCGCCACGAATCCGGGATGGCGGAATTCGACCGGGTGCTGGGCGGCGGGCTGGTGCCCGGCTCGGCGCTGCTGGTCGGGGGCGATCCGGGGATCGGGAAATCGACGCTGCTGTTGCAGGCCGCCGCCCATTTCGCGAAGCGCGGAGTCGAGGCCATCTATATTTCCGGCGAGGAAGCCAGCGCGCAGGTGCGGATGCGGGCGCAGCGTCTGGGGCTGGCCGAGGCGCCGGTGCGGCTGGGGGCCGAGACGGCGCTGCGCGACATTCTGACGACGCTGGATGCCGAGCGACCCGACCTGGCTGTGATCGATTCGATCCAGACGCTGTGGTCGGACAATGTCGAGTCCGCGCCGGGTAGCGTCAGCCAGGTCCGCGCCGCCGCGCATGAGCTGGTCACCTTTGCCAAGAAACGCGGCGTGGCGGTGATCCTGGTCGGCCACGTCACCAAAGAAGGCCAGATTGCCGGTCCCCGCGTGGTCGAGCATATGGTCGATACGGTTCTGTATTTCGAGGGAGAGCGCGGCCACCAGTTCCGCATCCTGCGCGCGGTCAAGAACCGGTTCGGCCCCGCCGACGAGATCGGTGTGTTCGAGATGACCGGCGGCGGGCTGGCCGAGGTGGCGAACCCCTCGGCGCTGTTTCTGTCTGAACGCGGCCAGCCTTCGCCCGGCAGCGCGGTCTTCGCGGGGATCGAGGGCACCCGCCCGGTGCTGACCGAAATCCAGGCGCTGGTCGCACCCTCGACGCTGGCCAGCCCGCGCCGGACGGTCGTCGGGCTGGATTCGGGGCGGGTGAGCACGATCCTCGCAGTTCTGGAATCGCGCTGCGGCATCCCCTTCGCCGGGCTGGATGTGTTCCTGAACGTGGCAGGCGGAATGCGGGTGATGGAGCCCGCCGCCGATCTGGCCATCGCCGCAGCACTGCTGAGCGCGCGCGAGGACAGCGCCCTGCCCGCGGAATGTGTCACTTTCGGCGAAATCAGCCTGTCCGGCGCACTACGTCCCGTCGCTCAGGCCGAAAACAGGTTGAAAGAAGCGCAGAAACTTGGTTTTTCACAAGCCATCATCCCTGCTTCGCAGAAACTCGACGGGGCGGGCACCATGCGGCTGGACCGGATTTCCGACCTGACAGGCTTTGTCGGCGAGATCTTCGGCGCCGGCTGAACGAGGGAAATGCGGCCATATCTGCCGCGAAAAGGTGGGTATATGGACGGCTTTACCATCATTGACGGCGTTGTCGCTGCCGTCATCATCCTGTCGGCGATTCTGGCCTATGCGCGCGGCTTCGTGCGCGAATCACTCGCGATTCTGGGCTGGATCGGGGCGGCGGTGCTGGCATTCATCTTCGCGGGGACCGTGCGCCCGATGATCGCGCAGATCCCGGTTCTGGAACAATTCCTTGGCGAAAGCTGCGAACTGGCGACGATTGCCGCCTTTGCGGTGGTGTTCGCGCTGGCGCTGGTCCTGTTCTCGATCATCACGCCGCTGTTTTCCTCGGTCGTGCAGCGCTCGGCGCTGGGCGGGGTCGATCAGGGCATGGGGTTCCTGTTCGGGGTCGCGCGGGGCATCCTGCTGGTGGCTATTGCACTTATCGTCTATGACCGGGTGATGGCGACGACGCCGGTGCCGATGGTCGATAATTCGCGCTCGGCCAAGGTCTTCCAGCGCATGACCGGGCAGCTCGACGCCGAGATCCCGCAGGATGCGCCGGGCTGGATCACCAACCGCTACAACCAGCTCGTCTCAGGTTGCGCGGGCGCCGGAATCACCCCGGACGAGGCCGTCGCGCCCGAAACCGATGCGGCCGGTGCCAGTGCAGCCACCGAGAGTGCGCCCGCGAACTGACCCGCGCGGCCTGTCTTTTGTGACATTTTCACGTCATGCCCCCGGCCCGGGGGCGTGACTTTGGGCAAGTTTGCGCCTATCTAGGACCCGACCCCAGACACGCAGGTGAGCCTCCATGCAGCCCTTTCTCGCGCATCCTTTCGACGATGACCGTCTGCACGAGGAATGCGGTGTCTTCGGCGTGATCGGCGTGGCCGAGGCGGCGAATTTCGTGGCGCTCGGCCTGCATGCCCTGCAGCATCGCGGGCAGGAGGCCGGCGGCATCATCAGCCATGACGGCGAGCGTGGCTTCAACAGCGCCCATCGTTTCGGCTATGTGCGCGACAATTTCACCAAGCAGTCGCTGATGGAGACGCTGCCGGGGCCGTTGGCCATCGGTCATGTGCGCTATTCCACGGCAGGCGCGAAAGCCGCGCATATCCGCGATGTGCAGCCCTTCTTCGGCGAATTCAGCATGGGCGGCTGCGCGATCGCGCATAATGGGAATATTACCAACGCCGATTCGCTTCGGCGCGAGCTGATCGAGCGGGGGTCAATCTTTCAGTCGGGCAGCGATTCGGAATGCATCATCCATCTGATGGCGCGCTCGATCCAGCGCAACATCCCCGAGCGGATGAAGGATGCGCTGCGCCGGGTCGAGGGGGCGTTCTCGGTCATCGCGATGACACGCACAAAGCTGATCGGGGTGCGCGATCCGTTGGGCGTGCGGCCTCTGGTCATCGGCAAGCTGGGCGATGACGGCTTTGCGCTGTCATCTGAGACCTGCGGGCTGGACATCATCGGCGCCGAGTTTCTGCGCGAGGTCGAACCGGGCGAGATGGTGGTGATTTCAAAGGGCAAGATCGAAAGCTCGCGGCCCTTTCAGCCGACCGGCTCGCGCTTCTGCATCTTCGAGCATGTGTATTTCTCGCGCCCCGATTCGATCATTGGCGGGCGCTCGGTTTACGAAACCCGACGCCAGATCGGGGTCGAACTGGCGCGCGAAGCCCCGGTCGAGGCCGATCTGGTCTGCCCGGTGCCCGATTCGGGGACTCCGGCGGCGATCGGCTATGCGCAGGAATCGGGGATTCCCTATGGGATGGGGATCATCCGCAACCAGTATATGGGCCGGACCTTCATCGAGCCGACGGACCAGATCCGCAATATGGGCGTGCGGCTCAAGTTGAACGTGAACCGCTCGCTGATCGCGGGGAAGCGTGTGGTGCTGGTCGATGATTCGGTGGTGCGCGGCACGACCAGCCGCAAGATCAAGGATATGATCATCGACGCCGGCGCGAAGGAGGTGCATTTCCGCATCGCCTCTCCGCCGACGGCGTGGCCCTGTTTCTACGGCGTCGATACGCCCGACCGCGACAAGCTTCTGGCGGCGCAGATGACGCCCGAGGAGATGCGGGAATGGATCGGGGTGGACAGCCTGTCCTTCGTGTCGCTGGACGGGCTGTATCGCGCCGCCGGCGAGGCGAAGGGCCGCAACGGCGCCTGCCCGCAATATTGCGATGCGTGTTTCTCGGGAGACTACCCGGTGGCCCCGTTCGACCAGCTTGAACGCGGCTTCCGCATGAAAGCCGGATCCGAGACGGAACAGACCCACGCGGCCGAGTGACGGCACGGGCAGGAGCCTCCGGCGGGGATATTTCCGTCAGGATGAATTCACCCTGATCCAAATATCCTCCGCGAAGCGGGCGGCGGCGGGGTTCAGCCCCGGTTTTCGGCTTGCTGGGCGATATCCTCGGCGCGGGCGGCGAGGTCGGCCATCTTGTCGAGCACGTCCGCCGTGCTGGTGCCGGATGCGGCCGAGCGGGTCCGGGCCAGTTCGCGCTCGGCGGTCAGCGCGCGATCTTCCATCGCATTGAAGCGGTCGGCTAGCATCAAACCGGCCAGCAGCAGCAGCCGGGGTTCCGGCATGCGACCGGCCTGTTCGGTGATCTTTCCGGCCTCTTCATCGAGCAGCGCGGCGGCGCGGCGAAGCAGACGCTCTTCCCCGTCCTGGGCCTGGAGCGTGTATTCCTTGTGGCCGATGGTGAAATTCACATCCATGTCTCAGCCCTCGTTCTGGTCGAATGCAACGACATGACCGGACGCCGGGCTGACATCCTCCGCGAAAGGCGCATCCGAGGCGCGCGGGGCCTGCGCGATCAGCCCTTCCAGCCCGGCCATGATGTCGTCGAGCGCGGCCATCTCGGCGGCGCGGGCGGCTTTCAGCGCCTCGATCTCGGCACGCAGCGCCGGGTCGGAACCGTGCTCTTTGTCCGCGGTCAGATCGGCATTGGCCTGCGATAACGCCTCATTCGCGGCGGCGAGCCGGGCCAATTCCTCGCCGGTTTCGGCGAGACGGCGTTTCAGCGCGGTGTTTTCGGATTGCAGCCGGGTCAGCTCGGCGCTGTCCTGCGCGGCGGCTTCGCCGGGCTGCGGCGCATCGGACTGGGCTTGCGGCCCGGGGCCCCGGTCGAGCGCCTGCTCGATCCGGGCGAGCGCTGCGATGAGGCGCTTTTCGCTGTCCGCAAAACTTGTCATGGGCGATCCCGACGAAAAAACATCAGCAATCTTCTTACAGCACTGTGTCCGAAAAACAAGAACGGGCGGGGAAATCCCCGCCCGTCCGGCACCTGGCTGCGCAGTGGCGCTGCGCAATGGGTCAGCCGCGCGCCTCGCGGCGTTCGGCGATCAGCCCGCTGACGATGGCCCAGCAGGCTCCGAGCAGCACGATGGTGAAGGGGAAGCCCGTCGATACCGCCATGGCCTGCAAGGCGCCGAGACCACCTGCCAGCAACAGCGCGATGGCAACGAGGCCTTCGATGGTGCACCAGAACACGCGCTGCGGCACCGGGGCGTTGACCTTGCCGCCTGCCGCGATGGTGTCGATCACCAGCGAGCCCGAATCGGACGAGGTGATGAAGAACACCAACACCAGCACGATACCGATGAAGGAGGTGATCTGGGTCAGCGGAAGCTGAGACAACATCTGGAACAGCTTCAGTTCCAGCGTCGCATCCGAGATCCCTTCGAAGCCCGCCAGCGTCATCGAGATCGCCGTGCCGCCGAAGGTGGTCATCCACAGCACCGAGATCAGCGCCGGCACGAGCAGCACCGCAATCAGGAACTGGCGCACCGTCCGCCCGCGCGAGACCCGCGCGATGAACATGCCCACAAAGGGTGACCAGCTGATCCACCAGGCCCAGTAGAAGGCCGTCCAGCCGTGGCGGAAATTGTCATCCTCGCGCCCGAACGGGTTGGAAAGCGGGATGAATTCCTGCGCATAGGCTTTCAGATTGCCGAAGAAGCCGCTCACGATCGCCATGGTCGGCCCGACCACGATCACGAAGATCAGGAGCAGGAAGGCGAGAATCATGTTGATCTCGGAGAGCCGCTTCACGCCCTTGTCGACCCCGGCCACGACCGAGAACATCGCCACGGCCGTGATCGCCAGGATCAGGATCACCATATTGGTGTTCGACGCGGTGATTCCGAAGAGGAAATCCAGCCCTGCCGTCGCCTGCTGCGCGCCGAAGCCCAGCGAGGTCGCAAGCCCGAAGATGGTCGCGAACACCGCCATGATGTCGATGACATGACCCGGCCAGCCCCACACACGCTCGCCCAGCATCGGATAGAACACCGAACGCATGGTCAGCGGAAGCCCCTTGTTATAGCTGAACAACGCCAGCGCGAGCGCCACCACGGCATAGATCGCCCAGGGGTGCAGCCCCCAGTGATAGATCGTCGCGGCCATGCCCAGACGGCGCGCGCCCAGCTCGTCGCCCTCGGCCCCGCCAAGCGGCGCCCAGTCGGTGCGCACACCGTTTTCGACGGTGATACCGGCCAGCGAGCTGTCGAAATGGCTCATCGGTTCGGAGACGCCGTAAAACATCAGCCCGATCCCCATCCCGGCCGCGAACAGCATCGCGAACCACCCGGTTAGGGTGAAATCGGGAGTGGCTTCGGGTCCGCCGAGACGGACATTGCCAAGCGGTGACAGGATCAGCCCGACGCAGAGCAACACGAAGATATTGCCGGCGAAGATGAAGAACCAGGCGAGATTGCCGGTCAGCCAGTCGCGCATCCCGGCAAAGAACGGGTCGAGCTGCGTCTGGAAGATCAGCGCGGCGAGCGTGACCGCGATCACCGAGAGCGCCGAGATGGTGAAGACCGGCTTGTGGACATCGAATTCCAGCCGGAAGCTATGGCTGAGATTGTCCTGACCGATCTCGTAATCGGTGTCGATCACCTCGGTCGGGCCTTCCGGCACCGGGATCGGTTCTTCCTCGGTTTCGGGCTCGCGCCCCTCGAGAATGGGGTTCTCGCGGGCAGGATCGCCGGGATATCCGGGATGATCGCGATGCGGATCTCCCGGATGCCGCGCCTGCGGATCGTTCGGATCGGACATGTAAATCCTTTCGTTGGTTAACTTTTACGGCACAGATGCAATTGAGGGTGGCGCTTATGTCACATCCGCGTTGGCTTGGCCACCCGCTCCGCCGCGGAAGGTGAGCGGAAGCATTGGGCTTCCGGCTGCGGCGGCGTATAAGGCGTGAGATTTTGCTGAAGGGTCAGTCCTATGCGCGAGGCGAGCATCAGCCGGAACACGGCAGAGACGCAGATCGAGGTGCGGGTGAATCTCGACGGAAGCGGGGTGTACGAGAACCGCACCGGCGTCGGCTTCTTCGATCACATGCTGGATCAGCTCTCGCGCCATGCGCTGATCGATCTGGACGTCAATGCGAAGGGCGATACCCATATCGACGATCACCACACGGTCGAGGATTGCGGCATCGCCATCGGCCAGGCTCTGCGCGAGGCTCTGGGCGACAAGACCGGCATCCGGCGCTATGGCGCCTTCCTGCTGGCGATGGATGACGCGCTGGTCCGCGCCGCGCTGGATCTTTCGGGACGGCCCTATCTGGTGTGGAATGTCGATTTCCCGACCCAGCAGATCGGGCGGTTCGACACCGAGCTGGTGCGCGAGTTCTTCCAGGCGCTGGCCACGCATGGCGGCATCACGCTGCATGTCGATGCGCTGCACGGGATCAACAGCCACCATATCGCCGAGGCCGCCTTCAAGGCGGTGGCCCGGGCGCTGCGCGAGGCGGTCGAGCCCGATCCGCGCATGGCCGGCGTGCTGCCCTCGACAAAAGGGGCGCTGTGATGCGCGTGGCGCTTGTCGATTACGACAGCGGCAATCTTCACTCGGCTGAAAAGGCCTTTACACGGATGGGCCGCGCGGCGGGGGCAGAGGTGACGGTGACCTCGGACCCCGAAACCGTGGCGCGGGCCGACCGGATCGTGCTGCCGGGTGACGGGGCGTTTCCGTCCTGCAAGGCGGCTTTGGACGCGGTGCCGGGCATGGTCGAGGCGCTGCGCGAGGCGGTCGAGAACCGCGCGGTGCCGTTCATGGGGATCTGCGTGGGGATGCAGATGCTGGCAACGACCGGGCATGAGTATCGCGAGACGCCGGGACTCGGCTGGATCGGCGGCGAGATCGGCGCGATCCGCCCGGCCGATCCGGCGCTGAAAGTGCCGCATATGGGCTGGAACGATCTGCGGCTTCGCGGCGCGCATCCGGTGCTGGACGGGATCGCGGACGGGGATCACGCCTATTTCGTGCATGGTTGGCAGTTCCACCCTGCCGACACCGCGCATCTGCTGGCCGATGTCGAATACGGCGGACCGGTGACGGCGATTGTCGGGCGCGACAACATCATCGGCACCCAGTTCCATCCCGAGAAATCGCAGGAGGTCGGGCTGCGGCTGATCGCGAATTTCCTGAGCTGGAATCCCTGAGCCTGAAAAAAGCGGGCGGTCCAACCGGGACCGCCCGCATGGCTGCCTCTGAAATTCCCTCGGCCGGCTTACTGGATCCTTGCCCAGGTCTGGTTCTTGCAGATCAGGCCACCGGCCACGCAACCCGCAAGATTCATGCGGTCGCCGTTGACGCTCGCCTTGCCGTTATAGATCTTGCCGTCGGCCGGGCGCAGCACCTTGCCCTTGTAATCGCCGCCCCCCTGAGGGGCCATGCCGATGACGATCTGCTTGCCGATATTTGGCGACTGATACTCCGAGGTGCCCTTGAAGCTGCGGGTGATGGTCCCGCAATAGGCGTCGCCGCAAGGCCCGATCTGGACATAGGCAAAGGCGCCCTCATCGGGCTGGGTCTGCCACAGCCCCTCGATCGGATCGGCGGATGCGGCCCCGGCCAGCAGGCCGAGCGCGGCGGCCAGTGCAAACGTCTTCATGGTCTCCTCCCTGAGATCATCGCTTTCGGGGATGAAAGGCCAGGGCGGCGATTCACGCAAGTCTGACGTAGGGTCCCAAAGCTGCTTGACGCGACGGAGGCCGTGCTTGCCCCTGACCCGCCCCTGTGGCAAAGCCCGGCGCAACACGAGACCGGAGCCCGCGCGATGATCCTCTACCCTGCCATCGACCTGAAGGATGGAAATTGCGTGCGCCTGCTGCGCGGCGACATGGAGGCCGCGACGGTGTTCGGCACCGATCCGGCGGCGCAGGCACAAGCCTTCCAGGAGGCTGGCGCAGAGTGGCTGCATCTGGTCGATCTGAACGGCGCCTTCGCCGGCCAGCCGGTGAACGCGGCGGCGGTCGAGGCGATCCTGTCGGCGACCGGCATCCCGGCCCAGCTCGGCGGCGGAATCCGCGACATGGCGACGATCGAGATGTGGCTCGGCAAGGGGCTGCGCCGCGTGATCCTTGGCACCGTGGCGGTCGAGAACCCGGATCTGGTGCGACAGGCCGCTTCCGCCTTCCCCGGTCAGGTCGCGGTCGGCATCGACGCCCGCAAGGGCTATGTCGCGACAAAAGGCTGGGCCGAGGACACCACCGTCGAAGCCGCCGATCTCGCGCGCAGCTTCGAGGATGCCGGGGTGGCGGCGATCATCTATACGGATATCGATCGCGACGGCGCGATGGGCGGGCCGAACATCGCCGCGACCGAGGCGCTGGCCCGCGCCGTCTCGATCCCGGTCATCGCCTCGGGCGGGGTCTCCTCGATGGAGGATCTGACCGCCTTGCGCGACACCGGGGTGATCGCCGGGGCGATCTCGGGCCGGGCCCTTTACGATGGCGCGCTGGATCTCGGCGCGGCGCTGGCGGCGCTGCGCGGCTGATCTCACCCTGAGCGAAATATCCCGGGGGTGAGCCAGCACCGGCTGGCGAGGGGGCAGCGCCCCCTTCCCGCGCCTTGGATCCGCGGCTATGACAGGATTATGCTGATCGACCCGAACCACCCATTCTTCCGCAAGCTCTGGGTCCGTGTGGCCTGTGTCGTGCTGCCATTGGGCTGGGCCGTCTTCGAGCTGTCGCAAAGCAATATCTTCTGGGCGATCCTGTTCGGCGGGGCGGCGGCGGCGCTGTTTCACGCGCTGATCCTGAAGGGGCCGGACGACGATGACGGTCCGGCTCGCTGAGCCCTTCCCTCGCCGTTCCGGGAAGGCTATCTGTCACCCCATGCTGAAGACCCGCATCATTCCCTGTCTCGATGTTGCCGATGGCCGCGTGGTCAAGGGCGTGAATTTCGTCGATCTGGTCGATGCCGGCGACCCGGTCGAGGCCGCCAAGGCCTACGACGCGGCGGGCGCCGACGAGATCTGTTTTCTGGATATTCACGCCACTCATGAGAATCGCGGGACCATGTTCGATGTGGTCACGCGCACGGCAGAGCAATGTTTCGTGCCGCTGACCGTGGGCGGGGGCGTGCGCACGCATCGCGATGTGCGCGCGCTGCTCTTGGCGGGGGCGGACAAGGTGTCGTTCAATTCGGCTGCGGTGGCAAATCCTGACGTGATCGCCGAGGCCGCTGACCGTTTCGGCAGCCAGTGCATCGTCTGCGCCATCGACGCCAAGACCACCGAAGACGGGCGCTGGGAGATCTTCACCCATGGCGGGCGCAGGCCGACCGGCATCGACGCGGTGGCGTTCGCCCGGCTCGTGGCTGAGAAAGGTGCCGGAGAAATCCTGCTGACCTCGATGGACCGCGACGGCACGAAATCCGGATTCAACCTGCCGCTGACCCGCGCCATTGCGGACGCTGTGGATGTGCCGGTGATCGCGTCGGGCGGGGTCGGGACGCTGGATCACCTTGTCGAGGGCGTGGTCGAGGGCGGGGCAAGCGCGGTGCTGGCCGCCTCGATCTTCCATTTCGGCACCTACACCATCGGCGAGGCCAAGGCCCATATGGCCTCTGCCGGCATCCCCGTGAGGCTGACATGAGCGATTACGACGCCTTCGGCCGGCTGGACGCGACCATCGCCGCCCGCAAGTCCGCCGATCCCGAGGAAAGCTGGACCGCGAAGCTGCTGGCCAAAGGCCCCGAGAAATGCGCCGAAAAATTCGGCGAAGAGGCCGTCGAGGCGATCATCGAGGCGGTCAAGGGCGACCGTGACCGGCTGGGCTCGGAGGCGGCGGACGTGGTCTATCACCTCGCCGTCATGCTGGCCTCGCGGGGCCTGTCGCTGGCCGATGTCGCAGACGAGCTAACGCGACGCGAGGGGCTTTCGGGCGTGGCTGAAAAGGCGGGGCGAGGCTGAGCGCCGCGTCACCGCGCGCGGGGCGCGGTTCTGGCCGCAGCATCCCGCGCATGTCGTCCGGCAGATACCATCTCTTGTGGCCGCGCCGCATCGGCGCCCATATTATCGGGTGAAATCACCGCCAAGTCGCGCCGGACGGGCTTGATTCGCCGCCAATTTCCGTTCACTTGGTGGTTAATACGCGGTATAAGCCGCCAATTGATTACCGCGCGTGAGACGCGGGCACAGAAGGCAGAGGATCCTCATGACCGCATTCGGGAAATCCGGCAAGAATCATGAAAGCGACGTCGCGTTCATTCAGTCGCTGGCAGAGCTTCTGAACAGCAGCGAGCTTTCGGAACTCAGCGTCAAGCGCGAATATGGCGAGAATGACCGGCTGACGGTCAGCCTGTCCAAACATGGCAAGCAGCAGATCGTGCAGGCCGCGCCCGCTATGGCGCCGGCCGCACTCGCCCCTGCCCCCGCTGCGGCACCTCAGGCCCCGGCCACGCCGACGGCAACGCCCGGCGCAACCGGCGGCGATGCCGATCCGGCGGATCTGCCCGGCGCTGTGACCTCGCCCATGGTCGGCACGGCCTACCTCTCGGCCGAACCGGGTGCTGCGCCCTTCGTCAGCGTTGGCCAGAAGGTCGCCGAGGGTGACACGCTGCTGATCGTCGAGGCGATGAAGACGATGAACCACATCCCGTCGCCCAAATCTGGAACGGTAAAGCGCATTCTGGTCGATGACGGCACGCCGGTCGAATATGGCGCGCCCCTGATGGTCGTGGAATGAGGCCGGGATGTTCGACAAGATCCTGATCGCCAATCGCGGCGAGATCGCGCTGCGCGTCATTCGCGCCGCGCGCGAGATGGGCATCCGCTCCGTCGCCGTCCACTCGACCGCCGACGCCAATGCGATGCATGTCCGCATGGCCGACGAGTCGGTCGCCATCGGCCCGCCCTCTTCAACTGACAGCTATCTGAACCCCGCCGCGATCATCGCCGCCTGCGAGATCACCGGCGCTCAGGCCGTTCATCCGGGATACGGGTTCCTGTCCGAAAACGCCGCCTTCGCGCAGATGCTGGAAGATCACGGCATCACCTTCATCGGCCCCAAGGCCGAACATATCCGCATCATGGGCGACAAGATCACCGCCAAGGAAACCGCGAAGGATCTGGGCATCCCGGTTGTTCCCGGATCAGAAGGCGGGGTGAACGAGGTCGATGACGCCAAGCGGGTCGCCGCTGAAATCGGCTATCCGGTCATCATCAAGGCTACCGCCGGTGGCGGCGGGCGCGGCATGAAGGTCGCGCATGACGAAAAGGGGCTGGAAGTCGCCTTCCGCACGGCCCGTTCGGAAGCCAAGGCCGCCTTCGGCAACCCCGATGTCTATATCGAAAAATACCTGCAAAGGCCGCGCCATATCGAGATCCAGGTCTTTGGCGACGGCAAGGGCAATGCAGTGCATCTGGCCGAGCGGGATTGCTCCCTGCAACGCCGTCACCAGAAGGTGCTGGAGGAAGCCCCCGGCCCGTCGATCAGCCCGGCAGAGCGGGCGCGTATCGGCAAGATCTGCTCTGACGCGATGCAGAAGCTGGGCTATATCGGCGCGGGCACGATCGAGTTTCTCTATGAGGACGGCGAGTTCTATTTCATCGAGATGAACACGCGGCTTCAGGTCGAACACCCGGTGACCGAAGCCATTTTCGGCGTCGATCTCGTGCGCGAACAGATCCGCGTCGCCGCCGGTGAGCAGATGGAGCTGTCGCAGGACGATCTGAACATCGGCGGCCATGCCATCGAGGTTCGGATCAACGCCGAGAAACTGCCGAATTTCAGCCCCTCTCCGGGCAAGATCACGCAGTTTCACGCGCCGGGCGGGCTTGGCGTGCGGATGGATAGCGCGATTTATGACGGCTATGTCATCCCACCCTATTACGACAGCCTGATCGGCAAGCTGATCGTGCATGGCCGCGACCGGCCCGAGGCGCTGGCGCGGCTGTCCCGCGCGCTGTCCGAACTGATCGTGGACGGGGTGGACACCACCATGCCGCTCTTTACCGCTCTGTTGCAGGAGCCAGATATCCAGTCCGGCGATTACTCGATCCATTGGCTCGAGAAATGGCTATCGGAGAACGCGCCCGCTTGATCACACCGGAACAGATGCTGTGGGGCTATGCCAATGGCATCTTCCCCATGGCGGTTTCGGCGAGCGATCCGGCGTTGCACTGGTTCGATCCGCCCGAGCGAGGCGTGCTGCCGGTGGGTAGGGTCCATGTTTCGCGCTCGATGCGGCGGCATCTGCGGCGTTGCGACTGGCAGGCCACGCTGAACCGGGACTTCATGGCGGTGGTGCGGGGCTGCGCGGATCGCGACGAAACCTGGATCAACGAGCCGCTCTCCCGGCTTTACGCCGCGCTGCATGCCAAGGGCCATGCCCATTCGCTGGAGATCCGCGACGGTGCTGGCGCGCTGATCGGCGGTGTGTTCGGGCTGAGCATCGGCGGGGCGTTTTTCGGCGAAAGCATGTTCTCGCAGCGCGACAATGCGTCGAAAGCGGCGTTGATCTGGCTGTCGGCGCATCTGGCGCAATGCGGCTTTGCGCTGTTCGATACGCAGTATCCGACCGGGCATCTGGTCTCGATGGGCGGTCAGACCATTCCGCGGGTCGAATATCATCGACGCCTGTCAGCCGCGATCAGGCTTGACGCAGATCTTGCCGCCCTGCCCCTTCCCGAACGTCAGGCGCTTTGGCAGCCCAGCACCCAGACATCGTAACGCGCATCGTCGAGCGCAGAGAGGGCCGGGGAAGACGCGATCATCCAGCCGTCAAACAAGGTCGCGCTGCTGTTGCGGTCGGTGATGACAAGCTGCGCGAACGCATCCGAATTCGGGTCCGCAGAGGGATAGCGGCACTCTCCCAGACGGACATTCAGCCGCCCGATATCCGCCGCCTCGCCGGGCGCGAGTTCCAGGTCGGTGAGCTGGCTGGTCACCTTGTCGAGCGCACGCAGCACCGCGCCACTACCACGGCTGGTCTCGACCCCGCTCTGCGCCGAAGCGGGCAGCGCCGCGGCACTGGCGAGCAGGGCGAGGGTGGCGGCGATACTGTTGCGGATCATGGCGGTTCATTCCAGATGTCGGCGGTGTTGCGGCGCGGGGTCATCAGCGCCTGCCGCAGTTACATGCCCGATCCGCAGGGCGTCGGGCAAGTCCCGAGCCCATCCCTCGGGTTCACGAAACCGGCAGCTTGGCGGTATTACTCGGGCTGCCAGGCGTCGTAATCGCTGCGCTCTTTCGGATCGGCGAGATAAAGCGAGGATTTCGGGCGATAGGCCTGCGGGGTTCCGGTCATGTTCATCTGATGCGGAAGCTCCCACTCGCGGCGCGGCAGCGGATTCTTCGTCGGCGGTTCCTTATAGGTGTGGTGCAGCCAGCCATGCCATTCGACCGGCACCCGGCTGGCCTCGGATTCGCCGTGATAGATCACCCAGCGACGTTTTCCGTTCTTTGACTGGTAATAGATGTTACCCTGATCGTCTTCGCCGACCTTATCGCCATGCAGCGCGGTCCAGATCTGAGTGTTCAGCGTCTGCCCTCGCCACCAGGTCAGAATGCGGTCAACGATCCACATGGGCAAGCTCCTTTGCCGTTCCTGCCCTGTCTATGCCGCAAAGCACGCGCCGGGTCCAGAGGTTGGCGGAACCTGTCAGCAAACGGGGCGTTGCGCCCGAGGGAGCGTATTGATGAGCTATTATCAGGGACGATTGATCGACCATATCCATCTGCGCGTGTCGGACTTCGGCCGTGCGCGAGAGTTCTACCAGGCGGTGCTCGATGCGCTTGGCCGCGGGGATTGCAGCGGGCGCGGGCGGGACTGGATGGAGTGCGACGAGCTGATGATCGACCAGATCGCCCCCGGCGAGGCCCCCAGCAGGGTGCATCTGTGCTTTCAGGCCAGCGACCGGAATGCCGTGAAGCGCTTCTATGCCGCGGCACTCGGCGCGGGCGGCAGGGATAACGGCGCCCCCGGTCCCCGCGATTACCATCCGGGATATTACGCGGCCTTTGTTCTCGATCCCGACGGCAACAATATCGAGGCGAAATGCGATGAGCGCGTCAGCAGACGCTCATCCCCGGACATCAGGATCGATACGGATTAACCCAACGCGGCCCCGAGCCCGCGCATGAGCGGCACGAAATCCGGGAAAGAGGTCGCGATGGCGGCGCCGTCATCGACGGCGATCGCGGCTTGCGCAGCCAGACCTGCGACAAGGAATGACATCGCGATGCGGTGGTCCAGATAGGTCTCGACCGGCGCCCCCCCTCCTGGAATGATCCCCTTGCCGTGGACGGTCATGCTGTCGCCTGTCTCGGAAACCTCGACGCCATTGGCGCGCAGCCCCTTGGCCATGGCATCGATCCGGTCGGATTCCTTGACCCTCAGCTCGGCCACGCCATTCATCACCGTGTCGCCATCGGCCATCGCCGCGATCACCGAGAGGATCGGGAATTCGTCGATCATCGAGGCCGCCCGTTCCGGCGGGACACAGACCCCGCGCAGTGCCGAATGACGGACGATCAGATCGGCGACCGGCTCGCCGCCCTCCTCGCGGTCGTTTTCCCAGGTGAGATTCGCACCCATCTCGGCCAGCGTCACGTAAAGCCCGTCCCGCGTCGGGTTGCGGCTGATTCCATTCACCCGGATCACGGACCCCGGCACGATCAGCGCCGCCGCGACAGGGAAGGCCGCGGAAGACGGGTCGCGCGGCACGGCGACCTTCTGGGCGACAAGCTCGGGCTGACCTTTCAGCGTGATGACGCGGCCCTCTTCCGTCGTCTCGGTGGTGATGATCGCGCCAAATCCGGCCAACATCCGTTCGGAATGATCCCGCGTCGGCTCGGCCTCGATCACCACGGTCTCGCCCGGCGCGTTCAGCCCGGCGAGCAGCACTGCCGACTTGATCTGCGCCGAGGCCACCGGGGTCCGATAGCGCACCGGCAGCGCGTCCACGGCCCCCTTGATGGTCACCGGCAGCAGCCCGCCCTCGCGCGAGGTGATCTCGGCGCCGAACAGGCTCAGCGGGTCGGTGATGCGGCGCATCGGGCGCTTCGAGAGGCTGGCATCGCCGGTGAAGGTGGCCGTGATCGGCGTGGTCGCCATCGCCCCCATGATCAGCCGCACCCCGGTACCGGAATTGCCGCAATCGATCACGCTCTCGGGTTCCGCGAAACCGCCGACGCCGACGCCATCGACGATCCATTCACCCGGCCCGAGGCGCTCGACCTTTGCACCGAAAGCCTGCATCGCCTTGGCGGTGTCCAGCACATCCTGACCTTCGAGAAGACCTGTGATATGGCTGCGCCCCACCGCCATCGCGCCCAGGATCAGCGCCCTGTGACTGATCGACTTGTCGCCGGGGATCACAGCCTCGCCGCGCAGCGCATTGCCCGGACGAGCCGAGATCGGTTGGGCGGGGCCGTGAGACATTGCGGGATCCTTTCAGAAAAGCGATTTGCGCAGCATATTGACCGCAACCAGGGCAAGGAACAACGCGAAGATCCGCTTCAGCCGCCGCGGATCGCTGCGATGCGCCAGCGCCGCGCCGAGCGGCGCGGTCAGCAACGTCATGGCGATGATGATGAGAAAGGCAGGCAGGTTCACCGCGCCGAATGTGCCGGGCGGCGGGTTGTCGGCCGGGGTCAAAAGGAACAGCGCCGTCGATGGCAGCGCGATCAGCCCGCCAAACCCTGCCGCCGTGGCCACGGCGCGATGGATCGGCCGCCCGTGCAGCGTCATCAGCGGCACCCCCATTGAGCCGCCACCGATCCCCAGAAGCACAGAGCAGAAGCCGGTGATCCCCGCATAGACATATTTCACCGGACCCCGCGGCATGGTCTCGGCCAGACGCCAATCCGCGCGACCGAGCAGCATATAGCTGGCGATGACGATGACCAGCACGGCAAAGATAACCTGAAGCGTCTCGCTGCGCAGCTGCGCTACGGTCAGCACCCCGATCCCGGCGCCAAGCGCGATGCCCGGCGCCCAGTCCCGCAAGATCGGCCAGTCGACCGCGCCTCGGCGGTGATGGGCCATGACCGAGCGCGCCGAGGTCACGATGATCGTCGCCAGCGAGGTGGCCAGGCAAATCTGCATCAGATCGGGCGAGCCGTAACCCATCTGGCCGAACACCGACAGCAGGACCGGCACCAGAACGATCCCGCCGCCAACGCCCAAAAGCCCCGCGAGCACCCCGGCAAAGGCACCGGCCGCGGTCAGCGTGAGCAGGGGCATCAGCAGCGTTGCGGTCATGCCGCTGCCATCGCGCCGCGGATCTGGTCGAGCGCCGCATCGTAGAGCGCCAGCCCCTCGGCCGGGCTCTGCGCCTTATGCGCACCCTCGCTGAGCACTCTCCGCCACAGTCGCGCACCGGGTCGGCCATGAAACAGCCCCAGCATATGCCGCGTGATCTGATGGATCCGCGCGCCCTCCTCCAGCCAGGCCACGATCTGCGGGCGCATCGCCAGCGCCGCCTCCACGGGGCCTTTGCAGGGCGGCTCGCGGTTCCAGAGCCGGTCCGCTTCGCCAAGGATGTCCCAGGGCTGATGATAGGCGGCGCGGCCCACCATCACCCCGTCCATCAGCCAGAGCTGGTCCTCGATCATGCCCGGCGCGATGCCGCCATTGATCGACAGATGCAGTTCCGGGAACCGGGTCTTCATGCGATGCACCAGCGGATAATCCAGCGGCGGAATCTCGCGGTTGTCCTTGGGGCTCAGCCCCTCCAGCCAGGCCTTGCGCGCGTGGATGGTGATCCGCCGCACCCCGGCATCCTGCATCTGGTTCAGGAAATCGGGCAGCACCGTGTCAGGGTCCTGATCGTCCACGCCGATGCGGCATTTCACCGTCACCTCGACCGCGCTTTCGGCGATCATGGCGCGGACGCATTCCGCCACCAGCCCCGGCGTCTTCATCAGCACGGCGCCGAAACAACCCGACTGCACCCGATCCGAGGGGCAGCCGACATTCAGGTTGACCTCGTCATATCCGAAGGGCGCGGCCAGCGCGGTGGCCCGGCGCAGCTCTTCGGGGTCCGAGCCGCCGATCTGCAAGGCCACCGGGTTCTCGGGCGCGTCCCGACGCAACAGCCGCGCACGGGGGCCATGGATGATCGCGGCGGCGGTCACCATCTCGGTGTAAAGCAGGGCCTCCCGCGAGAGGATCCGGTGAAACCCACGGCAGAACCTGTCGGTCCAGTCCATCATCGGCGCGACCGAGAGCCTTGCCTGTTCGGTGACATTCATCCGCATCTGCTCGCGTTAAACCCGATCCGCCGCGCAGGCTCTGATGCGCTTCGCACGGCTCCGGGCGATGTAAGTCATCGGCGCGAAGAATGCAAAACGCCACGTCTGATTCAGAGATCAACCACGCGTTAATGCACCTCGGCTAGGCTGAGCGTCATGCGATTCGTATTCCTTCTGCTTCTGCTTCTGCCGCAGCTTGCGCGCGCCGCGCCGGAACAGCCGGCAGCGCTATGCGAATGGGCATCGCAGACCGCCGCGGCCGAGGCCGGGGTGCCGCCAGATATTCTTGGCGCGCTGACCCTGACCGAGACCGGGCGCAATCGCGACGGCGTCGTCCGCCCCTGGGCCTGGAGCGTAAATGCAGAGGGCAAGGGAAGCTGGTTCGACGATCCCGGCAGTGCGCTCGCCTTTGCCGAGGATCGGGTCGCGCGTGGCCGGCTGAACCTCGATATCGGCTGTTTCCAGCTGAATTACCGGTGGCACGGCATGCATTTCGCCTCGGTGGCCGAGATGTTCGACCCTCTGAACAATGCCCGCTATGCGGCGCGCTTCGTCAGCGAACTTCAGGCCGAATTCGGCGACTGGCGCAAGGCGGCGGGTGCGTTTCATTCGCGCACGCAAGTCCATGCGACTCGTTATCTGGCACGTTTCGATGAGCTTCGGGCAGGCTTGCAGGCGCGGGGCTTCGAGGGGATGCGGGACATGTCGGCAACCTATAATCGATTCGCCGCGGCCGATCCGGCGCAGCTTGCGATACCGCCCCGCGCAGCGCAGAGAGTGCGTATCGTTGACAACCGCATGCTGCTCGGCGCGCCGAAAGGGACCGGGCGCACCGGCATGCCCGGCTCGCTCGCGGTGATCGGCGGCGAGCGCGGCTCGCTGCTGGGACAGGGAAGCGCGCTGCTTGGTCCGGTGCGCGCGCCTCTGATCGGCCCGGCCAGAGCACCGCCCGAATACAGCGCCGAAATGGCCGGCAGCGAGGCCGAATTGCTGCTTTGACAATCTTCGGCACACGGGTCCGGCCGCGGGCGGCGTGAGCCGGATGAGCACCGCCACGAAAAACGTCGCTCCCGAAAGGGTGCGGCGCTGATTTATCGGCGGCGGGTCACAAGGCGGTCAGGCTTGCCAGTCCGGCGCCACCGAGGCGGCGATGGTTGCGTCAAGCGCCTCGAATTCGCCGAGCTTGATGGTCTCGTAAAGCTCCTGCCTCGTCTGCATCTCGTCCAGCATCGCCGTGGTAGCCCCGTCGCGCGCCAGCGTCGCATAAAGCTTTTCCTGCGCCTTGTTCGCGACCCGCAGCGACGAGACCGGCCAGATCACCATATCGTAACCCAGATCCTCGAATTCCTGCGCCGTCAACGCCGGGGTGCGCCCGAATTCGGTCATGTTGGCCAGAAGTTTCACACCGGGCAGCGCGGCGCGGACCTCCTTGAACATCTCGACCGAGGTCAGCGCCTCGGGGAAGATCGCATCGGCACCGGCCTCGACATAGAGTTTGGCTCGCGCGACCGCGCCTTCGATCCCCTCGCTGGCGGCGGCGTCGGTGCGGGCGATGATGCGCAGATGGCGGCGGGCCCTGGCGGCGGCGGCGACCTTGGCGGCCATATCCTCGGCCCTTGCCAGTTTCTTGTCGTTCAGATGGCCGCATTTCTTCGGCAGAAGCTGGTCTTCCAGATGCACCGCGCCGGCGCCCGCATCCTCGAAGCTGCGCACCATATGCATGACATTCAACGCCTCGCCATAGCCGGTATCGCCGTCCACCAGCAGCGGCAACTGGCTGGCCCGCGCGATCTGGCGGATGAAGAATGCGACCTCATCCACGGTGATGATCCCCAGATCCGGCAGCCCCATCGAGGCCGTCATCGCCGCGCCCGACAGATACAGCGCCTCGAACCCCGCCGCCTTGGCCTGCAGCGCCGACTGGCCGTTATGCGCGCCGGGCAAGCGCAGGATGCCGGGCGCATCCAGCAATTCCTGAAAGCGCTCGCCCGCAGGGCGGTCGGGATAATCGGATCCGATGAGATATGGCATGTGTTCCATCCTTCTTGTTCTTCAAAGCTCTGCGCCGAGATCCGCCTCGCCCCGGCTGTCGCGCCAGCGGCAGCCACGCGTACGCCCGCCCCATGGCGGGCGCGTTCCGCGCCCAACGGTGCGAACGCTCACCGCTCAGCACCGCCGCCGCTTGGATCATCCCCGCTTCGCGAGCGGCACAAATTCCCGGTTCTCCGGTCCGGTATAATGCGCCGAGGGTCGGATGATCTTTCCGTCCTCGCGCTGCTCGATCACATGCGCCCCCCAGCCGGAGCTGCGCGAGATCACGAAGAGGGGCGTGAACATCGCCGTCGGCACGCCCATCTGGTAATAGGACACCGCGCTGAACCAGTCGAGATTGGGGAACATCTTGCGTTCTTCCGCCATCACCGTCTCGATCCGCTCGGCAATGTCGAACATCCGCGTATCGCCCGATTCCTCGGACAGCTGCTTCGCCACCCGCTTGATGACCTCGTTGCGCGGATCGGCCACGGTATATACCGGATGGCCGAAGCCGATCACGATCTGTTTTTCAGCGACGCGCCGGCGAATATCTTCGGCCGCCTCGTCGGGCGAGCCATAGCGGGACTGGATGTCGAAAGCGACCTCATTCGCGCCGCCATGTTTCGGTCCACGCAGCGCACCGATGGCGGCGGTGATCGCGGAATACATATCCGCGCCCGTCCCCGCGACCATGCGCCCGGTGAAGGTCGAGGCGTTGAATTCATGTTCCGCATAGAGGATCAGAGAGGTCTGCATCGCCCGGATCTGGCTGTCGCTTGGCGTCTTGCCATGCAACAGCCGCAGGAAATGTTCGGCGATCGAAGCTTCATCGCCCTCGACCTCGATCCGGCGGCCATTCTGGCTGTAATGATACCAATACAGTAGCATCGACCCCAGCGACGCCATCAGACGGTCGATAATGTCGCGCGCGCCCGCCAGATTATGGTCATGCGCCTCGGGCAGCGCACAGCCAAGTGCCGAGACCCCGGTGCGCATCACATCCATCGGATGGGCGGCGGCGGGCAGCTGTTCCAGCACCGCCTTGACCGAGGCAGGCAGCCCGCGCAGCCGCGCAAGCTTGGCCTCATAGGCGGCAAGCTGCGCCTTGGTCGGCAATTCGCCATGGACCAGCAGATGCGCGATCTCCTCGAATGTCGCGGCCTCGGCGATGTCGAGAATGTCATAGCCCCGGTAATGCAGGTCGTTGCCGGTCTCGCCCACGGTGCAAAGCGCAGTATTCCCGGCCTCGACCCCCGACAGCGCCACGGATTTCTTGGCTTTCTTGGCCATGTTGTCCTCCCTTATTTTCCGAAGTCGAAAATCCCCGTCGGGCGCTGCTCGCCCAGTTTTCCGGCCTCGACGATGAAGTTCAGCGCCGCCAGATCGCCGGCCTTCAGATCAGCCAGAGCCTCGACCGCCTGCAGGAAGCGCTCCTGCTCGGCGGCGGCGATGATACCGTCCGACAGGGTCAGGAATTTCTTCTTGTAGTTCTCGCGGATGAAGGGCCGCGCGCCATCGGGGTGGGCGTCGGCCAGCGCCAGCTCATCCTCGACCACGCTGCCATCTTTCATCGTCACGACGACGCGCCCGCCAAAGGCCTTTTCTTTCGGGTCCTTGGAGTGATAGCGCCGCGTCCATTCCTTGTCCTCGGTGGTCGAGATCTTGTGCCACAATTCGACCGTCTCGGGACGGTTGGCACGCTCCGGCGCATAGGATTTCTCGTGGTGCCAGCCGCCATCCTCTAGCGCGACCGCGAAGATATACATGATCGAATGGTCCAGCGTCTCGCGGCTGGCCTTGGGATCCATCTTCTGCGGGTCGCCCGCGCCGGTGCCGATCACGTAATGGGTGTGATGGCTGGTGTGAATCACGATATTGTCGATCTGGCTCAGATCGCCGATCTTCCGCCCCATGCGGCGGGCCAGGTCAATCAGCGCCTGAGACTGGTATTCCGCCGAATGCTCCTTGGTATAGGTGTCCAGGATTGCGCGCTTCGCCTCGCCCTTCTCGGGCAGCGGCACGTGATAGACCGTGCCCGGCCCCGACAGCAGATAGGCGATAAAGCCGTCCTCACCCTCCCATGCGGGGGATGGCGCGCCTTCACCGCGCATCACCCGGTCTACGGCTTCGATCGCCATCTTGCCCGCGAAGGCCGGAGCATAGGCTTTCCAGGACGAGATCTCGCCCTTGCGCGACTGGCGGGTGGTGGTGGTGACATGCAGCGCCTGCTGGACGGCCTGAAAGATCACCTCGGTCGGCAGGCCCAGAAGCGTGCCGATGCCAGCGGCCGCTGACGGGCCGAGATGGGCGATATGGTCGATCTTGTGCTCATGCAGGCAGATGCCGGTGACCAGATCGACCTGAATTTCGTAACCCGTTGCAAGACCGCGGATCAGATCGGCGCCGGATTTGCCGGTATGCTGCGCCACGGCGAGGATCGGCGGGATATTGTCGCCGGGATGCGAATAATCCGCCGCCAGATAAGTGTCGTGGAAATCCAGCTCGCGCACCGCCACGCCATTGGCATAGGCCGCCCATTCCGGCGAGATCGTCTTACCGCTGTCGACGCCGAACACCGTCGCGCCTGGGCTGTAAGGATGGGCCATCGCCTGCGCGCGGGCCGAGGCGACCGGGCGCCGCGCGACAGATGCGGCAGCGACCGAGGCGTTGTCGATGATCCGGTTGATGATCATCTCGGTGACGTCGGCGTCCACCGCTACATCATCGGCGGCAACCTCGGCGATCTTCCAGCCAAGCTGATCCTCGCGGGCGAGGTTCTCGGCCGATTTATATGTGCGCACTTCATGGGTTTTCATCGACATCTCTCCTGTCAGTTGACCCTTGCGAGGCAGCGCCTGGCTGGCGCGGGCGGTCCGGGGCGGATCGCGGTCCGCCGGGTCTTCGCAAGATTTGCTGGTCGCAACTTCCCATGCGACGGCAATCGCAGTAAAGACAGAAGTTGCACAGAGTTGCGAAGCCGCTCAGCACAGCGTGCAAATTTTGCAAAGGTGAGACGATGAAGAATGCTTATCTCGGCAGGCAGCTTCGCCGTTTGCGCGAAAGCCACGGCATGACACAGGCGGCACTGGCCCGCGCGCTCGAATTGTCGCCCAGCTATCTCAACCAGATCGAGCGGAATCAGCGCCCGCTGACCCTGCGCGTGCTGCAACGTCTGGACACGCAATTCGGAGCCGAGGCGCAGCCATTCCAAGAGGCCGGGGACGGGCGGCTGACATCTCGGTTGCGCGCGGCTTTCGCCGATCAGGGCGCGTCGATCAGCACCGCCGAGCTGCATGATCTCGCCGATAACGCGCCCGGCCTGGCCAAGCTGATCCTCGACATGCGCCGCCGCCTGCGCAATGCGACTGAAAGGGCTGATCTCTTGGCCGAACAGATCTCGGGCCAGCCCGACATGCCCGCGGCAACCGGGTTCGAGGCGGTGCGCGACTATTTCTACACACGCCGCAACCATATCGCAGAGCTGGACCGCGCCGCCGAGCCGCTTGGCAACCTGCTGCCCATCGCCGGGCGGGCTGACGCGCTGACCACCTATCTGCGTGATCGCCACGGCATCCGCGTCGAGATGCGCGCCGCCAAAGGCATGCAGCGCCGCTTCGATCCGGCGCAGCGGCTGTTGCAGGTCTCGGAAGATCTCAGCGACGCTCAGCGCAGTTTCCAGATCGGCACCCAGCTTGCCCTGCTCGAGGAAAGCCCGACCATCGACCGGCTCTGCGATGCCTCGGGCCTGCCTGCCGACGCTCTGCCGCTGCTTCGGATCGGGCTGGCCAATTATTTCGCCGGCGCGCTGATCCTGCCCTATGGCGCGTTTCGCGCCACCGCCGAGGCGCTGCGCTATGACATCGAGCGGCTGTCGCGCCGGTTCGATATCGGCTTCGAAACCGCCTGCCACCGGCTGTCGACTCTGCAACGCCCCGGCGCCGAGGGGGTGCCGTTCTTCTTCATCCGGGTGGATCGGGCCGGGAATATCTCGAAAAGACAATCCGCCACGGATTTCCATTTCTCGCGCTTCGGCGGTTCCTGCCCGCTTTGGACGATCTATGACGCGTTCTCGCGGCCGGGCACGCTGTTACGCCAGCTCGCGCAGATGCCGGATGGGCGGCGCTATCTGTGGATGGCGCGGACGGTCAGCCAGGGCGGCGGGCGCTTCGGCGCGCCGGTCAAGCATTTCGCCGTGGCGCTGGGCTGCGACATCGCCCATGCCGAGCGCTTGGTCTATGCCGACGGGATGGATCTGCACGGCCCCGACGCCGCCACGCCCATCGGGCCGGGCTGCAAGCTGTGCGAGCGCGACGCCTGCCCGCAGCGCGCCTTCCCGATGATCGGCAGCCCGGTCGCGGCCGAGCCGACCAGCAGTCGCTTCGCCCCCTATTCGACCGTCGCCGGACCGCGCTAGCCGGTCTGGTCGTCGCGTCCGTAGAACATCTTGCCGATTTCGATCGGGCCTCGCCCGACCTCCCGGCGGTGGCGATTGGTGTCGCGCAGCGAATACACGCAGCCGCAATATTCCTGCATGTAGAATTCCTCGCGCTTGGAAATCTCGATCATGCGGTTCGCGCCGCCGCCCTTGCGCCAGTTGAAATCCCAGTATTCGAGGCCGTCATAGGGCTTCACCGCGCGTTCCCCGCAGCCATTGATCTGCTTCATGTCCTTCCAGCGCGAAATCCCGAGGCTGGAGGTCATCACCGGAAACCCATGCTCATGCGCGTAAAGCGCTGTCCGCTCGAAACGCATGTCGAAGCACATCGTACAGCGAATGCCGCGCTCTGGCTCCCACTCCATCCCTCTGGCGCGGGCGAACCAGTTGTCGCTGTCGTAATCCGCGTCGATGAAAGGCACGTCATGTTCTTCGGCAAAGCGGATATTCTCATCCTTGCGAAGCAGATATTCCTCATGCGGATGGATGTTCGGGTTGTAGAAAAAGATCGTGTAGTCGATCCCCGACGCGGTCATCGCCTCCATCACCTCACCCGAACAGGGCGCGCAGCAGCTATGCAGCAGCACTTTCTTTTCGCCATTGGGCGGGGTCAGCACGGGGCGGTCGAGATCGGTCGTCATGGCGTCACCTTGCGGGGTCGCGGGGTCAAATGCGGTATGTAGCGTGAAATCGCGCTTCGTGAAAGAGGTGGTGGGTACGTGGATGGCGGTTCGGCGGGACATAGTCGCCATCTGGGAGTTTGTCGTAGGGCGATGGTCGAGAAGGGCCACATGCTGCCTTCTGTGATATACGCAAAACCAAAAAAGCGGGCCGCCCGGACCCGCTTTTTTCATTAGTTCATCAAGCGCTCAGCCCTTGGCGTCGCCCTCGGCCTTGTCGCCGGTGCCGCGGATCGTCGGCACGATCTGATCACCCCAGGCGCCGGCACCATTGTGGAAGCGCGAGACGCGGATCAGTTCCACCGACACGCCCTCGTTGACGGCGCGCTGCACCGCCTCGTTGACGCGGTGGACGGCCTCGGCCACGCGGTGGATGGCGCGGGTTTCGCGGTCGGCTTCGGGAAGGTCGACGCGCTGGAATTCGGTATCTGCGTTCATGTCTCGGTCCTCCGGTTCAGAGTCCCCGCCACCATAGCGGCGGGAACCGGTAGTTTACAGAGCCTTATTCGGCCGCGAACTGGTTCATCGTGTTGGCCTCGCCGCCCGCTTTCAGCGCACGGTCGCCGCCGACCATTTCCTTGAACGTGTCGCCCAGATCGGAACCCACCTCGTGCTGGTGCTTGACCGCCGAGATGCCGCGGCGGATTTCCTCGCGCTGCACCGTCTTGACGTAAGCGAGCATCTTGTCCTCGCCGAAGTAACCGCGCGACAGCTCGTCCATGGACTTTGCGGTCAGGTGGAAGGTCGGCAGGGTGATGAGGTTGTGGAACACGCCGGCACGGGTCGAGATATCGTGCTGGAAGTTCTGCAGACGCGCGTCGGCTTCCTGACCCAGCTCGGTATCGTCAAATTCCGGCTTCATCAGCTCGTTCCCTTCCGGATAGTCACCGGCCTGGATCTTGCCTTCCTCGATCCACTGGTCGCGGACCTGTTTGCGCAGGTTCAGCGTCCAGTTGAAGCTGGGCGAGTTGTTATAGGTCAGCTTGGCATTCGGCACGACCTCGCGGACCGCATTCACCATGCCGGCGATTTCATCGACATTCGGGGTATCGGTCTCGATCCAGACCATATCGGCGCCACCTTCGGTCAGGTTAACGATGCAATCCTCGATCACGCGATCACGGCCCGAGCCTTCCTTGAACGGAAACAGCCCGTTCGCCAGACGCTGCGGCTTCACGAATTCGCCGTTTTGGAACAGAGCCAGCTCGCCTTCCTGCATCGGGTTCTGATCGGTGATCGGCTCGGTCTTGAGCCATTTGATGTATTCCGCCGCCAGATCGCCCGGCTGCTGGCTGACCGGAACCTTCTGGGTCAGACCCGCGCCGAGACTGTCGGTCCGCGCCACGATCACACCGTCATCCACGCCCAGCTCTTCAAAGGCCAGACGGCAGGCGCGCAGCTTCTCGATGAAGTCCTCGCGCGGCACGGTGACCTTGCCGTCCTGGTGGCCGCACTGCTTGGCGTCGGACACCTGGTTTTCGATCTGAAGGCAGCAGGCACCGGCCTGGATGAGTTCCTTCGCCAGCAGATAGGTCGCGTGCTCATTGCCGAAGCCCGCGTCGATATCGGCGATGATCGGCACGACATGGGATTCGAAATTGTCGATCTTCTCGATGACAGCGTTGCGCGCCTCGTCATTTCCGGCGGTCTTCAGCTCCTTGAACAGGTCGTTCATGGCCACTTCATCGGCCTGACGCAGCGAGACATAGATCTCGCGGATCAGATCGGCGACGGCGGTCTTTTCGTGCATCGACTGGTCGGGCAGATGGCCCCAGGTGTTGCGCAGACCGGCAACCATCCAGCCCGACAGATAGACATAGGCGCGCTTTGTGGTGCCGCGCAGGCGCTTGACCGACTTGATCATCTGCTGCGCGTGAAAGCCCGACCAGCAGCCCAGCGACTGGGTGGACAGCGTCGGATCGGCATCATAGGCCGCCATATCCTCGCGCATCACACTCGCCATGTGGCGCGCAATGTCGAGATGGGTGTCATAGCTGTTCTGGAGCTTCAGCTGCACGATGTCGTCGACGCTCACCCCGCCGGCGGTCTGACCCTTGGGGAAGCGCTTTTCGACATCAGCGCGCAGTTCGGCATAGCTCTTGCGGTGCGTCATGGTCTCTCCTTTCATGACATAATCCGGAAATCGGGATCGCGTGGCCGGTCACGACGCGTCGGCACAGGCCCTGCTTCAACCGGGCGAAACCGATCCCGGCGGCACGGCGCGGCAAGCGCGATGCGGCGGTTTGCGGTGGTCTGGCCCGTGGTCATGCTGGCGCCCCTTCGTGACAGGCAGTGTTTCGTTTCGCGGGTGATTCCCCCGTCCCTACAATTGTCACTCTAGTAATGTCATGCTGCATATGCATTAGTCTGTTACGGGAATGAGGTCATTCTGTCACATTTGTAAGTTTAGTTACGTTTGTAATGTAAGGAATGTAACATGGTGCGAGGCGAAAAGCTCATCATCGGCAAGCGGCTGAAAGTGCTGCGCACGACGTTGGGGCTGACACAGGCTCAGATGGCCGAACAGCTCGACGTGTCGCCAAGTTACATCACCCTGATCGAATCCGATCAGCGCCCCGCTTCGGCCAAGCTGCTGATGCGGCTGGCGCAGGTCTATGACCTGAACGTGGCCGAGCTGGCACCGGGCACCGACGCCCAGCTCGCCGCCGATTTCGAGGCGGCGCTCAAAGACCCATCGCTGGACACGGACGGGGTCAGCCGGGCCGAGATCGAGGCGGTGCTGCAAGCCTCGCCCCGCGTCGCCTCCGCGCTGGTCCGGCTGCAAGGCCGGCTGCGGGACGCGATGATGCGCGGTCAGGCGGAAAGCAATCCGCTCACCGATCGCAACAAGGTCGAGGCGCTGGCGCAGGTGGCAAAACCGGTCGAGCAGGTCCATGACTGGTTTTACGAGAACCGCAACTATATCGACGCGCTCGACCGCGAGGCCGAGAAAGTGGCGATGTACAACCGGATCCATCGCGACGAAAGCGGGATGGGGCTGCACAAGATGCTCGCCGCGCATAGCATCCGCGTGCGCCGCCTGCCCGCCGCGGTGATGGGCGGCACGCTGCGCCGCTATGATCCGCACCGCAAGGAGTTGCTGCTGTCCGAGCTGCTCGACGCCGCCAGCCGCAGATTTCAGATCGCGGTGCTGCTGGCGCGGCTGAACCATCAGGATCTGATCGAGCAGGTCATGTCCGACGCCGAGCTGGAAGGCGACGCCTCGCGCAGCCTTGCCCGCGTCAGCCTGGCGAACTACTTCGCCGCCGCGCTTCTGATGCCCTATCAGCCCTTCCTCGCCGCCTGCGAATCCGAGCGCTACGACATCGAGGTGGTCAGCCATCGCTTCGGGACCAGCTTCGAGCAGACCACGCACCGCATGACCACGCTGCAACGGCAAGAGGCGCGCGGCATCCCGTTTTTCTTCGTGCGGATCGACCGGGCGGGCAATGTCTCGAAACGCTTCAGCGCCGGGCGCTTCCCATTCTCGCGCTTCGGGGGGACCTGCCCGCTCTGGAATATCCATGCGGCCTTTGAAACGCCTGGCCGCATTCACACCCAACTCATCCGGATGCCAGAGGGAACGCGCTATTTCTCGGTCGCGCGCACTGTGACCCGTGCAGGGGGCAGCGCCCAGGCACCGGCACCGCGTCTTGCGGTCGGGCTCGGCTGCGACGTGACCTTTGCGCCGCGTCTTATCTATGCCGACAGCATCGATCTGGAACGCGCCGAACCAACCGATATCGGGCTGAACTGCTTCCTCTGCGAACGCCAGAACTGCGCCTCGCGGGCGCAGGCACCGATCAACCGCAACCTCGCGGTCAACGAACTGGAACGAAGTGTCGCTTTGTTCAGTTTTGAAACCGAATAGAAACCGCTATACTCACGCCATCCTGAGCCTTGCCGGAGTTCGGCTCGCCGCAGCTCCCTCAAACCGCGGCCGCGCGGCGACCATCGTCACGACGCACGAGCCGGACCCCGGCAAGATCCACACCCGGCAAGGCCGCCTTGGCCCGGATGCCCGCGCAACGCGAGGCACCAAGGATGCCGCATGCCGGATTTGGATGTCGATCTGGATCTTTCCGCCCTCATAGAGATAGATGATCATATCATCAAATCTTTTCCGTGTCTTATGCGGTTTTCTGCCGCTGGCAGCACCATTTCCGCGCAGTGACGGAAAGGCCGGGTCTGCTCTGGCCGGTCGGCCATCGCACCAATCCCAGCGCAACCGGCCTGTCGTGATCTGTTGACGCGCGGTGCACGCATGTCACTGCGCCAAAAATGCCGTGAGCTGCGCGGTCGCCAGATCGTCTGCACCGGGTTCGGGCTGCAACATTTCCGGTGTTGCCGACTGGGCCAATTTTCCGCGCAGCTCCGGGACCCCTCGCGAACCGGGTGCGATCCCGATCCCGCTCAGAGGGGTTTGCCAACTTCCACACGCCCTAAGCGCGGCCTTTCCTCAGGGCATTCACCCAGTGTTCCGGGCAGCGCCGTCAGATTCCGGATGCGGCATTCCCAAAGCCATGAACCGACTGTTCAATGCGACTCATCCAATACAAACATTATACGGCAAACCCGACGAATCGCCGCATTCTTCCGTTTGCTTCCGGCCGCTTAGGCGGAGATCGGCGAAAAGCAGCCGATCCGTTCCACCCCTCGGCGCCAGTAATCGCAGCCGCCGCGGCTCTCGCTCGCCGTGCGCAAAAGCCCTCCGGCACAACCCTCTTGCCCGACCTCGCGCACGGTGCAAACCTTTCCCTGTAATCTGCCAC
This sequence comes from Paracoccus sediminicola, assembly GCF_027912835.1. Lineage (NCBI taxonomy): Bacteria > Pseudomonadati > Pseudomonadota > Alphaproteobacteria > Rhodobacterales > Paracoccaceae > Paracoccus > Paracoccus sediminicola. Next base: position 2,134,861 of record NZ_CP115768.1, read on the forward strand.
CGCCGCGCAGCGCGCCCGATTGTGATCTGCCGCATATTTATCCGCAGCATTGGAGAGAGACATGAAAACCATGAAAACCCCAAGACACGCAGCCCTTCTTTGCGGTGTGGCGCTGGCCCTCTTCGCCACGCACCCCGCCTCTGCGCAGGATAGCGAACGCATCAACACGCTCTCCGCGGAGATCGAGCAGAAGGTCATCGACTGGCGCCGCGACATTCACCAGAATCCCGAACTCGGCAATCAGGAGACCCGCACTGCGGGGCTGGTTGCCGAACACCTGAAGGCGCTGGGTTACGAGGTCACCGAAAATGTCGGCGTGACCGGCGTCGTTGCCGTGCTGCAAGGCGGCCAGCCGGGTCCGGTCGTCGCGCTGCGCGCCGATATGGACGCGCTGCCGGTGGAGGAGCAGACCGGATTGCCCTTTGCATCATCCGTGAAGACCGAATGGAACGGCGAAGAGGTCGGCGTCATGCATGCCTGCGGCCATGACGCCCATGTGGCCATGCTGATGGGCGCGGCCGAGGTCTTTGCCGGGATGCAGGAGGACCTGAAAGGCACTGTGAAGCTGATCTTCCAACCCGCCGAGGAAGGCATCCCCGGCCCGGACGAGGCCGGTGCCCGCGCGATGATGTCCGAGGGCGCGCTGGAGAACCCGAAGCCGGACGCCATTTTTGCGCTGCATGTCGGCACCGCGACCCCGACGGGGACACTCGGCTATCGTGCCGGCCCGATCCTCGCATCGTCGGATACCTATGATCTGACGGTTACCGGCCAGCAGACTCACGGCGCGGTGCCCTGGGGCGGGGTCGATCCCATTGTCATCGCGTCGCAGATCGTCATGGGCTTCCAGACCATCGTCAGCCGCCAGATCGACCTGACGCTGCAACCTGCCGTGGTCACGGTTGGCACATTCGACGCCGGCACGCGCTATAATATCGTGCCGGGCGAGGCGGTGCTGACCGGCACGGTGCGCACCTATGACGAAGAGATGCGCAGCTTTATCAAGGAACGTATGGACCAGATCGCCACGCAGATCGCCGAGGCCAATGGCGGCTCTGCCGAGCTGAACTTCGAGCCGGACGCCTATGCGACCACGATCAACGACCCGGAGCTGACAGCCGCGATGCTCCCTTCGCTGGACAAGGTAGAGGGCGCGACTCCGCTGGAGATCGGACAGCAGACACCGTCCGAGGATTTCTCGTTCTATGCGCAGGAAGTGCCGGGGCTGTTCATGATGCTGGGCGCCACGCCGCCCGATGCCGATCCGTCAGAAGTGGCGCCGAACCATTCGCCGCTTTTCCAGATCGACGAGGGTGCATTGCTGGTTGGGGTGCGCACCCTGGTCACGCTGACGACGGATTACATGGAGATGAACAGCTAAGATCTTGGCATCGCGCTGCGCGACGACCGCGCAGCGCCTTGCGGCAGGTCACACCGTGTCGAGATAAAGCTCGATCGTTTCTTCATCGGTCAGCTCGGCCATGTAATGCAGCTCTTGCCGCTTGGTCATGACGTAGTTGTCGATGAGATGTTGCGGGAAGATGCGTTTGATCTCGTCGCAGCGCTCGAATGCGGTGATTGCTTCGGACCAGGTGCCGGGAAGCTGTTCCAGACCCTTGTCATAGGCGTTGCCCTCGAATGGGGGCGGCGGCTCCTGCGCGTCTTCGATCCCGTTCAGCGCCGCGCCGAGTATCGCCGCGATCATCAGATAGGGGTTCACATCGCCCCCAGCCACGCGATGCTCGATCCGGCGTGCCTTCGGTCCGGAGGCCGGGATGCGGATCGCCGCGGTCCGGTTCTCATAGGCCCAGCCGATCCCGGTCGGCGCATGGGCATTCGGCACCAGCCGGTCATAGCTGTTTTCATGCGGTGCAAAGATCAGGGTCGAGCCGGGCATGGCACGGGTCAGCCCGGCCACGGCGTGCCGCAGCGTGTCCGACCCCCTGGGGCCGCCATCATCGAAGACATTGCGCCCCTCGGAGTCGAGCAGCGAGAAATGCATGTGCAGCCCCGATCCCGACCAGACATCATAGGGCTTGGCCATGAAGCTGGCGGCAAAGCCGAATTGCCGCGCCACGCCCTTGGTCAGCATCTTGAACAGCCAGGCATCATCCGCGGCCTTCAGCGGGTCGTCCTGATGCATCATGTTGATCTCGAACTGCCCGAGCGCGGCCTCGGAAATCGCGGTGTCGGCCGGGATGTCCATCTCTTCGCAGGAATCGTAGAGCCGGGTGAAAAACTGGTCGAACGCATCCAGGGCGCGCAGCGACAACGTCTCGGCCCCGGTGCGGCGCTTGCCGGATCGCGGAGAGGGCGGCACGCGCAGCGTCTTGCCTGAATCGTCGATGATGAAGAATTCCATCTCGGTGGCGACGACAGGGGTCAGCCCGGCCGCCTTGTAACGGTCCACCACACGGGCCAGCGCCTGACGCGGATCGCCCTCATAGGGGCGGCCATCGGGGTGGAACATCCAGATCGGCAGCAGGGCCGAGGGCGCTGCCAGCCACGGCATCGGCATGAAGCCGCGTTCGGTCGGCATCAGCAGCGCATCGGGATCGCCGGTTTCGAAGACCAGCGGGCTGTCCTCGATATCCTCGCCCCAGATATCCATGTTCAGCACCGAATAGGGGAACTTCGTCCCCTCGGTGAGCAATTTCGAAGCAAAGCGCGCCGGAACGCGCTTGCCGCGCGGCACGCCGTTCAGATCGGCCGCGGCGACGCGGATGGTGCGCATTTCGGGGTGTTCGGCAAGCCAGCTCACATGTCACCTGATCAGTTGAGGCCGATAGCGGAGACGCCGCGCGGCCCCCGGAAGATGCCGGTTCAGGCGGCGGTTGACCAGCCCGAACAGCGAAATCAGAAGCAGCGTCAGAAGGATGAAATAGGCCGCCGCGATGGGATAGGCCACGAAGGGGTTGAAGGTCTTGTCGGCAAAGAAATTCGCGTAATACAGCGCGTCGCCCTGCTGCGCGAATGCCGGGAAACCCGAAAAAAACACCAGCGTCGTGGCATGAAACAGAAAGATCGCCTCGTTCGTATAGGCGGGCCAGGCCAGCCTCATCATCGTCGGCCAGACCACGCGGCGAAAGCGATGCCAACCGGTCAGCCCATAGGCATCCGCCGCCTCCAGATCGCCCTTCGGGACGGATTGCAGCGCGCCGAAGAAGATCTCGGCGGAATAGGCGGCGGTGTTCAGGATCAGCACAATCAGCGCCCCGGCCCAGGCCTTGGTCAGCCAGCCGGTTGCCACGGTGATGCCGAAGATCTCGATCCCCGCGCGCGGCAACAGCACGAAAAGCTGATAGGCGAGGAAAAACTGGATAAACAGCGGGCTGCCCCGGAAAACGAAGATGAACAGCTCTGCCGGTTTGCGCAGCCAGGGCGAATCGGCGGCTTTCGCGACGGCCAGCCCGTTGGCTAGGCAGAAACCGATGAGCAGGGCGAGGACGCCGAAATAGATATTCCAGATCAGCCCCGAGCCGATCAGCGTGAACTGTGTGCACAGATCGAACTCGGTCCGTGGCAGCAAACGCTCGCCGATGCCGATCGCGCGCAGCCCGTAATCGCTCAGGATCTGCACACAGCTCATGCGGCCGCCTTCCGCAGTGCTTCGCCCGCCATGGTCGACTGACCCAGCGAAAGCCGCCGTCTGACCCGGCGCAGGATCCGCTCGGAGATCCAGGTCATGAACAGGTAGAAGACGAGGATGGCGAGGAAGTAATAGAGCCTCCAGTCGGGATGCGGATAGGTGAAGGCGCTGGTTTTCGACCCGCCCAGTTCGCGCGCCCAATAGACGATATCCTCGACACCCAGCAGGAACAGAAGCGGTGTCGCCTTGATGAGGATCATCCAAAGATTGGACAGGCCCGGAACCGCATAGGACCACATTTGCGGGATCAACACGCGCCGGTTCACCTGACGCCGCGACATGCCGTAAGCCTCGGCCGTTTCCAGCTGGCTGCGAGGCACCGCGTTCATCGCACCATAGAGCACGTTCGCCGCGAATGCGCCGAAGACGATCGAGAAGGCAAGGATCGCAAGAAACATGCCGTAGGAATCATGCACCCATTCCGGGCTTGCGGCGCGAGGCAGCTTCGCGGCCTCGCAGACGATGAAGTCATTGCCTTGCCGGACCGGAACGGACGTATCGCAGGACACCCGCGATCGGAGATATTCAAAAAACTGATCAAGCGCGATCGGCACGAACATGAAGAAGATTACATCCGGCACGCCGCGCACCATCGCGGTGTATGTCTTGCCGAACCAGCGCAGCGGCGCGATATGCGAGCGCGCCGCCAATGCGCCCCCGAAACCGAAAAGCAGAGCGACGGGCGCGGTCACGGCAAGAAGGAACAGCACCGTGCCGAAGCTCGCATAGAACATCATATGCGTGCCGGATGTCAGATAGCATGACAGCCAGGTCAGACCTTCCAGCGATTTCGGATCGGCGCAATATTCGAACATCGGTGTCGCGCCCCGCCGTCACGATAGGCGGCGGGGCGTCATCCTCATTCGGCGGCGGGAAGCTCGCCGATTTCGGCATCGGCTTTTTCGACCGCCTCACCGTCAGGGCCGAAATACATCGCGCCTTCGATGAACCATTCCTCGATCAGCGCATTCAGCGTGCCGTCCTCTTTCATCTCGGTCAGCGCCGCGTTCATCTGGTCGCGCAGTTCGGTATCGGACTGCCGCAGGCCGATGCCGATCCCTCCGCCAAGCGGCACATCGTCGCCCACCCAGGACAGTTCGCCGTTGGATTCGGTCACGATGGGTTCAAGGAAATCCTTGTCGGCAAAGACGGCATCCGCCTCGCCGTTGCGCACCGCCGAGACGGTTTCGTCGGGGGTGGCAAATTCCAGCAGGGTCGCGCCGGATTCGGCGACATGGGCGGCCTGGATCGTGGCGGTCTGCGCGGCGACGACCGCATCCTCGGCAACGCTGGTATCTGCCGACAGCGCGGCATAGGCCGAAGCGGCGGGCGGGAAATAGTTCTGGGTGAACTGGATTTCCTGCTGACGCTCTTCGGTGATCGACATGCCGGCCATGATTGCATCGTAATTCGACGATTTCAGATTCGGCAGGATCGAATCCCAGTCATTCTTGACCCAGACGCATTCCAGTTCGGCCCGCTTGCAGACCTCATTGCCCACGGCGATGTCGAAGCCGTCCAGATCGCCGCTGTCATTGACAAGGTTGTAGGGAGGATAGGCGCCCTCGGATGCGATCCGCACCGGCGCGGCGAAGGCGGTGCCGGCGGTGAGCGCCAGCGTCGCGGCAGCGATGAACATCTTTTTCATTATGTCTCTCCTGTTGGTTGGTCAGGCCACCATCGTGGCGCTGAGAAATTGGCGCAGCCGATCCGTCTTCGGTGCACCAAATACCTGCCCGGGCGGGCCTTCTTCCTCGATCCGTCCCTGATGCAGGAAAACGACGTGATCGCTGACATCGGCCGCCAGCCGCATGTCATGCGTCACGAGGATCATGGTGCGATGCTCGGCGGCGAGGTCCTTGATGACCTTCACCACCTCCTGTTGCAATTCGGGGTCCAGCGCGCTTGTCGGTTCATCAAACAGCAGCGCCCGCGGCTCCATGCAGAGCGCGCGCGCGATGGCTGCGCGCTGCTGCTGACCACCCGAAAGCTGGGCGGGCCAAGCATCCGCCTTGTCCCCGATACCGACCTTGTCCAGCAGGGCCCGGGCGCGCGGCTCGACCTCGGCCCGGCTCTGGCCCAGAACCGTGACCGGCGCCTCCATCACGTTTTGCAGAACGCTCATATGCGCCCATAGATTGAACTGCTGGAACACCATCGCAAGCTGCGTGCGCATCCGCGTGACCTGGCCGCGATCGGCCGGCATGCGCGTCCCGCCCTGCCCTTTCCAGCGGACCGGATCGCCGGCGAACAGGATCTCTCCTTGCTGGCTGTTTTCCAGCAGGTTGCAGCAGCGCAACAACGTGGACTTGCCCGAGCCGGACGAGCCGATCAGGCTGAGCACATGGCCGCGCGGCGCTGAGAGCGAGACGCCCTTCAGCACCTCCAACTCGCCATAGGCTTTGTGGAGGTCGCGGATCTCTATGACCGGATTATCACTGGCAGCATCATTCATCGTGACGCGTATCTGGCGCGATTCCGATGCGGATTGCAACGGCCTGATGCGCCCCGTAATCTGTGCGCGGGACAAATTTGCGGGAAATCATGCAGATCGGCATACTTCAATGCGGACAGGCCCCGGAGACGCTCAAGGACGGGCTCGGGGACTATCCGGACATGTTCATGCGGCTCCTCGCCGGGAGAGGGCTGGAATTCGAGAATTATCACGTTGAAAACATGCAGTTTCCGGGCTCCGTCCATGACGCCGAGGGCTGGCTTCTGACTGGGTCGCGTCATGGCGCCTACGAGCCTCATGACTGGATTCCCCCGCTGGAAGACTTCATCCGTAATGCCTATGCCGCATCGGTGCCTCTGGTGGGGATCTGCTTCGGTCACCAGATCATCGCGCAGGCGCTGGGCGGGAAGGTGGAAAAATATGCGCGCGGTTGGTCAGTTGGCGCGCAGGATTACGATTTCGCGGGCGAAACGCTGACGCTCAATGCGTGGCATCAGGATCAGGTGACGCAGCGTCCCGATGGCGCCGAGATCGCCGGGCAGAATGAATTCTGCGAGAATGCGGCGCTGATCTATCCCGGCCGCGCCTATACGGTGCAGGCCCATCCCGAGTTCAAGGATGACTTCGTCGAGGGGCTGATCGAGACCCGCGCCAAGGGCGTGGTCCCCGACGCGTTGCTGGATACGGCACGGTCCCGGATGGGCGGCAAACGCGACAGCGACCGCATCGCCGACCGGATCGAGGCATTTTTCCGCGCCGCGGTCTCGGACAGGCAGGGCGCGGCCGTATTGGAGGACAGATGACGCCGGAATGGCTGAAAAAAGCGCCGCAACCGGCGCAGGATTACGTGGCGGACCGCCGGCTGGACGAGGTGGAATGCATCGTTTCGGACATTGCCGGCGTCGCGCGGGGCAAGGCGATGCCCGCGTCGAAATTTGCCCGGCAGGAGAAATTCTATCTGCCGAACTCGATCTTCCTGCAAACCATCACCGGGGAATGGGCCGATAATCCCGCGGGGGCCTTTACCGAACCCGACATGGTGCTGGCGCCGGATTACAGCACCACCTCTGCCGCGCCCTGGACCGCTGATTACACGTTGCAGGTGATCCACGACGTGTTCGACCAGAACGGCGACCCGGTGCCGGTTGCGCCGCGTAACGTGCTCAAGCGCGTGGTCGGGCTTTTTGACGAGCAGGGCTGGACGCCGGTCGTCGCCCCCGAGATGGAGTTCTTTCTCGTCGCGCGCAACACCGACCCGAACCAGCCCATCATCCCTCCGATGGGTCGCACGGGTCGTCGTGCCGCCGCGAAACAGGCCTATTCGCTGTCGGCGGTCGATGAATACGGCAAGGTCATCGACGATATCTATGATTTCGCCGAAGCCCAGGGTTTCGAGATCGACGGCATCCTTCAGGAAGGCGGGGCCGGACAGATCGAGATCAATCTCGCCCATGGCGATCCGGTCAAGCTCGCCGACGAAATCTTTTATTTCAAACGCCTGATCCGCGAGGCGGCGCTGCGGCACGACTGCTATGCGACCTTCATGGCCAAGCCCATCGAGGGCGAGCCGGGCTCGGCGATGCATATCCACCACTCGGTGATCGACAATCGGACCGGGCAGAACATCTTTTCGGATGAGCGAGGCCGCGAGGCACCGCCCTTCCTGAATTTCATCGCCGGGATGCAGGCGCACCTGCCTGCGGCAATCGCGCTGCTTGCGCCCTATGTGAATTCCTATCGCCGCTATATCCCGGACTTCGCAGCGCCCATCAATCTGGAATGGGGCCGTGACAACCGCACCACAGGGCTGCGCGTACCGATCTCCGGTCCCGAGGCGCGGCGGGTGGAAAACCGGCTCGCGGGGATGGATTGCAACCCCTATCTCGGCCTCGCCGCCTCTCTGGCGTGCGGCTATCTCGGGCTGACAGAAAAGCGCGATCCGCGTCCCGAATGTATCGGCGACGCCTATATCTCGGAAGACGAGCTGCCGCTTACGCTTGGCGATGCGCTCGATCTCATGGTCGATAGCGACCCGATGCGGATGGTTCTGGGTGAGGAGTTCGTAGCCGTCTACGAGGCGGTGAAGCGCAACGAATACAAGGAATTCCTCCAGGTGATCTCACCCTGGGAGCGCGAGCATCTTTTGCTGAATGTCTGAGAGGCCGTATGCCCGTTCGGAAACTGGCCGCGTCCTCATGCCGTCGCTGGAGCACCGTTGATGGACCTGCTTTTCTCGAATGACCGTCGCGGGGAGTACCCGCCCTCGCTCTACGCCGATCAGGTCGAGATGCTGCCACCCTTTGCCCCGCTGCGCGGCGAGGCGCGGGCGGATATCTGCGTGGTCGGTGCGGGCTATACCGGGCTGTCGGCGGCGCTGCATCTGGCCGAGGCCGGGTTCGACGTGATGCTGCTCGAAGCGCATCGGGTCGGATTCGGGGCGTCGGGGCGCAATGGCGGGCAGCTCGGCTCGGGCCAGCGGCTCGGCCCTGACGAGCTGGAGCCGGTGGTCGGGCGAGAGATGGCGCGTCGCCTGTGGGATATGGCCGAGGATGCCAAGCGGCTGACCCGCGATCTGGCCGCACGCTCCGGCGTGTCCGTCCGCGACGGCGTGGCACACGCTTTCCGCAAACCCGCAGAGCTGGACGAGGCGCGGCATCACAGCGACCATCTGGCCACCTATTACGGTTACGATCAGCTAGAAACCTTCTCGGCCGAGGCATTTCGCGAAATTCTCCCCTCCCCGGCCTATTGCGGCGGTGAGATCGACTCGGGTGCGGGGCATCTGAACCCGCTGGCGCTGGCGCTCGGCATGGCCCGGCTGGCCCGCGATGCGGGGGCGATTATTCATGAAATGAGCCATGTGCACCGCATCGATTTCGCGACAAGCGCCAATGGCAAGACCATCCTGCGCACCGGGTCGGGGGCGGTTCAGTGCGACCATGTGATCCTGGCGGGGAATGGCTATCTGGGCGGGCTGTCAGACAAGATTGCGGCGCGCGTCATGCCGATCAACAATTTCATCGCCGCAACCGCGCCTTTGGGCCCGCGCAAGGCCGATGTGCTGCGCCGTGACATCGCCGTGCATGATACCAAGTTCGTGGTGAACTATTGGCGCGTGGACGAGGACGACCGGTTGATCTTCGGCGGCGGCGAAAATGTGAGCTATCGCTTTCCCAAGGATATCGCTGCCAAGGTTCGCAAGCCGCTGGCCGAGATCTATCCCGCGCTTGCCGATATTCCCTTTACTCATGCCTGGGGTGGCACGCTTGCCATTACCATGAACCGCCTGCCCTGTTTCGCGCGTCCGGCGCCCAACGCTCTGTCGGCAAGCGGGTTTTCCGGTCACGGCGTCGCTCTCGCGACATTGGCGGGGCGGCAGATGGCGCAAGCGGTGGCCGGCCAGGCGGAAGGATTCGACACGATGGCAACGCTGCCGACACCGCGCTTTCCCGGCGGACAGATGCTGCGCTGGCCGCTGCTTGTGGCCGGAATGAGCTGGTTTGCGCTGCGTGATCGCCTGGGAATCTGAGCAGCCAGAGTGGGCGCGGCCCCGAACCCTGCGGTAGCGCTTGCTCCGAAGACCTCAGCCGATGCGCGGAAATTCGATCTTGGGGCAGCGGTCCTGAACGACGATCTTGCCCGCGGCCTCGGCCTTTTCTGCCGCTTGCCGATGAGTGACGCCAAGCTGCATCCAGATGAATTTCAGATCGGGCAGCGCAGTCAGGGCCTCGTCGACCACAGACGGCACGGCGTCGGAGCGCCGAAAAATATCGACCATGTCCACACCCGCATCGTCCGGGATCGAAGACAGGTCCGGATACACTATCTCACCGAGGATCTCCTCGCCGGCATGGCCGGGATTGACCGGGATCACGCGATAACCCTGCGCCTGAAGAAACCGGGCGACGCCCCAGCTTGGCCGCTCGCTGCGCGGTGACAAGCCGACAACCGCGATGGTGCTGGCTTCGTCTCTGATCCTGCGAATGGTCTCGGTTTCGGACATCTGGGCCTCCTTCGCCAGACCATTTCATATAAAAAGCGCCCGGTCCAGAAGGCCGGGCGCAAGTGCGGAACGAGGGACAGTGATCTGAGCGCGGCCGTTCCGTGGCTGCGCGCTCGTGCTATGGATATGGGTGGTGATTCGCAGAATCCAAGGCGAGTCGCGGATTTGTGATCGCAACCGTCACGGGCGAAGCTTGACCCACATACCCTTGGCTTCCATCAGGATTTTCCGCGGCCTCTCCAGCAATTCGCGTTTTCGCGCAGACGATCCCGTCAGATAGACCCGCTGGCCGATGGTCACGAACTGGCGCGGATCGCCGGGTTCCGCGCGGCCCTCGGCCAAAGCCACTACGCAGAGACCGTCGAAACCCGGCGTATAGGCACGGGGATTCGATTCAAAAAGGGCGCGATTCTCGTTCGAGGCGAAGTGGTAATCCTTGCCGCGCCACTTGGTCGAGATGTCACCCCGCCCCGGCACCGCCTGATCGCGCGTCACATAGGCGACCGGGTCATAGCCGCCAAGTGCCCATTTCTGCGCAAGCGACGCAGAGGGCAGCGACGCGAGAAGGACGAAAATCAGAGGTTTCAGCAGCTTCAGGGACATGGCTCGGCACTTTATTCGCCTTACACATGGCATCCGCCCCCTCTGCTGTCCATGATTCGACCTTGCGGCTCAAGCCCATGTGAAACGTCGTGCAGCGGCGTAAAGCGCCACAGCCGCCGCATTCGAGACATTCAACGAGCCAAACGTCCCTGCGACCTCGATCCGGGCGAGATGGTCGCAGGTGTCGCGGGTCCGTTCCCGCAGCCCCGGCCCTTCGGCGCCAAGCACGAGGCAGACCGGGCGGTCCCCGAGCCCATCCAGCACCATGTCCAGGCTCTCGGTCGCTTCGCCCGCCAGACCGACGGTCACATAACCCGCCGCTTTCAGCGTCTCGAGCGCGTCGGCGAGATTGCCGATGCGCAGATAGGGCTGCCGCTCCAGGGCACCCGAGGCTGTCTTGGCCAAAGCTCCGGTTTCGGGCGCTGTGTGACGGGCTGGCGCGATCACGGCCCGGGCGCCGAATACCTCGGCGGAACGCAGAATGGCGCCGACATTATGCGGATCGGTGACCCGGTCGAGGGCCACCAGGAGCGGTCGCCCGGCCCCGGCTATGGCGATCTCGTCAAGATTTCCCCAGCTGAGCGGGCGGACTTCGAGCGCGCAGCCCTGATGCACGCTGTCCGGCGGCAGCCCGACCGTGCGATCGAAGACGCGCGCATCGGTGATCTCGGGCGTCAGACCGCCGTGATCGCCAAGCCGGTCGAGCGCATTCTGCGTCACCACAAGCCGCAGCTTTTCGCGCGCCGGGTTGGCGAGCGCATCGCGCACGGCATGCAGCCCGAAGAGCCAGATGGTCTCGGCGGCGGATGCTTTCTTCGCGCGCTCCTTGGCGATCACCCAGTCGGGCTTGCGGGTCTTGCGGTCGGCCATGTCATTCCCCTTTTGCCCGCCCTTCTGCGCCATCCCCCCGGCCGCGCGCAAGCCCGTCGCGGATTTGGCCGGATTCCCGCTTGACGCCCCGCGCCACCGCCCTTATTCCACCCCCCACGCCGAAGGCTCGGCGGGCGACGTGCTGCAAGGTGCGGCAGCGGACTGTAACTCCGCCGGGGAGACCCATGCCTGGTTCGATTCCAGGGTCGCCCACCATTCCCTCTCTCTAATCCGGTATCACAACTGGCGCTTCGCGGCGATCGCAGTTAGCCTTTGCACAGCAGGCCTGTGCCTGGTGAGGACGGATGCCGAAAAAGACTGCGAACACGCCAGAACTCAGCGATGCCGAGAAGGCGGCGCGGCGCGCAAAAAATGCGGCAAACCGTGCGAAGCGCGAAGCGAAGGCCGCACGCGACAAGGCTGCGCAGCGCGGCTCAGGCGAAGCCGCCACGGTCGCCGCGCGGCAGGATGGCAGCCGCAGCGATCGCTTCAACATCATGATCGTCGCTCAGGCCGGCCGGCTGGAATATGAGGCGCTGATCTTCACCGAGACGCTGCGCCGCGCCGCGCCAGGCTGGAAAGGCCGCCTCATCGTGGCGGAGCCCAAGCCCGAGGCCGCCTGGGCCGGTCACGAGACGCGGATTTCAGCGCCGGTCCGCGATCTTCTGGAAGCGCGCGGGGCAAAGATCAGACCGTTCATCGCGCGGCATTTCGGCGCCGATTACCCGCATGGCAACAAGATCGAGGCGTTGTCTACCCTGCCAACCGGCGAAAATTTCGTGTTCTTCGACAGCGACACCTTGTTCACCGGTCCAATCGAGCGGGTAGGCTTCGATTTCAACCGCCCCTCTGCTTCGATGCGACGCGAGGGGACATGGCCCGAACCGCCGCTTTACGGCCCCGGCTATGGCCAGATCTGGCAATCGCTCTATGAACGTTTCGGGCTCGACTTCACGTCCTCTCTCGACCTCGACCAGCCGGATGAGCATTGGGAGCGGTATCTCTACTTCAACGCTGGCTGGTTCTTCGGCAGCGATCCGGTCGAGTTCCGCCGCCGCTTTCTGGATTGGTCGCGGCAAATCAAGCGCGAGCCCGGCGAGGCGCTTGCGTGTCAGGAGCTGCGGCCCTGGCTCGATCAGATCGCGCTGCCTCTGGTGATCCACAGCTTCGGCGGCGGACGCCCCGGCCCGGAACTTGCCGGTCTGGATGGCGATGTAAGCTGCCATTATCGCAATCTGCCACTGTTATACGCGCGAGAAAGCGATGGGGTCGTCGCTGCGCTTGCAGAGGCGGCGCATCAACCCGACATCCGCGCGGTTCTGGAACACTGGGAACCTGCGCTGCGTCTGATCTATCAGCGCATCGGTGCCGAGCTGATCCGTCCGGCCTTCGACCGCGAAAGGCTGCCCGGTTTCGAGCAGCCGATCCGGCAGGAGATCAAGCGCGCCGGTTGGTGGGTGGTCTGACGCGGAAGACTGTGCGCGCCGCGTCAGACAGGATCATGCCGACAGCACTGCGTCGCAGCGCGCGCAGAGACCGGGATGATCATGCGTGCCGACATCGGGCAGTATCTTCCAGCAACGCTGGCATTTCTCGCCCTCGGCCCGCTCGAACACCACGCCGACGCCCTGAATGTCGGGCATGCGGAATGCTTCGGCAGGGATCGGGTCGGCGGTCAGATACAGATCCGAAGTGATGCAGATATCTTCGAAATTCACCGATTTCAGCGCTTTGAGCATCTGATCATCGCGGATATGGACCACCGGCGCGGCTTCCAGGCTGGCCCCGATGGTCTTGTCGGTCCGCTTGAGTTCCAGCGCCGCCGTCACCACCCGCCGGGCGCGCCGCACGCCGTCCCATTTGGCGGCGAGCGGCTCGTTCAGCCAGTCGGCAGAGGTTGCCGGGAAATCATGCAGATGCACGCTGTCATCGTCGGACGGGAAGCGCGACAGCCAGACATCCTCCATTGTGAAGGGCAGGATCGGCGCGAGCCATGTCACGAGGCGATGGAACAGCAGATCCAGAACCGTCCGCGCCGAGCGGCGGCGCAGGCTGTCCGCCGCGTCGCAATACAGCGCGTCCTTGCGAATGTCGAAATAGAAGGACGACAGATCGACGGTCGCGAACTGGAACAGCGCCTGGAAGACACCCTGAAAATCATAGGCATCGTAGCCTTGCCGGACCTTGTGATCGAACTGCGCGAGCCGATGCAGCACCCATTGCTCCAGCTCGGGCATCTCGGCGGGCTCGACCCGCTCAGCATCGCTGAAGCCCGAGAGATTCCCCAGCATGAAGCGCAGCGTGTTGCGCAGACGCCGATAGCTGTCCGCGGTGCCTTTCAGAATCTCCGGCCCGATACGCTGATCTGAGGTGTAATCCACCTGCGCCACCCAGAGCCGCAGGATATCGGCCCCATATTGCTTGATGACCTCCGCCGGAACGATGGTGTTGCCAAGCGATTTGGACATTTTCATGCCCTTCTCGTCGAGCGTGAACCCGTGGGTGAGCACGCCGCGATAGGGCGCACGACCCTTGGTCGCGCTCGCCTGCAACAGCGATGACTGGAACCAGCCGCGATGCTGGTCGGTGCCTTCCAGATACAGATCGGCGATCCCGTCGGTTGCGCCATCCTCGCGGTCGCGGATCACGAAGGCATGGGTCGAGCCAGAGTCGAACCAGACATCCAGCACGTCCATGACCTGCTCGTATTCCCCGGGATCCACGATGCCGCCGAGCATCTTTTCCTTGAAGCCCTCGGCATACCATGCATCTGCGCCGTCCTTTTCGAAGGCCTCGACGATGCGGGCGTTGACCCGTTCGTCGCGCAGCAGGAAGCCCTCGGCATCCGGCTTTGCGCCCGACTTCACGAAACAGGTCAGCGGCACCCCCCAGGCGCGCTGCCGCGACAGCACCCAGTCGGGGCGGTTTTCGACCATCGAGTGAATGCGGTTCCGCCCCGTCTGCGGCGTCCATTTCACCAACTCATCGATGCTGGTCAGCGCACGGGCACGGATCGAGTCGCCATACTCGCCCAACCCGTCATCCAGCGGCTTGTCGATCGCGGCGAACCACTGCGCCGTGTTGCGATAGATCAGCGGCGCCTTCGAGCGCCAGCTATGCGGATAGCTGTGTTTGATCTTGCCCTTGGCCAGCAGCTTGCCCGCCCAGGCGAGGTTCTTGATGACGCTGACATTGGCCGGACCGTCCTTGCCATCCGGCTGGATGATCGCCTCCCCACCGAAGATCGGCAGATCGGCGCGGTAGGTCCCGTCGGGCTCGACATTATAGGTCATCTTCAGCCCGTGCTTCAGGCCAAGCTGATAGTCGTCGTCACCGTGGCTGGGCGCGGTGTGCACGAAGCCGGTCCCGGCCTCGTCGGTGACGTGATCGCCGGGCAGCATGGGGACATCGTAATCCCATTCGCCCTCGGCATTTTCGACGCCGCGGAACGGGTGGGCGAGGGTCAGCCCTTCCAACTCGGACACTGCCACATCGCGCAGGCGCTCATGACGTTCGACCTTCGCCGCCTGCATCACCTGCGCGGCGAGCGCATCGGCCAGAACCAGCTTCTCGCCCGGCTGTGCCGTTGCGTTCTCGGCCGCCTCTTTGACCTCATAGAGGCCATAGGCGATCTCGGGATTGAAGGCGACGGCGCGGTTCTGCGGGATGGTCCAGGGTGTCGTGGTCCAGATCACCACCGAAGCCCCGTCCAACTCAGCGTTGACGGGCGTGAACCGCACCCAGATCGTATGGCTGGTATGGTCGTGATACTCGACCTCCGCCTCGGCCAAAGCGGTCTTCTCGACCGGAGACCACATCACCGGCTTCGACCCCTGGTATAGAGAGCCGTTCATCAACAGCTTCATGAACTCCTCGGCGATGACCGCCTCGGCGTGATAATTCATCGTCAGATAGGGATCGTCCCATTTGCCAGTGACGCCGAGCCGCTTGAACTCTTCGCGCTGCACGTCGATCCAGTGATCGGCAAAGTTGCGACATTCGCGGCGGAACTCGACCGTATCCACCGCGTCCTTGTCCATGCCCTTCTGGCGATACTGCTCTTCGATCTTCCATTCGATCGGCAGGCCGTGGCAGTCCCAGCCCGGCACGTAGCGCGCATCCCGTCCCATCATCTGCTGCGAGCGGGTGATGAAATCCTTCAGCACCTTGTTCAGCGCGTGGCCGATATGCAGGTTCCCGTTCGCGTAAGGAGGACCGTCATGCAGGATAAAGGGCTTGCGCCCTTCGGCACGGGCGCGCAGCGTGTCATAGATCTCCAGCCGGGCCCAACGCTCCAGCCATTCGGGCTCTCGGGCAGGAAGGCCGGCGCGCATCGGAAATTCGGTCTGCGGCAGGAAAACGGTATCGCGGTAATCGGGGGTCTGGTCGCTCATCTGGGCGGTCCTCTGGGTCGGTCGTTTCGGCAGAATTCATCCCGACGGCGCGAAACCTCACACCGCCGGGCCGCTAATTCGTATGCCGAACGCCTGAAAACTCATGCCCGCCTCTATAGGAACGCCGCCACCAAGCTGCAAGCGCTGCCCTCACCCTGAGCCAAATATCCCGGCGAGTCGCCGGCACGGCGACGGGGCAGCGCCCCTATCCGCGTCCGCGATAGGGTGCAACGCCCTGATCCGGCAGCCAGACCCCATCCGGTGCCGGGCCGGTCTGCCAGAACACGTCGATCGGCATGCCACCGCGCGGATACCAGTAGCCGCCGATCCGCAGCCATCGCGGATCCAGCGTCCCGGCCAGCCGCTTGCCGATCGTCACGGTGCAATCTTCATGAAATGCGCCGTGGTTGCGGAAACTGCCGAGAAACAGCTTCAGCGACTTCGATTCGATCAGCCAGTCTCCGGGAAGGTAGTCGATCACCAGATGCGCGAAATCGGGCTGGCCTGTCATCGGACAGAGGCTGGTGAACTCGGGCTGGGTGAAGCGCACCACATAGGCTTCACCCGCCTGCGGGTTGGGCACGCGCTCCAACACGGCCTCGTCGGGACTGGCGGGCAGTCCGGCGTTCTGGCCAAGCTGGGTCAGACCGTCAGTGTAGTGGGACATTCGAAGCTCCTGTTTTGACCGGGTGGACTGCGACCGGTGCGCGGGGCATAGCAGCGCGTCGGCACCGCGTCAAAATCGCGTTGCGGGGAGCGCCCGAGATTGCAAAACTGCTCTCTCGCCGGCGGCATTAACGCCGATTGCCTCGGAGCGGTGCATGCAAAATCAGAATGATGGTATCTGGTTGCGGCTGGCGGCTGCGTTCCTGATTACCGCCATGTCCGCGCTGGTCCGAGAGGCCTCCGATCAGGCCACGCTCGGGCAGATCATCTTCTGGCGCTCGGCGCTGGCGATGCTGCCAATCTGCATCTACATGGCCCTGCGCGGGGACTTCCCCGGCGCATTCCGCACCCGCCGTCCCGGCGCGCATTTCCTACGCGGTGTCATCGGCGCGGTGGCGATGGGCATGTCGTTCATATCGCTGACCTATCTGCCGGTGGCTCATGCCGAGGCGCTTGGCTTTCTCGGCCCCGTCCTGGTCCTGCCCGCCGCCGCGCTGCTGCTGCGCGAGACGATTTCGCCGCGATTGATCTGCGCGGTGGCCATCGGCTTTGGCGGGGTCATCGCCATGCTGTGGGAGGGGATGACCATGCCCGGCGAAGGCGCGATGATCGGCATTGCGGCGGGGCTGGCCTTTGCCGGGCTGACGGCGATCTATCGGGTCTATGTCAAGGCGATGACCCGCACCGAAAGCGCGGCGACGATTTCGTTCTATTTCGCGGCCTTCACCACGGTTGTCGGGCTCGCAACCCTGCCCTTCGGCTGGAACGAGACAGATTTCTATACGAGCTGCGTCCTGATTGGCGCGGGCATTCTTGGCGGGCTGGCCCATATCGCCGCCACCGAGGCAATGGCACGGGCGCCGGTTTCGGTGCTTGCCCCTTTCGACTTCACCGGGCTTGTCTGGGCGGTTCTGTTCGACCTGGTTCTGTTTGCGACATTGCCGGGCGCGGCGGGCTGGCTGGGGATCATTGCGATCACCGTCGCAGGGGTCCTGGTGATGACCCCGCCGCGGCCAAGGGTGGCGGGCTGAGCATGCTGCCGCAAGCAAAGCGTGCGACCTTGTATCTCTTGCATCGCCCGCAGGCAGGCGTCATCTCTCGGATATGTTGCCCTGCGAAGGCGGCTTTTCACCGCATTCCCGCACGCGCCAACCGAGAGCCGTGACATGACCCTTCCGCCACGCTTCGAGATCAGCGCGGACCAGATCGACCGCGTCGTGCAGATCTTCTACAAGGCGGTCCGGGCGGAGCCGGTGCTCGGCCCGGTCTTTGCCAATCATGTGACGGACTGGCCTGCCCATGAGGAAAAGATAGCTCGGTTCTGGCGCAATGCGATCCTTCACGAGCGCAGCTATGAGGGCAGTCCGCAGCGGGTTCATGTGCAAGCCGGTAACGTGCGACCAGAGCATTTTGCGCGATGGCTGGCACTGTTCGACGAAACGCTGCGACGGACCCTGACCGAACCGCAGGCGGCAGCCTGGTCGGCGCTCGCGCATCGCATCGGGGCCGGTCTGCGCATGGGCGTCCAAACCGCGAGACAGCCGAAAGACGGGCCTCCGGCCTTGCGCTAAGACGCGAATTGCACCAGAACATAAAGTGAACATTTTGGGAGCGTAGCATGAAGATCGATTATGTCGAATTCTCCTCGCCGAATATGGCGAAGACCACGGATTTCTTCGCCTCGGCCTTTGGCTGGGGGTTCAACGATTACGGCCCCGAATATCAAGAGCTGACCGGTGCAGGGATCTCTGGCGGGATAGCGGCAGGCGAGGCCGCAGCACCGCTGATCATCCTGCGCAGCAACGATCTCGAGGCTGCATTGGTCAAGGTTGAGCAAGCCGGGGGAAAGATCACCCGGCCCATCTATGACTTCCCCGGCGGGCGTCGTTTCGAGTTCACCGAGCCGGGCGGCACTGCCATGGCCGTCTGGTCCGACACGTAAAGCTCAGCCCTGCCGCCGCTTGCGCCTGGCCTTCTTGGCCGCAGCCTTGGCTTTCGCCTTCGATGAGGCCGGGCGGCGACGCAGCGGGCGGCGGCCGCGCCTGTCCTTGGGACCGCGCGCGACGCTGTCGCCCTCCAGTTCCAGCAATTCCAGCGTCAGCCCGCCGGTCAATGGCGAGGCCTCGGCCAGTCGCACCTTGACCCGCTGACCAATGCCGATCTCGAGCCCTGTTTCCGAACCGATCAGCATCTGCGCGTCGCGGTCGAAGTGGAAATACTCGTTCCCGATCTCGCGGATCGGGAGGAGTCCGTCCGCGCCGGTCTCGTCCAGCTTCACGAAAGCGCCGAATTTCTGCACGCCGCTGATCCGTCCGGTCATCTCATTGCCGACCCGCTCGGCCAGATAGGCGGCGAGATAGCGGTCCGTCGTGTCCCGTTCGGCCTCCATGCTGCGGCGTTCGGTATTCGAGATCTGCGTCGCAGTTTCAGACAGATTCTCGATATCCCATTCCGACAACCCGTCCCTGCCCCAGTTGTGACCCGAGATCAGCGCGCGATGCACGATCAGGTCGGAGTAACGGCGAATGGGCGAGGTGAAATGAGCGTAGGACTTGAGCGCCAGCCCGAAATGGCCGTAATTTTCGGGATGGTAATAGGCCTGCGTCATGGAACGCAGGGTCGAGATATTGATCAGCTCGGCGAAGTCGGATTCCTCGGCCTGCGCCAGAAGCCGGTTCAAATGGCTGGTATGCAGCACCTGACCCTTCGCCAGATTGAAGCCAGAGGCCTGCGCAACCTCGCGCAACGCCTCCATCTTTTCGAGGCTTGGTTCTTCATGGACGCGGAACAGCAGCGGCCGGTCGAGCCGGGTCAGCTCCTCAGCGGCGGCGACATTGGCCAGCACCATGAACTCTTCGATCAGCTTATGGGCGTCGAAACGCTCCTTGAACTCGACAGATTTCACGCGGCCATCATCGCCCAGCACGATCTGACGCTCAGGCAGGTCCAGATCCAATGGCTGACGGCGCTTTCGGGCCGATTTCAACAGCTCATATGCCTGCCAGAGCGGGGTGATCGCGCTGTCCATCAGCGGCTCGGTCTGCGCGTCGGGTTTGTCGTCGGCACCGGCCTGCGCCTGCTCATAGGTCAGGCTGGCGCGGGAGTTCATCATGCCGCGATGGAATTTATGGCTGATCTTGTTGCCCTGCCCGTCGAGCCGCATGCGCACGGCGATTACCGCGCGGTCCACCCCCTCATGCAGGCTGCACAGATCGCCCGATAGCGCGTCGGGCAGCATCGGCACCACGCGGTCGGGGAAATACGAGGAATTGCCACGCCGCCGCGCCTCGCGGTCGAGCGCGCTGCCCGGGGTGACGTAATGCGCCACATCGGCAATCGCGACCCAGATCACCATGCCGCCGGGGTTTTTCGGGTCGGTATCGGGCATCGCCGCCACCGCATCGTCGTGATCTCGCGCATCGGCCGGGTCGATGGTCAGCAGAGGCAGGTCGCGCAGATCCTCGCGGCCCTTCATCCCTGCGGGCTCTGCGGCCTCGGCCTCGGCGATGACCTCTTCGGGAAATTCGTCGGGGATACCGTGCTGGTGGATGGCGATCAGGCTCACCGATTTCGGCGCGGACGGATCGCCCAGCACCTCCAGCACGCGCGCCTGCGGCAGGCCCAGCCGACCCTTCGGGCCTGATTGCTCTGCCTCGACCAGCTCGCCATCCTCGGCACCCTGGCTGTCACCGTCGCGCACCTGCCATTCGCGGTCAGAGCCCTTGTCGATCGGCAGGATACGCCCGCCCTCGGTGCGTTTGCGGTAGATGCCGACAATGCGGTTGCGGGTTTCGCCGATGCGGCGGATGAGGCGGGCAATATAATCGTGATCCTCGCCCTTCACCTCGATCAGCCGGGCAAGGATCCTGTCACCCTGACCAAGCGCCGGGTCGGCCTGTCGCGGCTGATAAAGAATCCGCGGCACCGGACCTTCGCCGCGATATTCCAGCGGGCGGGCGAAGATATCGCCATCCTCGTCCGGCCCCTGCAATTGCAGCACCGTGACCGGCGGCAGCCGCTCGGCATCTCGATAAGATTTGCGGCGACGCTCGAGCCGGCCATCTTCGGCGAGTTCTTTCAGCAGCCGCTTCAGCTCGATCTTGTCAGAGCCCTTCACGTTGAAGGCTTTCGCAATATCTCGTTTCGACGCCGCGTCGGGGTTCTCGGCCACCCAATCGAGGATCTGCTGCTTGCTCGGCAATGCCATGCTGGCCCTTTCCCCGGCCATGCCGGTCTTGCGCTGGCTCAATCCGCGGCGGAGGGGCCAAGTTCCAGAACCATGTCGCGATGCGGAATATTCGCGTCAAGAAATTCCGGCCCATAAGCGGTGAAGCCGAGCTTCTCGTAAAAGCCGATGGCGCTTTTCTGCGAGGCCAGCTTTGCCTTCTTTACACCGCGCGCCCGCAGAATATCGAGCGCCTCACGCATGATAGCGGCGCCAGCCCCGGTGCCCCGCGCCGCAGGAAGCACACAGACGCGGCCGATCTTGCCAGCCTCTCCGTCGATCAGCATCCGCGCCGTGCCGACCGGCCGATCGCCGATCCAGCCCAGCACATGCAGCGCCTCGCCATCGCGCCCGTCCCATTCCTCGGCTTCCGAAACGCCCTGCTCTTCGATGAAAACCACGCGGCGCAGCTGCCGGCAGGTTTCGAGATCGGTGGTGAGTTCGGTCCTCATGCGAAATACGCCTCGAGGATGCGGCGATAGACATTTTGCAGCGCCCGAACCTCATCCGAGGGGACACGCTCATCGACCTCATGCATGAAGCGACCGACCAGACCGAACTCTACCACAGGGCAGTGATCCTTGACGAAGCGCGCATCGGAGGTGCCGCCCGAGGTGGACAGAACGGGCCGGCGACCGGTCTCGGCCTCGACCACATCGCGCACCAGATCGACGAAAGGGCCCGGTGCGGTCAGGAAGCTGTCTCCCGAGAGACTGGGTACAAACGTCAGCGACACCCCGGTCGCGGCAGAGATTTCTTCGGCAACGCCTCGCATCCGCGCGTCGAGGCTGCCCGCGTCATGCAGATCGTTGAAACGAATGTTGAATTGCGCCGTGGCGGTCTCGGGCACCACGTTCCCGGCCGGGTTGCCGCAATCGATCGTGGTGACCTGCAATGTGGACGGGTCGAAATGATCCGAGCCCTCATCCAGCGGTTCAGAGGCGATGCGGTCGAGAAACCGGCACAGCGCGTGCAGCGGATTGCGCACTTTGTGGGGATAGGCGGCATGGCCCTGCACCCCGCGCGCGGTGATCCGATAGCTGAGCGACCCGCGCCGCCCGATCTTCATCATCTCGCCGAATTCTTCGGGATTGGTCGGCTCGCCCACGAGGCAAACCTCCATCCGCTCGCCCTGAGCATCCATCCAGTCGAGCAGCGCGCGCGTGCCGTCACGTCCCGGCCCCTCCTCATCGCCGGTGATGGTGAGGATGATGGCACCGTCGGGCGGAGCCTTGCCGACCAGCTCGATCGCGGCGGCGGTGAAGGCGGCCACGCCGGATTTCATGTCCGTCGCGCCGCGCCCCCAGATGGTGCCTGCCTCGTCGAGATGGCCGGAAAAGGGCGGATGGGTCCAGCTTGCCAGGTCGCCAGGCGGCACGACATCCGTATGGCCGTTGAAACCGAAGCTTCGGGCAGCCCCTTTCTCACCCCATCGCGCGAACAGGTTCGGCACGCCGTTCCGGTCCACACGCGTGCATTCGAAGCCGGCCTCGGTCAGCAGATCCGAGAGCAGGGTCAGGGCCCCCGCCTCTTCCGGTGTGACCGAAGGGCAGCGGATCAATCTGGCGGTCAGTTCGGCGGCGTCCATCTCCACTCCCTTCGACATGGCTCGGAATTACCCTCCGCCGAGCAGAATTTCCACCCCGCGCCGCACCAGGTTCAGCCCGGTGATGACCAGCAACACAAGCGTCCAGCGCCGGAACTGCGAAACGTCCAGCCGGTCATGGACTTGCAGCCCGACCAGCATCCCGGCCATGCCCGGCAGGACCAGAAGCGCCGAAAGCGGCAATGTGTCGGCATTCAGCACGCCCGATACCAGATGCGCCGTCATCAGCACCACGGAGCCAAGCAGGAACACCACGCCCTGCACGCGCATCTGATCGGTCTTCGAAACCCCGACCGACAGCAGATAGACGATGAGCGGCGGCCCCCAGATCCCCGAGATGCCACCATAAAGACCGCCGATCACCCCCGAAACGATCTCGGCCCGCCGGGCATGGTGGATGGGCAGTTTCAGCGGCCGCCCCGATAGCTGCCAGAGCGCAAAGCCCACGATTGGCAGGCCGAGTAGCAGCAGCATGAGGCTTTCAGGGACGCGTCCGACAAAGGCGGCGGAGACGGCGATGAACAGAACCACCGCGCCGATATGCCAGCGGAACTGCCGTACGGAACCCAGCGCCTTGCCGACCCCCTGACGCCCGGCCTGAAGCGTATTCGTGACCAGTGTCGGCATGATGAGCGCGGCAAGCGCCTGTTCCGGCGGCATCACCGAGGCAAAGGCCGACATCATGATCATCGGCATGGCGAAGCCCACGGCCCCCTTCACGAAGCCCGAGAAGGCGGTCACGGCAAAGACAAACCAGAACAGGGCGGGATCGAGGCCGAACATGCGTGGCAGCTTAGGGCCGCGACGTCTCGCCGCAACGGTAAAGCGCCGTCAAACCGTGGCATGTCGGCAACATGTTCCCCGGGATCTGCGTTTTGCGGCAACATGTGGAGGCGACGACGCCGAAGAACCGTCATCTGCGCAGCGCCTTGATTATCCAAGCCACCGCCACGAAAACCGGTGGAAAAGCCGCGTTGTGCACGCTCTTGGCTGACATATCAGTGAGTTGACCCTTGAACTCCACAGTGCAATCCCGGCTCAATCACTAATGATTCGTTAACCCGGAGACGCTGCCATGTTCCGCCAACTCACCGCCGCCGCGCTTGCGACCCTCGCGCTTGCCGCCTGCGAGCCGACCGCCACTGCAACGCCTGATGAGCCATTTTCCACCGTTCCGACCGGCGACTATGTGCTGTTCAACATCGGCGGCGACGTGCTTAGCGTGCGGCACACCACCATGACCATCTCGCCCACGCAGATCAGCGGCCGCACCGGCTGCAACAGCTTCGCTGCACCGATCTCGGGGACGCCGCCGGAAATCGTCGTGGGCGACATCCAGACCGCTGGCCGGACCTGCCGCTGGAGCGCGCAGGAAAACGCGTTCTTCAACGCGCTCCGCGCCGCCAATCGGATAACCTACGAGGACGGCGTGATGCGCATCGCGGGCGGTCCCGACACGCTGACCTTCGAATATGGCCGCCTCGCCTCGCGCGACGGGATCATCGGGCGCAACCTGAACCCGAATGCCAACACCGCCACCGAGACCGTGACCCCGACGCCGGTCAGTGCCACCGCAGCTGCGGTTTCGCCGGTGGAATCCGCGGTTCAGTAAATCAAAGCGGCAGGGCCGTGGTTTCGGCCACGGTCCTGAGCGCAAAGGATGAATGCATCTGCGCCACACCAGGCAAGCGGGTGAGATATTGCCGATGGATGCGGGCAAAGTCATCCGTATCCTCGACCACCAGCTTCAGCAGATAATCCGCCGTACCCGCCATCAGGTGGCATTCCAGCACATCCGGCATCGACCGGACCGCGCGCTCGAAGGATTCGAGCAGCTCGGTCGCTTGGCTCGACAGGGTTATCTCGACGAATACCGTGGTCTGTCGGGCCAGCTTGCGGCGGTCGAGCAGCGCCGCGAAGCCCCGGATCACCCCCTGCTGTTCCAGCCGCTGCACACGACGATGACAGGCCGAGGCAGACAGATTCACCCGAGCCGCCAGATCGGCATTCGTGATTCGCCCATCCTTCTGGATAATCTTCAGAATCCGGCGGTCTGTGGCGTCGATCTCGGTCAATGATCAAATATCTTCGAGTAAAGTGAACTTTGCTGCAATAATCTTCGAAGTGGACCATTTGCTCAAGGGTAAGTTCGGTAGGATTTTTCGGCGATTTCATGTCAGCCTTGCGACAAGGCCGCTCTCGGCCAGCATTGGAGATGGAGGACAGGATGCTGATAGGTTGCCCGACAGAGGTGAAACCGCAGGAATATCGCGTGGGTCTGCGCCCCGATGCCGCCGCCGAGGCGATCTCTCGCGGGCACAAGGTGGTTGTGCAATCCGGTGCCGGACTTGGCTCGGGCTACACGGATGACGACTATGTCGCGGCAGGTGCGGAAGTCGCGCCGGATGCGAAAACCGTCTTCGACAGCGCCGACATGATCGTCAAGGTGAAAGAGCCGCAGCCGGCGGAGCGGAAGATGCTGCGGCGCGGGCAGATCCTGTTCACCTATCTGCATCTCGCGCCCGACCCGGATCAAACGCGCGATCTTTTGGATTCCGGCGTGACGGCGATTGCCTATGAGACCGTCACCGATGCGCGCGGCGGTCTGCCCCTGCTGGCGCCCATGTCCGAAGTGGCCGGGCGACTGGCACCGCAGGCCGGGTCCTGGGCGTTGCAAAAGGCCAATGGCGGTGAAGGCGTCCTGCTGGGCGGTGTGCCGGGCGTGCGTCCTGCCAATGTCGTCATCATCGGCGGCGGTGTCGTCGGCACGGCAGCAGCGCGTGTCGCAGCGGGGATGGGGGCGAATGTCACCGTGCTCGACCGTTCGATCCCGCGTCTGTCCTATCTGGACGATATCTTCATGGGACGGCTGACCACTCAATACGCCACCGCCGCTGCCACCGCAGAGCTGCTGCCGACAGCGGATATGGTGGTCGGCGCGGTGCTGGTCCCCGGTGCCGCCGCGCCGAAGCTGGTCACCCGCGATCAGCTTTCCACCATGAAGCCGGGCGCGGTGCTGGTGGATGTCGCCATCGACCAGGGCGGCTGCTTCGAGACCTCGAAGGCCACGACGCATCAGGATCCGATCTACGAGGTGGACGGAATCGTGCATTACTGCGTCGCCAACATGCCCGGCGCCGTACCGCGCACATCGACGCAGGCGCTTGGCAATGCGACGCTGCCCTTTACGCTCGCCATCGCCGACAAGGGCTGGCGTCAGGCGGTGAGCGAGAACCCGCATCTTCTGGCCGGATTGTCGACCCATGAGGGCAAGCTGACCTCGGCCCCGGTTGGTGCGGCTCTGGGTATCGAATCGGTCGCGCCGGAATCCGTGCTCTGACCGGCATCACAGCCAAAACAGAAAAGGCCGGGAGGGTTCGCCCCTCCCGGCCTTAATCATTCATGACATTCGCGGATCAGACCTGGGGGCGTGCGCGCAGCTCGTCACGGATCTGGGCCAGCAGCTCTTCCGTGGTCGGACCGGGCTCTTCGGCCGGGGCTTCCTCTTCCCGGCCGACGACCGAATCCTTCGCACGGTTCACGGCCTTGACCAGCAGGAAGACGACGAATGCGATGATCAGGAAATTGATGATCGCCGAGAGGAATGCGCCCCAGGCGAAGACGTTGGCCCCGGCTTCCCGCGCGGCTTCCAGCGAGACGCCGTCCGCGACATCGCCCGAAAGGACCCAGTATTTGTCCGAGAAGTCCATCCCGCCGAAGATGAGACCGATGATCGGGTTGATCATGTCGGCCACCAGCGAGGTGACGATTGCAGTGAAAGCGGCACCGATGATGATACCGACCGCCATGTCCATGACATTGCCGCGGGCAATGAATTCCTTGAACTCTTTGATCATGCGTTTAACCTTTCCTCGTTCGCGCACTCGGTAGCGGCGCCTAAAGCATTCTTCACATAAATCAAGTGTAACGTAACATCATGACAACTGATCGGTCATGGTGGGTCTGATAAAGCACACTGCAACCAGAAAGCTGACGGCGCCCCCATAAGAGCAGGCTAAAGGCACGGATTAATATTCTGGCTGAGGACTGGCAGCGAGGGGCCAATTTGTCAGCAAGATAGCAGCGTTCAAAACTGCTCAATCAGCCGGTCGAGATAATCCCGCTCGTCCTGCGGACGGTCGCGCTCGCCCAGCCGGCGACGGATCTCGTCCTGAAGATCGCGGGCACGGCTGTCATCGCTCTGGCCATCTGCCATCTGCTCGTCCGTCGCGACGCCTCCGCCCGAGCCCTGCATCGCCCGACCAAGCGGATCGCGACGCGGCGGCGAGATGCCGCGCTGACCCTGATCGCCGTCCTGGCCACCGCCCTGCTGAGCTTCCTGACCTTCCTGGCCTTCGCCCCGCTGGGCCTGCTGTTCAGCCTCTCCGGGCTGGCGCCCCTGATCCAGGGCCCGGATGCCGTCACGCAGCGCCTCGATCGCCTCGGCCTGCCGGTCAAGCGCGCCCGCCGTGTCGCCGCCGCGCAGCGCCTGTTCGGCATCCCGCATCGCCCGACCGGCGCGATCCATGGCCTCGCCTGCCGCCTCGCCCTCGGGTGTGCCACGTTCCGGCATCAGCCCGCGCTGCATCCCCAGATCGTCGCGCAACTGCTGCTGACGATCCGCGAGAGATTGCGGGTTTGCCCCCTCGCCCTCGCCGCCGCGCTGCTCACCATCCAGCCCCATCCATTCATCCTGCATCTGGCGGAATGCATCGTCGGCCAGATCCTGCTGCTCACGCAATGTCTCGGCCATGCGTCCGGTCGAGTCGCGGCCCCCGCCCTCACCGCCCTCGCCACGGCGGACCTGCATGTTCTCCATCATCCGGTTGAATTGTTCCAACAGAGCCTGCGCCTCGGCCATGCGGCCTTCGTTCATCAGCCGCTGGATTTCATCCATCATCTCCTGAATCTGGTCGCCGCTCATGCTTTGCATCGGCGAGCGGTCGAATCGCGAGGCGGGGTCTTCGCCCTGCTCGGCCAGCCGGTCCAGATAATCATCCGTGGCCCGGCGCAGCTCGTCCATCAGCTCTCTGATCTCGTCCGGCGAGGCACCGCGCCGCATGGCCTGGGCGAGCCTTTCCTGCGCACGCCGCATCCGTTCGAGCGCATCGGCCAGACCGCCATCTTCGAGCTGGATCGCCGTGCGCCACAGCGCCTCGGCAAGGGCATCGCGCTGCGTGTCGGTCAGATCCTCGGTCTCCAGCCCGGCGATGACTGCGCGGAGATCGGTGAGGATCTGAGGTTGGATAAACCCCTCTGGCTGCCAGGTGATCGCGCGCAAAATTTCTGCCGCGACAACAGCGTTGCTGCGGTTCCACAGAATATCGCGCCGCAGCTCGATCAGCGCGGCCGCGAACGGGTCGAAGAACCTGCGTCCCGGCAGTTCCATCTGCAACACATCCGAACTCGCGCTCTGCCCGATACCGTCCTGCGCATCGAGCCTGATGCGCACCGGCAGATTGGCCCAGGCATGTTTCTTGAGATCCGCCGATAGCTGGCCTTCCACCTCGGCCCGCGCCCCGCGCAGGGGCAGGCGGATCCGCAGCGGGTCACGCGGCTCAGGCGCAATTTCCAGCCCGAAGCGGCGGTCGATCCCGCCCATATCGAGCGAGATCTCAGCATGTCCCTCAACGACTCCGAAATCGTCGATTGCCGTGAACGGCTGGATGAGCTGGCCATCGGCGCGCCGTTCCGCCGGCGGGCCGAGCGCGATGCGCGGCGGGTCGTCGGGCCGGACCGTAATGCGGATCTCGCGGTCGTCGACGGCCAGGGTGCCGTCCCGCTCGACCCGGAATTCCGGCGCCTGGGTCTCGGTCTCTGCGGTGGCGGTGCCGATACTCTGTGTGACCTCGCGGGACCCGCCATAGAGCCGCAGGCTGATGATGCTGCCCTCGGGAAGCTCTAGCGTCTGCTCTGGCGGGTGGTCGTTCAGATAGATGGTTGGCTTGCGCGTATAGGCCGGGGGCTCTGCCCAGCCTTCCCAGCCCAAACCGGTCATGGCCGGGCCATCGGCGGTTTCCGACAGAGGCCGGGCCGGCGCGAGGGCGGCAAGCCCCTGACCGAGCTGCGCCGCGCTGCCGAACAGCAGCGCCATGGCCAGTGCGGTCAGCCCCGCGAGGCGCAGCGCAAAGGGATCACGGCGCGACAGCTCTGCATCCGGTGCGACGGCGCGGGCACCAAGGAGATGCTCGGCCATCTGCGCGCGATGCGCCTGCCAAAGCGCACCATCGCCACCGATCGCCGGGCTGTCCCTCAGCGCAGAAAGGGGGCGGCCCGGCAGCGTCGCATCAAGTCTGCGTTCGGCAGCATCGCTTGCGGGTTTGCGGAAGCGCAGCGCACCCCAGATCAGCGCAGACAGGATCAGCAGCAGCAGCCCACCGCCCACATAGGGACGCGCCTCGTTGGGCACGGCCTCCACAGCACCGAAGCCAAGGCAGGCCAGAACCAGAAAGATCAGCGTCGCCAGCGGCCAGAACGCGCGGGCCAGCGATTCCCACCACAGCCCGGCGCGTGTCATGCGCAGGGCGCGGTTCACGCGCGGTGTGTAAGGGTCATCTGGCATGGGCGGGCTCATCGCATCCATCCTGCGGCGCGCGGGTCGCGCGGGCAAGGGATTCCTGCGCCTCAGAGCCAATCGGGCAGGGCTTCGCGCGCGAGAATCTCTTCCAGCGAAGGCCGGGGCCGGATCACGGCGAAACGGTCGCCATCGACGAGCACCTCTGGGATCAAGGGCCGCGTGTTGTATTCCGACGCCATCACCGCCCCATAGGCCCCGGCAGAGCGGAAGGCGACGAGATCGCCATCGGCCAGCGCAGGAAGCTGGCTGCCTTTCTGGAAGGTGTCGCCCGTCTCGCAGACCGGGCCGACGACGTCATAGGCGCTGAGTTCGGCCCCCGTTGCTGGCTCGGCGACCGGCACGATGTCGTGATGCGCGCCATACATGGCAGGGCGGATCAGGTCGTTCATCGCCGCATCGAGGATCAGGAAATCGCGGCCCTCACCCTGCTTCACATAGATGACCGAGCTCAGCAGGATGCCGGAGTTCCCGGCGATGTTGCGACCGGGCTCGATCTCGATCTCGCAGCCCAGATCGCCCACTGTCTCGCGCACCACCTGACCATATTCGATGGGCAGGGGCGGCGCGCTGTTGTCGCGCTTATAGGGGATGCCAAGCCCTCCGCCCAGGTCGAGCCGTCGGATCTGGTGCCCGTCCGAGCGCAGGGCCCGCGTCAGCTCGGCCATCTTGCTGTACGCCTGACGATAGGGCAGCAGATCGGTCAGCTGGCTGCCGATATGCATGTCCACGCCCACCACCTCGATCCCCGGAAGTGCCGCTGCCTGCGCGTAGGCGGCGCGGGCGCGGGCGATGGGGATGCCGAACTTGTTTTCGGATTTGCCGGTGGCGATCTTTTCATGTGTCCGTGCATCAACATCCGGATTCACCCGGAGTGCGATGGGCGCGATGGTATCCATGCTGGCCGCAACCTCGGACAGAGCCAGCAATTCAGGTTCGGATTCCACATTGAACTGACGGATCCCGCCTTCGAGCGCCAGCCGCATCTCGTCACGGGTCTTGCCGACGCCGGAAAAGACGATCCGATTGCCGGGAACCCCGGCGGCGCGGGCACGGGCATATTCGCCGATAGAGACCACATCCATCCCTGCACCAAGATCGCCGAGCAGTTTCAGCACGGCAATATTGGAATTCGCCTTCACCGCATAGCAGATGAGATATTCTGGCGCCCAGGACAGCGCCTCCTGAAACACGTTGAAATGCCGGGTCAGTGTCGCCGTGGAATAGATATAGGCCGGCGTGCCTATCTCCGTGGCGATGCGGGTCAGCGGCACATCCTCGGCATGCAGGATTGAATCGCGGTAGTTGAAGTGATCCATCAGGAAATCCTGCCCGAGCGGAAGAAAAGATAAAGCGGCAGCGCGCAGCCAATCCCGAACGTCAAGGCCAGCAGCGTCGCGAGCGCCCACCAGTTGCGGCGCAGGGTCGTCTCGATCAGGCACCAGAGCGCCAGCGTGACCATCGCGACCGCTTCCGAGCCCTGCGGCGCTTCAAGCGCGCGCGCGAAAACCGCGCCGAGCAGCGCAAGCCCCAGCCAGCAGAGCCGCAGCGGTGTCAGATCAGAGATCATTCACGCGCACGCCCAGCGTCGCCTCGCCCGAAACGCGGAGCCCGGGCGGCTCCGGCCGTTCGGGGGGGCCATCGACACCGCAGGCCGACAGAAGCAGAACAGCCGCGAGCCAATACCTTGTCATGCCAGCCTCTCCCGCCAGCGGGCGATCTGCGCGCGCACCTGGTCCGGCGCGGTGCCACCATAGCTTTGCCGCGAAGCGACCGAGTTATGCACCCCCAGCACCGAATAGACAGACTGGTCGATAGCCGGATTGACCGACTGCATGTCTTCAAGCGACAGCGCATCCAGATCGCAGCCCTTCTTCTCGGCAAGCGCGACCAGAGAGCCGGTCGCGTGGTGGGCATCGCGGAAAGGCAGCCCGGCCTCGCGCACCAGCCAGTCGGCGAGATCGGTTGCGGTCGAGAACCCCGCCGAGGCCGCCGCCTCCATCTTCTCGCGATTCGCGGTCAGATCGGCCAGCATCCCGGTCATGGCGGCAAGCGCCAGCATCAGGTTGTCGGCAGCGTCGAAGACCTGCTCCTTGTCCTCCTGCATATCCTTGGAATAGGCCAGCGGCAGCCCCTTCATCACCGTGAACAGCGCCACATTCGCGCCGAGGATCCGCCCGATCTTGGCGCGGATCAGCTCTGCCGCGTCGGGGTTGCGCTTCTGCGGCATGATGCTGGAGCCGGTGGACCATTTGTCGGACATCGACACGAAGCGGAACTGGGCAGAGGACCAGATCACCAACTCCTCGGCCAGCCGCGACAGATGCACCGCGCAGATCGACGCCGCCGAGAGGAATTCGAGCGCAAAATCCCGGTCGCTGACCGCGTCGAGGCTGTTTGCCATCGGCCGGTCGAAATCGAGCGCCTTTGCGGTCGCCTCGCGGTCGATGGGATAGCCCGTCCCGGCAAGCGCCGCCGCACCAAGGGGCGATTCGTTCATCCGCTTGCGCGCGTCGTGAAAGCGGGACAGATCGCGGCCGAACATCTCGACATAGGCCATCATGTGATGCCCCCATGTCACCGGCTGCGCCGTCTGAAGATGGGTGAAACCGGGCATGACCCAATCCGCCCCGGCTTCGGCCTGACCGAGCGCCGAGCCGATCAGCGCCCGCAGCGCCTGGATCGCCGCATCGCACTGATCGCGGACCCAGAGCCTGAAATCCGTCGCCACCTGATCGTTGCGCGACCGGCCCGTATGTAAGCGGCCCGCGGGCTCGCCGATGATCTCCTTCAGCCGCGCCTCGACATTCATGTGAATATCCTCAAGCGCCTCGCTGAACGGGAAATTTCCGCCCTCGATCTCTGACATGACCGTGAGCAGCCCTTCCCGGATCGCCTCGGCATCGTTATCCGTGATGATGCCCTGCGCCGCGAGCATCGCGGCATGGGCCCGGCTGCCCCGGATGTCCTGGGCGTAGAGCCGCCGGTCATAGGCGATCGAGGCGTTGATCGCCGTCATGATCGCATCGGGACCGGAGGCGAAGCGCCCGCCCCACATGGCATTGGCTGTGTGATCGGGCGTCTTGGCGTCGGTCATCAGTTAAGGTCCGAGAGGTTGAACATGCTTCGTCTGCTGATCCTTTATACGGCGCTTGCTGCCGGTGCAAACACGGCGCTCGCCGGAGAGATCGACCTTGAGGCCGCGAAAGCGGGGGGAATCGATCTGGTCGCTGTCGAGGATGAGGCTCTGCCGGATCTGACATTCACCGACCCCGAGGGAGGCGAACGTCGGCTCAGCGACTACGAGGGTCAGGCGGTGCTGCTGAATTTCTGGGCCACCTGGTGCGCACCCTGCCGCGAAGAGATGCCGGCGCTGAACACGCTGCAAAAGGATTACGGTGGCGAGGATTTCCAGGTCGTCACCATCGCGACGGGCCGCAATCCGCCCAAGGCGATCGACAAATTCTACGCCGAGGCCGAACTCGATGCGCTGCCCGTTCTGCTCGATCCGCGCCAGAAGCTCGCGCGGGAATTCGGTGTGCTGGCGATGCCCGCGACGATCCTGATCAACGCCGAGGGCAAACAGGTGGCACGCCTGATGGGGCCCGCGGAATGGGCGTCAGAGGCAGGGCGCGACATCGTCACCCAGCTGACAGCGCCCTGACCGGCGCGTGGCGGTGGCAGGTGACGACATGATCGTTCACCATCCCGACCGCCTGCATGAAGGCATAGCAGATCACCGGGCCGCAGAAATTGAAGCCACGCTTTTTCAGCGCCTTCGACATGGCCACC
This sequence comes from Paracoccus sediminicola, assembly GCF_027912835.1. NCBI lineage: Bacteria > Pseudomonadati > Pseudomonadota > Alphaproteobacteria > Rhodobacterales > Paracoccaceae > Paracoccus > Paracoccus sediminicola. The sequence continues at coordinate 2,167,698 of NZ_CP115768.1, forward strand.
GACTCGGGAGTTGAGGTCGGTACGTCTGCAAGGGTCCGCGGGCTGTTCTGGATCGGGTCGCCGCCGACGAACTGCCAGAGCCAAGGCGTGAAGCCTTCCGTCGATTCGATCTCCAGGAACAGCCGCGCGCCGCGAACGGTCGCATCGATCTTGCCGCGATGCCGAATGATGCCGGGATTTTGCAGAGCATTTTCGATATTTTTTTCGTCCCAACGAGCAACCCTTTCGGGATCGAACCCTTCGAAAACCTCGCGGAACGTGTCTCGTTTGCGCAGGATGGTGATCCAGCTCAGCCCGGCCTGAAACCCGTCCAGCACGAGTTTTTCCCAGAGCGCGCCCGGATCGCGCTCGGGGACGCCCCATTCCGTATCGTGATATTCGACATAGAGCGGATCGGTTCCACACCATTCGCAGCGTTCTACCATAGCGTTAATCCTTAACCGAAGATCCTCTCGGACTTCACCGGAGCTTAAGACATCATCCCGACAATAAACCCGAACAGCAAGGATGCGGGCATGAAGGATAGCGGGCAATTGGGCGAAGATGCGGCGGTCTCGCCGCTGGATTACGTAATCGATCAGCGCAGCCGTCAGACCATGGCGGTGGTCGAAAGGGCGATCTCGCGCGGCGATGTGGTGTTGGCGTTTCAGCCCATCGTCCAGGCGGACCGGCCCGCGCAGCCCGCTTTCTTCGAAGGGCTGTTCCGGGTCATCGACGATACAGGGCGCTTCGTACCGCTGCGCGACTTTCTACCTAAGGCCGAAACGACCGAACTCGGGCGGCGAATCGACTGCATTTCGCTGGCGCTCGGGCTGAATGCGTTGCGGCAGGACCCGTCTATGCGGCTGTCGATCAACATGTCCGCCCGTTCGATTGGCAACCCTGTCTGGATCGAAACGCTCCGGCTCGGTCTCGCAGGCGATGCCCTTCTGGCTGAGCGGCTGATTCTCGAAGTGACCGAAAGCTCTGCCATGGATATGCCCGAATTGGTCGTGCCCTTCATGCGCGACCTGCAACAGCGCGGTGTCAGCTTCGCGCTCGACGATTTCGGCGCGGGCCATACGTCTTTCCGCTATCTTCGCGAATTCAGCTTCGACATGATCAAGATCGACGGCCAGTTCATTCGCAAGATCGCAGATCAGCCCGACAACCAGGTGCTGACCGCTGCCTTGCAGGCGATTGCCCATCATTTCGACATGTTCACCGTCGCCGAATCGGTCGAAACTGCCGATGAGGCAGCATATCTGATCGAGATGGGCATTGATTGCCTCCAGGGCTTCTATTTCGGCGCGCCGACGATCACGCCGCCTTGGTCCACACCGAACGCTGCCGCGCGCTGAGTTTCTTGGGCGTCGCACAGTCAAGGGCCGGTAACCGACCAAGCATTTCATCCGAAATGCATTTTCGGCAACCTCCTTCATGGACGCCAGACCCCGGCTCGCCTTTTCGGCTCCTATAAGCAGAGCGCCTTGACGCTGCGTCTGAGTTCGGCATGGTGAAGAGAACGGCCTCGAGCCCGCCAGGATTGCATACCCGAAAGGATGATCTCATGACCAATGCCGTAATCGTCTCTGCCGCCCGCACCCCGGTAGGCAGTTTTCTCGGCGCCTTCGCCAATGTGCCCGCGCATGATCTGGGCGCTGCCGTGCTCGCCGAGGTGGTCAAGCGCGCCGGCGTCGATCCCGCCGAGGTGAGCGAGACGATCCTTGGCCAGGTTCTCACTGCCGGTCAGGGCCAGAACCCGGCCCGACAGGCGCATATCAATGCCGGGCTCCCCAAAGAAGCGCCGGCCTGGCTGCTGAATCAGGTCTGTGGCTCTGGACTGCGTGCGGTCGCGCTCGCGGCGCAACAGGTCATTCTCGGGGATGCGCAGGTCGTGCTGGCCGGTGGACAGGAATCGATGTCGCTCTCGACCCACGCTGCCTATCTGCGCGCCGGTCAGAAGATGGGCGACATGAAGCTGATCGATACGATGATCCGCGATGGTTTGTGGGACGCGTTCAACAATTACCACATGGGCCAGACCGCTGAAAACGTCGCCGACCAGTGGGAGATCACCCGCGACCAACAGGACGAATTCGCGGTTGGCAGCCAGAACAAGGCCGAAGCTGCCCAGAAAGAAGGCCGCTTCCAGGATGAGATCGTGGCCTACACCGTGAAGGGCCGGAAGGGCGAAACGGTTGTGGAAGAAGACGAATATATTCGCCACGGTGCCAATCTCGAAGGGATGCAGAAGCTGCGCCCGGCCTTCACCAAGGAAGGCAGCGTGACCGCCGGCAACGCGTCGGGTCTCAATGACGGCGCCGCCGCGGTGATGGTCATGACCGAGGAAGAGGCGAATCGCCGCGGTCTGACCCCGCTGGCGCGCATTGCCTCCTATGCCACTGCCGGGCTGGATCCGGCGATCATGGGCACCGGCCCGATCCCGTCGAGCCGCAAGGCGCTGGAAAAAGCCGGCTGGAAGGTCGGCGATCTGGATCTGGTCGAGGCGAACGAGGCCTTTGCCGCACAGGCCTGCGCCGTGAACAAGGATATGGGCTGGGACCCGGCCATCGTAAACGTCAATGGCGGCGCCATTGCCATTGGCCACCCGATCGGCGCTTCCGGTGCGCGCATCCTGAACACGCTGCTGTTCGAGATGAAGCGTCGCGACGCGAAAAAGGGTCTGGCGACGCTGTGCATCGGCGGCGGCATGGGCGTCGCGCTCTGCGTGGAACGCTGATCCGTAATGGCGCGCAATGACCTTGCGCCACAAGCACGTGAAGTTAGCAATATTTCAATATAATTCAGTAGATGGGGGGAACTATGTCCAAGACAGCGATCGTGACCGGAGGCTCGCGCGGTATCGGCGCGGCGATTTCGAAGGCGCTGAAAGAGGCGGGCTATAGCGTCGCGGCGAATTACGCCGGGAACGACGAGGCCGCGAAGTCCTTCAGCGACGAGACCGGCATCAAGACGTTCAAGTGGTCTGTCGCTGATTACGATGCCTGCGCTGAGGGTGTGAGGAAGGTCGAGGAAGAGCTCGGCCCCGTCGCCATCCTGGTCAATAATGCCGGCATCACACGCGACGCCATGTTCCACAAGATGACGCCGCAGCAGTGGAACGAGGTGATCGACACCAATCTGACCGGCCTGTTCAACATGACCCATGTGGTCTGGGGCGGTATGCGTGAGCGGAAATTCGGCCGCGTCATCAATATCAGCTCGGTGAACGGCCAGAAGGGTCAGGCGGGTCAGGCGAATTATTCGGCGGCAAAGGCTGGCGATATCGGCTTTACCCGCGCCCTCGCGCAGGAGGGTGCCCGCGCCGGGATCACGGTCAACGCCATCGCTCCGGGTTATATCGGGACCGAAATGGTGCGCGCCATTGACGAAAAAGTTCTGAATGAGCGTATCATTCCACAGATCCCGGTCGGCCGTCTGGGCGAGCCGGAAGAGATCGCACGTTGCGTTGCTTTCCTGGCGTCGGAGGATTCCGGCTTTATCTCGGGCTCGACGATCTCGGCAAATGGCGCTCAGTTCTTTAGCTGAACCATCAGCAACGTCGAGAACGGATATGAAAAAGGCCCGCGCGGATCGCGCGGGCCTTTCTCGTCAAATTGGATCATCAATGATTAAGTCTTGAAATTTCTTCTTTGAGCCGGAGCTTTTCCCGTTTCATTTCAGCGATTTCGAAGTCCGATGTGCCTGGGGCGCGCTGCGCCTGTTCCACTGCTTTCGAGAGATGCTCATGCTTCTCGCGGAGTTTCTCGATGTGGGAATCGACTGACATTATCGTCCTCCTCTGTGATGTCGAACATGACAATTTCATCACAGAATCCCGATTCTGTCACGGTGAAACGCGCGCTCAGACGCTGAGCATTTGACCGAACCGCAGAACTGCCTGCGCCGCCTGCGTCAGATCCTCTCCATCGCGCAGATGCTGTCCGGATTCATGCATGATGAAGGGCGCACGCAGGGAAAGCGGACCTCTCGCGCCTTTTTTCGCAGTCAAGATGACGCGACCTGCATCGCGCCCGGCACGCGCTGCAATCGGCAGGACGGTCACATCCCCTGCCCGCGCCATCAGACCGGCCAGAATCGCATCGAGCCGCGAAGCCAGATGAACCATCGTCAGGACCCCGCCCGGCCGCAGCCGCCGCAGAGCGACTGTGATCCACTCGTCGAGCGGCGTCTCTTCATGCCGTGCTGCTGCACGGTCGGCGGAGGGCGCGGCGGTGCCGCTGTCGAAATAAGGCGGGTTCATGATGACGTGATCGAAGCTTTGCGCGCGCAGCTCTGCTGGACGCGCCGCCAGATCGGCTGTGATCACACTCATCGCCACCGCGTTCCGCGCGGCATTCTGACGCGCCAGAGCTGCCGTGCCAGCCTCTCGCTCGACCCCGGTCACTCGCAGTCCGGGCTGGCGCGACAGCAGGCACAGCGATGCCACCCCGACCCCGCAGCCCAGTTCCAGCACCGTCTGCGCGCCAATTGCCGGGCACGCGGCCGCCAGCATCACCGCATCGGCTCCGGCGCGATAACCCTTGGCCGGCTGCTCTATGTGCAGTCTGCCGCCAAGAAACGCGTCGATGCGCGTGTTACTCATCCAGACCGTGGTCCCGCAGGATCGCGCTGGCCATGAAATGATCGCGGTCCGCCACCATCAGCCGTCGCGGCAGGATCCCGAGCGAGCCTTCCAGCACGCTCATATGCTGATCGAGCGCATAGGTCTCGATCCCGTCCGAGCGGAGGACATCCTGCGCGCGCATCAGCCGCAACGGGTCGGTGGTTCTGAGCAGTTCTTTCATGACGGGAACGGTATCCAGCGGTTGCGCGGCTGTCCATCGCGTGGCAATTGCAGTCAAGGAAAGGTGTAGACCATGGACGCTGCCATAGCACAGACCCCGATGGATCGCCTCATGGACGCGCTTGCGCCCGAGATGGAGGCGGTGAATACGCTGATTCGTGAGCGTATGGCGTCACGTCATGCGCCGCGCATTCCCGAGGTCACCGCGCATCTGGTCGAGGCCGGGGGGAAACGGCTGCGCCCTTTGCTGACCTTGGCCGCGGCGAAGATCTGCGGTTACAGCGGCCCGTATCACATCCATCTGGCCGCGACGGTCGAATTCATTCACACCGCGACCCTGCTGCATGATGATGTAGTCGATGAGAGCCAGCAGAGGCGCGGCAGGCCCACGGCGAACCTGCTCTGGGACAATAAATCCAGCGTTCTGGTCGGTGATTACCTGCTGGCACGCGCCTTCCAGCTGATGACAGATACTGGCGTGATGCGGGTGCTGAAGATTCTGTCGGGCGCTTCGGCAACCATCTCGGAGGGCGAGGTGTTGCAGCTATCCGCGGCTCAGGATTTGCGCACCGATGAAGAGATCTATCTTCAGGTCGTGCGGGGCAAGACGGCAGCGCTGTTTTCAGCCGCGACCGAGGTCGGCGCCGTCATCGCGAGCGCGCCCGAAGATCATGTCAGGGCGCTGTTCGATTACGGAGACGCGCTCGGCATCGCCTTCCAGATCGCCGATGATCTGCTGGATTACGGCGGCAAGGCGGCCGTGATCGGCAAGAATGTCGGAGATGATTTCCGCGAACGGAAGCTGACACTGCCGGTCATCAAGGCCGTGTCCAAGGCAGATGCCAAAGAGCGTGGCTTCTGGGAGCGGGTGATCGAAAAGGGCGATCAGCGGGACGGCGATCTGGAAGAGGCGCTACGGCTTTTGCAGCATCACGGCGCCATGGACGAAGCCCGCAGAGATGCGCTCGGCTGGGCGTCGCGGGCGCGGGCAGCGCTCGCACCGCTTCCCGAAGGTCCCCTGCGCGAGACGCTTGACGATCTGGCAGAGTTCGTCGTCGCCCGCATCGCGTGATCTTGGCGCAATAAGGCCCGGCGCTCTGCCGGGCCTTTCACGTCAAGCGTGGCCGCGCCTATTTGGCCTGCACGAAATCCGGATAGGCCTCCATCCCCATCTCGCTGACATCCAGCCCGGTGATCTCGGCCTCCTGATCGACGCGAATGCCCATTGTTGCCTTCAGCACCGTCCAGACGAGAAAGCTGACCCCGAAGACGAAGAACCCGATCGCGCCGACGCCCAGCGCTTGCACGGCGAAGCTGGTATCTGCATTGGTCGCAGGCACGATCAGTGTGCCCCAGATCCCGGCGCAGAGATGGACCGGAATCGCGCCGACCACATCGTCGATCCTCATCCGGTCCAGCATCGGCACAACCACAACGGCGATGACGCCGCCGACGCCGCCGATCAGAAGCGAGGCAAAGATCGACGGGGTCAGCGGCTCGGCGGTGATCGCCACCAGCCCGGCAAGCGCGCCGTTCAGCACCATGGTCAGGTCAATCTTGCCAAACATAAGCTGGGTGGTGACGATGGCCGCGATCACCCCTGCCGAGGCGGCGGCATTGGTATTCACGAAGATACGGCTGACATCGGCCGCGTCGCTCACGCTGCCGAGCGCCAGCTGCGAGGCGCCGTTGAAGCCGAACCAGCCGAGCCAGAGGATGAAGGTGCCGAGCGTCGCCAGCGCGAGATTGGAACCCGGCATCGGCTGCATCCGCCCATCCGGGCGATATTTTCCGAGCCTCGGACCAAGGACGATGGCGCCGGCAAGCGCCGCGAAGCCACCCGCCGCATGAACGAGCGTCGAGCCGGCGAAATCCGAGAAGCCACGCTGATCCAGCCAGCCCGCGCCCCATTCCCATGAGGCCTCGATCGGATAGATCACCCCGGTGAGCACGACGGTGAAGATCATGAAGGGCCAAAGTCTGACCCGCTCGGCAAGTGTGCCGGACACGATCGACGCCGTGGTTGCGCAGAACATCAGCTGAAAGAAGAAATCCGAACCAGCGGAATAGCCGTCCGCGGCATCGCCCCCTGCCACCGGCTCGATGGATTTGGGCGCAAAAAGCTCCCCGATCCAGCCCCCGATGGTCCAGTCTGCCGGATACATGAGATTATAGCCCACAAGCCAGAACATGATCCCGGCGATGGAAAACAGCGAGATATTCTTGAACAGCTGGGTGGTGACGTTTTTCGAGCGGACGAGCCCGGCCTCCAGCATGGCAAATCCCGCAGCCATCCACATGACCAGAAAGCCGCCGATCAGAAACAGCAGCGTGTTGAAGATATAGGCGACCTCCACCGTTACCGCAGGGGCGGCTTCGGCGGCAGAGATGGCGGCCTCCTGAGCCATCGCCGGAAGTGCCGTCAGTGCCACGGGCATCGCTATTATCGGGATCGTTTTTGGCATGAATTTACCTCTGTTCGAGCCAGCCGCCCGCGGCGCAGCGCGAGCGATATCTCGCCCACGAAGCGGTCCAAATCGCTGATCCTCAAGAATTTGGCTCCGATATGGTGCATGAAAGCGCGGCACGCCGAATCTGTGGGCAGCGATCTGTCGGGATGCCTGCGACATGGGCATTTCACAGATCGGTCATTTGACTTCGCATCACCTGCGGCGTCGTGTAGACTGACTTTAATCAGGCCGGAGGAACCGGTCGCGCAGGAATACAGGCCATGGCACAACCTCCCCGCAAGCGCCGCCCCGTGGTGGCCGAACGGCGATACGCAAATCCGAAAAAGCCCTCCGGCACCACGCCGAGGGGCAAGCGCGGTCGGCGCGCGCCCGTCAGGCGAGGCAACGCGATCACCCGGGGCGTGACCGGATTCTTTTCGCTGATATGGAAGGCGATCTTCCGTACGGTGTGGTTCTCGGCTCTGGCTGTGTTCCTCATCATCGCCATGTCGACCTTCTTCTACTACTCGCAGCTACCCGAACCCTCGGCACTGTTCGACGGCCGGGCGCGCGGCGGGGTGACCATGCTGGACCGCGAAGGCAAGGTCTTTGCCTGGCGCGGCGAGACATTCGGGACCGTGATGCCCGACCAGATCTCGCCCGCCCTGCGGGATGCGGTGGTGGCGACCGAGGACCGGCGCTTCTACAGCCATCTGGGCATCGACCCGCGCGGCATCGCGAGCGCGGTCAAGATCAACATGTCGGAGGGGCGCGGCCCGCTGGAGGGTCACGGCGGCTCGACCATTACCCAACAGGTGGCGAAACTGCTCTGCCTCGGCGAGACCTTCGATCCGACCCAGTGGAGCGACGAGGCCGAATACGAACAGGATTGCCGCGCCACGACCCTGTGGCGGAAGGTCAAGGAGGTGCCCTTCTCCTTCGCGATGGAGATGAAATACTCCAAGGACGAAATCCTCAATATTTACATGAACCGCTCTTATCTCGGCGGCGGCGCGCGCGGTTTCGAGGCGGCGTCCGAACGCTATTTCGGCAAGCATGCGAGCGAGGTCTCGGTGGCCGAGGCGGCAATGCTGGCCGGACTGCTGAAGGCGCCGAGCTATTTTGCGCCGACTTCGAATATCGAACGCGCCCGAGACCGCGCCGCCGTCGTGCTCCAGCTGATGCATGATCAGGACCGGATCTCCGATGCTGAATTCGAGCAGGCACGGGCCAACCCGGCGGTTCTCTCGCAGGCTGCTCAGGCCCGCGCGGGCGGTTACTTCGCTGACTGGCTGATGGAATCGGGGCCGGGCTTCCTGACCACGGAAACCACCGAGGATGTGACGATCCTGACCACCTTCGACCAGAAGGTGCAGCGCGCCGCCGAAGCTGCGCTGAAGAAGGTTTTCGATGAGAAGGTAAAGGATAGCTCTAAGGCAGAGGCTGCCGTGGTCGTGCTGTCCGCAGATGGTGCGGTGCGCGCGATGATCGGCGGGCGCGACACCATCGTTCAGGGCGTTTTCAACCGCGCCACCCAGGCCAAGCGTCAGACCGGGTCGAGCTTCAAGCCCTTCGTTTACGCTGCCGCGCTCGATCAGGGCATGGCGCCGCAGGATTATGTCCATGACGGCCCGCTGACGATCCGCAACTGGTCTCCGCAGAACTACACACGGCGCTTCTACGGCGATGTGACGCTGACAACGGCGCTGTCCAAATCGCTGAACACCGCCACGATCCGGCTTCAGGAACGTGCGGGGCGGGAATCGGTGCTGCGCATCGCCGAGGAATTTGGCGTCGGCAACGAGCTGCCTAACGTGCCGTCTCTCGGCCTTGGCGTGTTCGATTCGACGCTGCTGGAAATGACCGGCGCCTATGCCGGTATCCGCAATGGCGGCCGTGCCGTCAGCCCCTACGGCGTGGTCGAGCTGCGCATCAGCGGCGAGGACAGCCCGATGATCGCCAAGACCGGCGGCATGGGACAGCGCGTGATCTCGCAGCATGCGGCTGCGGGGCTGATCTCGATGATGCGCGAGGTGATCCAGAACGGCACTGGCGGCCGGGCGAAGCTGGGCGAACGCGATGCGGCGGGCAAGACCGGGACAACCTCTTCTTATCGCGACGCATGGTTCATCGGCTTTACCGATCAGTTCGTGACCGGGGTCTGGATGGGCTATGACGACAACACGCCGCTGACCGGCGTGACCGGCGGCGGGCTGCCTGCTGAAATCTGGCAGGCAGTAATGACCGAGATCCATGACGGCTTGCCGATGCAACCTCTGGGCCGGTTTGTCGGCGACGAGGGCTCGCGGATTGGCGACGGCGTGGCACCGTCGGTGCGCGGCGATGATGCGCTTGCCGGTGCGCTGAGCGCGGCGCTCAGCAACATGCAGGGCGGATCGGCCGCGGCGCCCCCCGGTCAACCGCTTGTCGAAGGCTCGGGCGAGCCGCTGGCCGATGCTCTGTCCGAGGCGCTCGGTCAGCCCGCTGGCAACCAAGGCGCATCCGGCCAGTCAGAAACCGCACCGCGCAGCCCCGAGCGCACGGTCAGCTCCAGCGGCTCGCGCGGTGTAACCAATGCGCCGGATGCCGACGAGAGCGATCCGCTCAGCGATGTCCTGCGCGGCATCGAAGGGCTGAATTGATCCTGTCGCTTATGGTAAACTGGCAAAAGCGCGCCACTTGCGGCGCGCTTTTCCGGATCTGAGGGCGATGAAGGATTTTATAACCCGGCGCTGCTATACACCGGCATACCCCGATTCGGCGCGCTTTACGACGTCCAGATCGGATCGCACCACATGGTCCCCGAACATCCGGGCACCCGAAGATACGGACTGAACATGGCAGGATCGCCGGGCAGCGGACAGGGATTCGCAGAATTGCGCGCCGCACGGGGCGGTGCGACCGGATTGCTGATCGCGGTTGCGGTGTTTTCCTTTGCGGTCAACGTGCTGATGCTGACCGGACCGCTTTTCATGTTGCAGGTTTATGACCGCGTGCTCGGCTCGCGCTCGGTCGAGACGCTCGCGGCGCTCTTCCTGCTGGTGATGTTTCTATTCGCGATCATGGGTGTCGTCGATCTGGCGCGCGGGCGCATCATGCAACGCGTGGCTCTCAGATTTCAGCAAAGGCTGGACCGGCGTGTGTTCTCTGCCGGGCTCGAAGACGGCATTGCCACCGGCTCGGACGCTGTCGCCCGCGGCGGGATGCGCGATCTGGAGGCATTGCGCGGGCTGATCGCTTCGCCCGTAAGCCTGGCCTTGTTCGACCTGCCCTTTGCGCCCGTCTATCTGGCGGCCGTCTATATCTTCCACCCTATGCTGGGCGTCGTTGCCACGGTGGGCGGCCTGATCCTGATCTGCGCGGCGCTTTTGAACCAGATCTCCGGGAAGCGCTCGCTTCAGAAGAGTGCGGTGACCGCACAAGCCGCCGAACGCATGTCCGATATGTTCCGCGACGAGGGTGAACTGATCGGCTCGCTCGGGATGCGGGACGCCACGTTTTCGCGCTGGAGCTCAGCGCGCACCGAGGCCGCCACCGCAGGGCTCGCCGGTGCCGATAACAGCCAGCTTTACACCGTATTCTCGCGCAGCTTTCGGCTGTTTCTGCAAAGCGCGATGTTGGCGGCAGGCGCGTGGCTTGTGCTCAAGCAAGAGCTGACGCCGGGTGCGATGATCGCCTCATCGATCGTAATGGGCCGCGCGTTGCAGCCGATCGAGGTGCTGATCGGGCAATGGGCGCTCGTGCAGCGCGCACAGGATGGCTGGAAGCGGCTTGGCGATCTGCTCTCGCGTCGGCCTGCCGCGCCGGAACGCACCGCCCTGCCCCGCCCCGAGGCGCGGCTTGAGGTGAACCAGCTCTCTATAGTGCCGCCGGGCCATCGCGCACCGACACTGCGCGGCGTGAACATGGTCGTCAGCCCGGGCGAGGCTGTGGGGGTGATCGGCCCCTCAGGTGCCGGGAAATCCACCCTCGCGCGGGCGCTCATCGGCGCATGGCCGGCAACTGCGGGAGCAATTCGGCTGGGCGGCGCGACGCTGGATCAGTTCCCGCCCGATGAGCTGGGGCGTCTGATCGGGTATCTGCCGCAGAAGGTCACGCTTTTTGACGGCACCGTGGCCGAGAATATTGCGCGGCTCGATCCGCAGCCAGATTCGGCGCGCGTGGTTCAGGCCGCGACCGCCGCGGCGGCGCATCAGATGATTCTGAACCTGTCGCAGGGCTATGACACGCCGCTCGCACAGGCGGGTGGGCAGCTTTCGGGCGGGCAGCTCCAACGGATCGGTCTGGCGCGGGCGCTTTATACCAACCCGGTCATGCTGGTACTGGATGAGCCCAACGCCAATCTCGACAATGAGGGCTCGCAGGCGCTGAACCTTGCTATCAAACGCATCAAGTCTCAGGGCGGCGCGGTCATCATCATGGCCCATCGCCCCGCCGCTATCGCCGAATGCGAGCATCTTTTGGTGCTGGATGGGGGCGTGCAGCGGCGCTTTGGAAAGCGGGACGAAGTGCTCCGGTCCACGGTCAGCAACGCGCGGGAAATACAGCAATCGCAGAACCGCGGAGGCGTCTCATGAAAGGCAATAGCGCGCCGGGACAGCGTCGGGAGTGGTCGGCACGAGGCCCGCTCATGTTGGGTCTCGCGGGAATTCTCGTGCTGTTCGCGGGCTTCGGGGCCTGGGCGGTCGGCACGCGTATTGCGGGCGCAGTCGTGGCGTCAGGTCAGGTTGAGGTCGAACAGCACCGGCAAGTTGTCCAGCATCCCGATGGCGGCGTCGTCGAAGGGATCGAAATCCGCGAAGGTCAGAGCGTCTCAGCAGGCGATACGCTGATCCGGCTCGACGGAGCCTTGCTGCGCACGGAATTCGCGATTGTCGAAGGCCAGTATTACGAGATCCTGTCTCGTCGAGGCCGGCTCGAGGCAGAGCGTGACGAAAGCGACGCGATCGAATTTTCCGAGATCCTCACCGATGCCGCAGCCGACAACCCCAAGATCGCGGCGCTGATGGAGGGACAGCGTAGCCTGTTCGAGACAAGGCGCAGCACATTGCAGCAATCGCTTGACCAGCTTGAAACGCAGACCCGCCAGGTCGGGGCACAGATCGAAGGCATCAGGGCGCAGGAAGCGGCGCTGACCACGCAGCGAGAACTGATCGGCAGGGAACTGACCGACCAGCAGTCACTGCTGGACAAGGGTCTTGCCCAGGCCTCGCGCGTGCTGGCGCTGGAACGCGAGGCTGCTTCGATCGACGGTCAGATCGGCGAGATGCAGGCCGCGCGCGCGCAGGCCGAAACGAAGCAGAGCGAAATCGACATCACCATTCTCCAGCAAAAAAGCGAGCGCCGCGAGCAAGCCGAAACCGAGCTTCGGGATCTTGGCGACCGTGAGTTGGAGCTTGCCGAGCGACGCCGTTCCCTGATCGAGCAGCTTGAGCGTCTGGACGTCACCGCGCCGGTCTCGGGGATCGTGCATGAGCTGCAAGTGACAACGCCGCGCGCGGTGATACGCGCAGCCGATCCGATCCTCTATATCGTTCCGCAGGATCGTCCGCTTCTGATCGGCGCGAGGGTGGCGCCGATCAATATCGACGAGGTGTTGCCGGGCCAGGCCGTCAAGCTCCGCTTCGCCGCCTTCAACGCCCGCACCACGCCCGAGATCGACGGAGTTCTGGAACGTGTCTCGGCAGATGCCGTGGTCGACGAGGCGACTCAGAGCTCCTATTACCGCGCGGAGGTCAGGATCCCCCCCGATCAGCGCGACCGTCTCGGCGATCTGGCCCTCGTGCCGGGCATGCCGGTGGAGGTCTATATCCAGACCGGCGAGCGCAGCCCGGCCTCATATCTGGTGAAACCCTTCACCGATTACTTCATCCGCGCATTCCGCGAGAGTTGACCCGGTGAGTCGGTCCGCCGCATTGCTGCGACAGCCCGGATCTTTCACAGGACAAAAGTATTATGGCCCCGGATTGGTCTCACCGAGGAAGGCGAGGAAGTCCGCCCAACTGCGTTGATCTGCCTCTTCGCGATATCGGTCCGAACCGAATACGGTAAAGGCATGCGGCGCGCCGGCATAAATCTCGGCCTTGTAGGGCGTGCCGGCCTCTTCCAGCTCGTTGATGAAGGTGGCGAATGCCATCATGTCCGGGCCGGTGTCGGCGCCGCCATGATAGATCCGCATCGGCGCCTCGGCGCTGCTGTAATCCTGACCCTCCGGCGTTTCGATCGTGCCGTGGAAACTCGCATAGCCGGTAACACCTTCCGGCTGCATCCGCGCCACTTCCAGCGCGACCGCGCCCCCAAAACAATAGCCCGCGATCACCGGCGATGTCACATCCTCGGCGGCCGCGGTTTCCAGGCTGGCCGTCATCAGCGCGCGCATCGTCTCGCGGTCACTGTAAAGCTTCTCGGTCTCGGCCCGGTTTTCCTCGACCGATTGCGGGCGCACCCCCTTGCCGTAGAGATCGACGGCGAAGGCGTTATAGCCTTGCTCGGCCAGCATATCCGCCCGCTGCCGCTCGTAATCGGTCAGACCGTCCCAGTCATGAACGATGATGACCGAACCTTTTGGATTCTCAGCCTTGGCAACATAGCCTTCGAACTCCCGGTCCTCTGCGTTGTACACGACAGCTTCGCCGGCGGCTGCCGCCGAACCGGCGATGCCGATGGCAATACCTGCTGCGATGAATTTCATGACGAACCTCCCTAGCGCTCCAAGATCACAACGGCTCTTCGGCGCGGGCGGTTCCCCTTAGCGGCCGCCGCCGATCCGGGGCTCTGTCCCGGCAAGCAGTCGCTGGATATTGGCACGATGCCGGACGACGATCAGCAGCGCCATCATCGCGGCGGCCGCAGCCACATCAGAACGGCCAAGCGCCAGAGCGACGACGGGCGAGGACACCGCCGCGACAAGCGCGGAAAGCGAGCTGATCCGCGATGCGGCGGCGACCGCTACCCAAGTCGCGCAGGCGATCAGCCCAAGCGGCCAGTGCAGCGCAATCAGTGTGCCAAGAAAGGTCGCAACCCCCTTGCCGCCACGAAACCCCAGCCAGACCGGAAAGCAATGGCCCAGAAAGGCTGCCGCCCCGGCAATGATGCCCGCCCCTTCGCCAGTCAGATACCGCGCCAACAGAACCGCCATTGCGCCTTTGCCGCTATCCAGCAACAGCGTCGCCAGCGCAGCGCCCTTGTTCCCGGTGCGTAGCACGTTGGTGGCACCAATATTGCCCGATCCGATGCGACGCAGGTCACCAAGCCCCAGCGCGCGGGTGATGACGATGCCAAAGGGCACCGAGCCGAGCAGATATCCAACGATTCCCCAAATCAGCAGGCTCATCCGAACACCCTCCGCCCGCCGACCCAACTCCCGAGAACGCGGCCCTGCATGCGGGCTTCGTCAAACGGCGTGTTCTTCGACTTGGATTCCAGCGAGAACCGATCCAGCACGAACGGCGTATCGGGGTCGAACAGAACGAGATCGGCGGCAGCGCCGTCCGAGATACGCCCGCCTTCAATCCCAAGCCGCCGCGCCGGGTTCAGCGACAGCGCCCGGAAGAGCTGCGCGAGGCTGAGCCCGCCCTGATGATAAAGTCGCAGCGCCGCCGGCAGCAGGGTTTGCAGCCCGACCGCGCCCGGTGCGGCTTCCGCAAAGGGCAGGCGCTTGCTCTCTTCGTCCTGCGGGGTGTGGAATGAAGCGATCACATCGATCAGACCTTCGGCCACCGCCTCGACCATGGCCAGCCGGTCCTCTTCGGCCCGCAGCGGCGGGGTGAAGCGGAAAAAGGTCCGGTAATCGCCAACGTCGAATTCGTTCAGCGTCAGGTGGTGGATCGAGATCCCCGCCGTCACATCCAGCCCGGCCTCGCGCGCCCGCCGCAAGGCCGGCAGCGCGGCTGCGGTCGTGATCTGGTCAGCATGGTAACGTCCGCCGGTCATCGAAACGAGCGCCAGATCATGCTGCAATCCCATCAGCTCGGCCACGGGAGATACATCGGGAATGCCATAAAGCGACGCGAATTTTCCCTTGGTCGCAGCCGCGCCTTTCGAGAGGATCGGCTCTTGCGGGTGGCCGATGATCAGCGCGCCGAGACCGCGCGCATAGGTCAGGCAACGTGTCATCAAGCGCGTATCGCTGATGACCCGCACCCCATCGGTGAAGGCAACCGCGCCGCTGTCCTGAAGAAAGGCCATCTCGACCATCTCACGCCCCGCGCGCTGCTTGGTCAGCGCGGACATATGCCGCACCCGGACGATGGAGTCCTGCGCACGCTTGGCCACGAAATCAAGGCTTTCGGGACTGTCGACAGGCGGCTGCGTATCAGGGCGCACGATCATCGTCGTGACACCGCCGGCGGCAGCAGCGCGACCGGCGCTTGCATAGGATTCCTTGTGACGCTCACCCGGCTCTCCGACCTTCACGCCCCAATCTATGATCCCGGGACCCAGACATTTGCCGCGGCAGGCGACAATCTTGGCCCCATCCGGCGCAGGCTTGTCGCGCGCAGAAATCACGCCGTTCTCGACCGTGAGACTGCCGTGCGCTTCGGTGCGCGCTTCGGGGTCGATCAGGATTGCGTCTTCGAAATGCAGGATCATTTTTCGCGGTTCCCGTGATCGGTGCCTTCTGTCGCTTCGGGCTTGGCACCCTGTATCTCACGGACCATCGACATCACCTTTTCAGCCTCCGGGATGAATTCGAACCCGACACGCGGTTTCAGGCCGAACATGACCGAGGGCGGATCGCTCTGGACCAGCTCGACCGGGGCTCCGGCGTCGATCGCACGGGTATAGACGCGTCTGCCCTTGAACGGCACGTGAGTCGCGACGATGGCACGGTGGTTTGTCAGAGCATACCAACTCCGCGAACGTTGATATGCCGGGGTAAGCACCGGCTCGATCATCAGGCGAAGGAAATTCATCAGCATAAACAGCGGACAGAGTGCGAGCAGCACATGTTCTTTCGCAAAATTATACATCAGAACACTGACGATCAGCACAGGGATCATGCCAGGCACACCGCGCAGGATTTCGGTGAACCTGATCCGAAACTCGGCATGGGGCTGACCCTGCCACAGAATCTGCTCATCCTCCTGCAACAGCCCCTGCCAGCCTGGCACCACGGAAGAGCCAGGTGCCGCATTGGCGCTGTTTTCACGCCGGTCAGGCATCGACATCCTCGGCAGCACGCGCGCCGCGCTCGGCCCGGAGATTGCGGGCGAGCAGGTCCATCGCGGCCATGCGCACAGCGACGCCCATCTCGACCTGAGCCTGTATCACACTGCGGTTGATATCGTCGGCGATGGTGCCGTCGATCTCGACGCCGCGGTTCATCGGGCCGGGATGCATGACGATCGCGTCATCCTTGGCATGGGACAGCTTTTCGCCATCCAGCCCCCAACGATGGTAGTATTCCCGTTCCGACGGGATGAAGCCGCCATCCATCCTTTCTTTCTGAAGCCGCAGCATCATCACCACATCCGCGCCGGCCAGCCCTTCGCGCATATCCTCATAGACCTCGACGCCCATCTCGGCGGCGGCGGCAGGCATCAGCGTTGCGGGACCGACCAAGCGGACGCGATTCTCCATCTTGCCGAGCAGGATCAGGTTCGATCGCGCCACGCGGCTATGCACGATATCGCCGCAGATCGCTACGGTCAGACGCTGCAAACGACCCTTGCTGCGACGGATGGTCAGCGCATCCAACAATGCCTGTGTCGGATGTTCGTGCCGCCCGTCCCCGGCATTGAGCACTGCGCAATTGACCTTTTCCGCCAGCAGATTCGCCGCGCCCGACTGCGGATGGCGCACAACCAGAAGATCGGGATGCATCGCGTTCAGCGTCAGCGCGGTGTCGATCAGCGTCTCGCCCTTCTTTACCGAGGACTGCGCCACCGCCATGTTCATCACATCCGCCCCAAGCCGCTTACCGGCCAGTTCAAAGCTGGACTGCGTGCGGGTCGAATTCTCGAAGAACATGTTGATCTGGGTCATGCCCTCAAGCGCATCGGCATGTTTGACCGTGCGCCGGTTCAGATCCACATAGGTTTCGGCGAGATCGAGAATAGAGGTGATTTCCGGGGGGGATAGCTGTTCGATCCCCAGAAGATGGCGGGCGCGAAACGTCATCTTTATTCCCCTCTCGAACGTGGTCCTTCTATCGCAAACCGGGGCGCGCACGGCAAGGGCCGGGCTTGTCGCAGCGCCGCCTTGTCCCTAGGTTCTTCGGCGATGGAATCGGATCTGACATGGCGCGGCGTCGAGATTGACGGCTGGACGGCGATCGCCCTGCTGGAATGGCAGCGCGAAATGGGCGTGGACGAGCCGGTCCTCGATGCGCCGCTCGACCGCACCGACCTGCCTACACCGCCGAAACAGGCCATCGCGCCCGCCATCGCGCGGCAAGAGGCGGCGCCGCCAAAGGCAGCTTCTCCGGCCGAGGCGGCGGCCGATGCAATTGCACAGGCAAAGGCGCTTGCGCAGAGGGTGGCCACGCTGGATCAGCTCGCCGAGGCGCAGGCGGGCTTTGACGGGCTCGACCTGAAACGCGGCGCGCGGAATTTCGTTTTCGCCGATGGCAACCCTGCGGCACGCGTCATGATTATCGGCGAGGCACCCGGAGAGGAAGAAGACGCGAAAGGGCTGCCCTTCGTCGGACGCGCCGGTCAGTTGCTGGACCGGATGCTGTCAGCCATCGGCATGGGCCGTGATCTGCCGGACGCCACACGGGCGGTCTATATCGCCAATGTGCTGAAATGGCGTCCGCCTGGCAATCGCCGCCCCAATGCCGACGAGATCGCGCTGTCGCTGCCGTTTCTGACCCGTCAGGTCGAGTTGGCCGAACCGGAAATCATTGTTCTGATGGGCAACACGCCCTGCGCTGCCGCGCTGAACCGCGAGGGCATTCTGCGCCTGCGCGGCAACTGGACCGAGGCATTTGGACGACCGGCATTGCCGATGACCCACCCGGCCTATCTGCTGCGCAACCCGGTCGCGAAGCGCGAAGCCTGGGCGGATCTGCTGTCTCTGGCGGACCGGCTAGGGCTTTAGGCGGCGACCCGGCATCACCAGCCCGGCTCAGCTTGCCGGGCCGAGCCTGCGCTGACCCAGTCGCGCGGCAGCACTGTCCTGGACCGAAACCGACGCGGGCTGGCTGAGAGACGGCGCGGGCGCGAAGCGCGGCGGATCCGCGTGCGCAGCCTCGGCCTGTTGGGGCTGTGGCTGCTGAACAGGCGTAGCTGGCGCATCGCCGCGCGTCGCGGCTTGCAAGCGGCGCACACCCCCCGCACCCTGTCGCGCCAGTTTTTCGAGCGCGTCAGCATTGCGGCGGGAATTGTGATAGATCCCGATCAGCACGATCAGCCCGGCCATGCCAGCACCAAGGCCAAGCATCTCAACTCCGGCGGTGCTCAGCATCGCGCGCCATCCCTCGGGCCGCATCTCGATCATCTGCAAGCCGATGCGAAGCAGCCCGGCCAAGAAGCCGAGCCAGAGGAGGAGTTCCAAGATCTGAATCAGGCGATAGCGCAAGGTCGAGGTCATGCCGCGATCAATACGAATACTCGTCATAGATGCGAGTCAAATCTCCGTGCCATTCGCCGTGATATTTCTCGAGCAACTCATCGGCGGGCACGCGCCCGCTTTCGACGCTTTCCTGAAGCGCGTTGAGGAAATGCGTCTCATCCGGCACCAGCCCGCCCGCACCCGGGCGGGCTCGGTTCTTCAGCCCGGTCTCGGCGATGGCCACGGCCTCACGCGCGAGATCATGCAGTTTCACACCGCCCGCCTCGCCCTGCAAGCCGTCACGTGCCGCTGCAACGCGGAGCCCCTCGCGGGTCTCGGCGTCCAGACCCTTGACCAGATCCCAGGCTGCATCCTGCGCCGTCTGGTCATAGAGCAGCCCGACCCACAGCGCCGGCAGCGCGCAGAGCCTGCGCCAGGGACCGCCATCGGCCCCGCGCATCTCAATGAATTTCTTGACGCGGGCCTCGGGGAACACTGTGGTCAGGTGATCGGCCCAGTCGGACAGGGTCGGCACCTCTCCGGGCAGGGCGGGCAGCTTGCCTTCCATGAAGTCGCGGAAATTCTGACCGAGCGCATCGATATATTTTCCGTCGCGATAGACGAAATACATCGGCACATCGAGCACATAGTCCACCCATTGCTCATAGCCGAACCCCTCGTCGAAAACGAAGGGCAGCATGCCGGTCCGCGCCGCGTCGAGGTTCTGCCAGATATGGCTGCGCCACGACTTCATCCCGTTCGGCTTGCCGTCAAGGAAGGGGGAATTGGCGAACAGCGCTGTAGCCACCGGCTGCAAGGCCAGCGAAACGCGCAGCTTCTGCACCATATCCGCTTCCGACCCGAAATCGAGATTCACCTGCACGGTGCAGGTGCGATACATCATCTGCGTGCCGAGCGTGCCGACCTTCTGCATATAGGGTGTCATCAGCGCGTAACGCCCCTTTGGCATCATCGGCATCTGTTCCTGCGACCAGATCGGTGCCGCGCCAAGCCCCATGAAGCCCGCGCCGATATCGTCGGCCACCGATTTCACCTCGGCCAGATGCTGGTTCACCTCGTCGCAGGTCTGATGGATATTTTCCAGCGCCGCGCCAGACAGTTCCAGCTGACCGCCGGGTTCAAGGCTGACATTGGCGCCGTCACGCTCCAGCCCGATGATGTTGTCGCCTTCAAGCACCGGGGTCCAGCCGAACCGCGCGCGCAGCCCGTTCAGCATGGACTGGATCGAGCACTCGCCCTCGTAAGGCAGCGGCAGGCGCTTGTCCTTGCAATAGCCGAATTTCTCGTGCTCGGTGCCGATGCGCCACGCCTCGCGGGGCTTCTCGCCCGCCGCGATATATTCGGCGAGCTGTTCGCGCCGTTCGATCGGGCCGCCGCCCTGCTGGGGAATGGACATCTCGGCCCCTCTCTTGCTTTCGCTCAGAGGTGGCGTGGCAGAGAGACCAAGTCAACCCGCATCGGGCGCCGTCCAGACAATGCGCAGCGACGGCCCGTCTTGCCGAGACAGCGCCGCCGAGATCCGCCCCATATCCAAACCCGGCAGCACAGCAAAGGCGTCTGCCAGCGTCTCGGCGCCCTTTGCCTCGACCGGGATCAGCAAGGCCTGACCATCGCGCGATTTCAGTCGCCAATGGTCATGCCCGTTCAACCGGATCAGCCGGATCTCGGTCAGATGCCGCAGCGCGACCGTCCCGCCGAGCGCACGGGCGGCGTAGTAACGGATCTCGCCTTCGACAAGCTCGACCACGCCCGGCGCGGCGATGTCGCGATGAAAGGCAAGCCGCCGCCAGGCGCCGACAGTCAATACCGCGCAGACCGCAAAGATCAGCGCGCCGAGTCCCAGATAGAACCACCCGCCCCATGTCGCCAGCCAGCCGCCAAACACCGCGCCGCCAATCGCCGCCAGCAATTCGCGGCGCGGCGCTATCCATGCGGCGAGTTCAGGACGGATCAGTCCCATCGCGACAGCGCATCCTCGTCCGAGCCCTTCGCCTCGACCCAGGCCCCTGCACCATCCGGACCGATCTCTCGCTTCCAGAACGGCGCGCGGGATTTCAGGTAATCCATCAGATATTCAGCGGCTGCGAAGGCCTCGGCACGGTGCCGGGCCGCGGTGGCAACACACATGATCGGCTCGCCCACCGACAGGCGGCCATGACGATGGATCACTGCAACATCGAGCAGATTCCAGCGGTGTCGCGCACGCACGGCGATCTCGGTCAGCGCTTTTTCGGTCATACCGGGATAATGCTCGAGCTCGAGCGCCACCATCTGCCCTGTATCGTCGCGCACGATGCCCGAAAATGTCACCACGGCCCCGGCCCCGGCGCCGAACCCGTTTAGCAGCGCCGCCAGATCGAAGGGCGCGGACTGCACCTCGATCCGCATCAGCCGCCTGTCATGGGCGGGAAGAAGGCGACCTCGCGCACGCCCTGCAAGGGCGCGTCCAGATCGGCCAGTTCCTGATCGACCGCGACCCGAACCGCCGACAAATCGGAAAGCGCAGCGGCGTGGCGATCACCGCGTGCGGCCAGTTCGCTCACCAGTTCGCGCACCGTCCCGGCAGAGGTTTCGATCCGTTCCTTCGGCTCGCCGATCCGCTCGCGGAGCCAAGCGAAATAAAGCACATCCAGCGTCATTTCGGCCCTCTCAGATACGGCATCGCCTTGCGGAAATAATCCCAGCCGGTCCAGGCCGTCAGTGCCGCCGCGACCCAGATCAGCAGCAGGCCCAGTATCGTGGCCAGATCCGACCAGGTGGCGCCGCCCGGCAATGTGGCCTCACCCAGAAGCGGAGGGTGGCCGTGCTCGACATAGGCCAGCCCGGTGCCCAGAAACAGCACGGCGATGGCAACCATCTGGGTTGTGGTCTTCCACTTGGCGATCTTGGTCACCGCCAGATCGCTTGCCTTGTCGCCAAGCGATTCGCGCAGGCCCGAGACAAATACCTCGCGGAAGAGGATCACGGTTGCAGGCAGGATCAGCCAGGGGTTCATGCCGGAATATCCGGTGATGACGACCAAAGCGATGACCACCATCGCCTTGTCGGCAATCGGATCCATCGCGGCGCCGAACCGGCTTTGCTGATTCCAGGCGCGGGCGAGATAGCCGTCGAACCAGTCGGTGATCGCCGCAACGAGAAAGAGCGTCAGCGCCGCCCAATCCGCCCAGGGCCGGTGAAAATAGAGAAACATCACCGGCACGCCGGGGGCTGCGAAAAGTCGCAGGATCGTCAGGATATTGGGCACGGTCCAGGTCATGTGCGCAACCTAGTGCCTTGGCTCTCCGGCGGGAAGGGGTCACAGATCAAGACGATGCGGGATGCGCCCTTCGGCCTCGCGATAGGGCCGGAAGCCAAGGCTCTGGTAATAGGCAAGCGCCGGGCGATTTTCGGCAGCGATGGGGGCATCTATGTGGCGCAGGCCGGCACGGCGTGCGGCGGTGAGGCTGAGTTCGAACAGCTTTCCGCCGACACCCTGCCGCGCCACGTCCGGGTGGATATGCGTGCCCACGATCCCCCATCCCGGCGGCACGCCATACTCATTACCCGACCGTGCAAGGCTGAGGACCTGAAACCCGATGATCCTGTCGCCTTCCGTGGCGACCACGCAGGAAATCCTGTTCGGATTGGTCAGGTAGATATTCGTCATCTGCGGTGTCGTCACCGGGCTGTCGCGCAACCCGGCGCTGTATATGGCGTTTTGAACCGCAGCCATGCCGGCAGCGTCACCGATCCGCGCGGTTCGCAGGGTGACTGGCGGCATCACATCGATCATGGCCTGATCTCCACCTCGGTGCCGATTCGGGTCGCCGCGAAAAGTTCGGCGATCTGGTGATTATCGATTGCGATGCAGCCCGCCGTCCAGTCTCCTGGCACGCGATAGCCCTTCTCGATCTGATTTGGCTGGCCATGGATGAAAATATCCCCGCCGGGATCATAACCCCCTGCCGCAGCGCGGGCGCGGTCCTCCGGCAGCGGATAGTCCAGCCCGATGGAGAGGTGATATTTGCTGCGATCATTGAGCCGGTCAACGCGGAACACGCCTTCCGGCGTGCGGCCGTCGCCCTGGCGTTCTTTGTCGCCTTCAGGCGCGAAACCGAGGCCGATGCGATATTCGCGGACCAGAGATTCGCCCTGAAAGACGCTCAGCCGCCGGGCAGCTTTTTCGATCACGATACGATCGATCCGTCCCTGCAGCGGCTTTTGCGACCCCGTAGCGGCAGGCTCGGGGCCGGGCAGCGGGCCGGTAATGTCGGGCGCATCCGGGGTTCGCGGCGGGTCCCAAAGCGGTGCGAATATCAGCCAGCCGAGGCAGAGCAGGGTCAGCAGAAATGTCAGGCGCAGCAATGCGGTACGACGCCATTTCATTGCAGATCGGAAAAGGCCTCTTGCAGACGCGAGATCGCCTTTTCGACATTGGCTCGCGGCGTGGCGATATTGAATCGCATGAAGTTCTCACCGCCCTTCCCGAAGGTTTCGCCGGCATTCGCAGCGATCTTCGCACCCTTCGCAACGCGGCGTTTGGTCTCTTCTGGGGTCATGCCGGTCCCCTCGAAATCCACCCAGGAGAGATAGGTCGCCTCGAGCGGCATCGAGCGAAGCCCCGGGATGGCGTTCACCCCCTCATCGAAGATCCGGCGATTGCCGTCGAGATAGCGGGTCAGCGCATCGACCCACTCGGCGCCTTCCGGCGAGTAAGCCGCCGTGACCATATCGACGCCGAACATGCCGGTAGACAGGCCCAGACCCGCCATCAGACCCTTATAGATGCGGCGCAGACCGGGATCCGAGATGATCGCGTTCCCGACATGAGCCCCGGCGATGTTGAAGGTCTTGGTGGCGGCCGTCAGGGTGATCAACCGGTCGCAGATCTGCGGCGCCGCCTTGGCCATAACGCTATGGCTGTGACCGGGCATCACAAGGTCATGGTGAATCTCGTCGCTGACCAGCAGAAGATCGTGAGCGATGCAGAATTCGGCCACCTCGCGCAGCTCGTCGCCGGTCCAGACCCGACCGCCGGGGTTATGCGGGCTGCACAGGATCAGCATTTTCTCGCCTCCGGTCAACAGAGCCGACCAGCCGTCCCAGTCGAAGACATAGCGGCCATCGTCGCGGGCGAGCGGGAACTCCGCCACCTCCCGGCCCTGCGCACGGATCACGCGGGAAAATGCGTGATAGACCGGCGTCATCAGGATTACCCTGTCTCCGGGCTCGGTGAAAGCACTCACGGCGAGCGCGGTGCCGTTCACCAGGCCGTGCGCGGTGAGGATCCAGTCGGGCTCGATCTCCCAACCGTGGCGCTCTTTCATCCACCACTGGATCGAAGGCAGGTAATCGGGATGCTGCGACGGGTAGCCATAGACACCGTGCGCCGCCAGACCCTTGATCGCGCGCTGGACGGCGGCAGGCGGGCGGAAATCCATATCGGCCACCCACATCGCCAGCCCGTCATCGGGCGAGACGCCATAAACCGCCTGCATATCGTCCCATTTGTTGCAGTTTGTGCCGCGGCGCTCGATGATCTCGTCGAAATCGGGTGTGCTCATATCCGTCTCCTGTCCCGCAAGCCATAAGCGGCTTGTTGCACCGCGCCAAGCCTTGCCCTAGATCACATCGCATGACAATTCGCCCGATCCTCATCCATCCCGACCCGCGGCTCAAGAAAAGCTGTGAGCCTGTCGCGAAGATCACGCCCGAGATCGAAACGCTCGCTGCGGATATGCTGGCGACGATGTATGACGCGCCCGGCGTGGGCCTCGCTGCCCCGCAAGTCGGCGTGCTGCGCCGCATCTTCGTGATGGACGCGCAGCGCGATCCCGAAGCGGAACGCCAGCCAATGGTGCTGATCAATCCCGAGCTGAGCTGGGAATCCGAGGATCAGAATGTCTATGAGGAAGGCTGCCTGTCCATCCCGGATCAATATGCCGAAGTGACGCGCCCGTCTCAGGTGAAATTCCGCTGGCTCGGCCTCGACGGTAAGACGCATCAGCAGGAATTCGACGGGCTCTGGGCCACCTGCGCGCAGCACGAGCTGGATCACCTCGACGGGGTGCTGTTCATCGACCATATCAGCGCCATGCGCCGCCAGATGATCACCCGCAAGATGGTCAAGCTGAAGCGCGAACGAGCGCGCGAGCAGGCCTGATGGCCGTCCGCCCGTTCCTGCCCTATACGGACAAGCGTCTGCATATGCCCGCACAGCCGGTCGAGTCCGTCAACGAGACGGTTCGGATGGTGTGGGATGACATGATCGACACGATGGAGGCGATGCCGGGGGTGGGTCTGGCCGCGCCGCAGATCGGGATCATGTTGCGGCTGGCCGTCGTCGATGCGTCAGATAAGCGCGGGCAGGCGGTGCGGATGGCGAACCCGGAAATATTGCACGAATCCGTTCAGGATCGCAGCCATGACGAGGCCAGCCCGAACCTGCCCGGCGTCTTCGCCCGCATCACCAGACCGCGCGCGGTCACGGTGCGGTTTCTCAATGAGCTTGGCGAGGTTGAAGAACGGGACTTCGTCGGGCTGTGGGCGACCTCGGTGCAGCACCAGATCGACCATCTGAACGGGAAGATGTATGTCGATCATCTCAGCCCGCTGCGCCGCAAGATGCTTGTCGCGAAATCGGCGAAGCTCGCTAAGCGGAAATGACGGCAGCGGGGGCTGCGCGCCCCCGAACCCCGCGGGATATTTGGGTCAGGATGAAGGAGTGGGCGATGCGGGTGATTTTCATGGGCACACCGGATTTTTCGGTCCCCGCGCTCCGTGCGCTTGCTCACGCGCATGACGTTATTGCCGTATATACCCAGCCCCCGCGCGAGGCCGGGCGCGGTCAGAAACTACGACCGACCGCCGTGCACCGCGTGGCGGAAGAGCTGGGGCTGGAGGTGCGGCATCCGCGGTCGCTGAGGGACGCAGCCGCTCAGGCGGATCTTGCGGCGCTGAACGCGGATGTGGCGGTGGTGGTGGCCTATGGGCTGATCCTGCCGCAGCAGGTGCTTGATGCGCCAAGGCTGGGATGCCTGAACATTCACGCCTCGATCCTACCGCGATGGCGCGGCGCGGCACCGATCCACCGGGCGATCCTTGCCGGCGATACAGAGACCGGTGTGGCGATCATGCAGATGGCGGCTGGGCTGGATACCGGCCCGGTACTGGCCGAGGCGCGGACCGTCATCGGCGCGGAGGACACCACCGGCGATCTTCATGACCGGCTTTCTGAGATGGGGGCGAATCTGATCGCCGAGGTGCTGGACCAACTGCCGCTGCCCGCTACGCCCCAGCCCGACACCGGCGTGACCTATGCGAGCAAGATCGACAAATCCGAGGCGCGCATCGACTGGAGTCGCCCTGCTGCCGAGATCGACCGGCAAATTCGCGGGCTTTCTCCCTTTCCCGGTGCCTGGTGCGAGATCAGCGGCGAGCGGGTCAAGCTGCTCCGCTCGCGTCTCGCGGCTGGTCATGGCGAGCCGGGCGAGGTGCTGGGCGGCTTCCGTGTGGCCTGCGGCAGCGGCGCGATCGAGATACTCGAGGCGCAGCGCGCCGGGAAGCGGCCGATGACAGCGGATGAGATCCTGCGCGGCATGTACCTGCCGGGGCGGCTTGGCTAGGGGCGATCCCCGGCTTGCGACGCCTTCGCGCATCCTCTAAAGAGGTTACGTCGCGGGTGTAGCTCAATGGTAGAGCAGCAGCCTTCCAAGCTGAATACGTGGGTTCGATTCCCATCACCCGCTCCACTCAATTCGCGAAGCACGTAACCATGACGCTCAGTGGTTTGGCGGCTTCTTTTCGCCGGCCCGGATGTCGAAACTCAGCCTGTTCTGCGGTGGCGGCAGGGGGCACACCGCGAAATCGGTGAAGGCGCAGGGCGGGCTGAAGGCTTTGTTGAAGTCGAGCACCAGATTGTCGCCCTGCTCGTCTCCGATCAGGAAGCGCGCCGCGCCATAGGTTTCCCTGCCCGCCGTCCGGTCGCGGATGACGAACATCGGCTTGCCTGCTTTGCGATGTGTCGGCAGCAGCGTGACCTCTTCCCCGTCCATGCTGAACCGGGCCTCATGCGTCAGCCGCACGCTGGCGGCCGCGCCGGTGACGAGGTCGATCTCGAGCTCGCGGGTCGCGGGCAGTGCGTGCCAGGACGCGACGATGCGCCAGGCTGGATCGATAGGAAAGTAATCAAGCGCCGTCAGGGCCGACCGGGCGGGCGAGGCGATGTCGCGGACACGCAGCGCATGGGTTCCCTCGACCTCGGTGAGTTCCAGAAGCAGATCGCCCGTGCGAAGCCGGGGCGGGTTGTCCGGGACCGGCTGAAAGATCTGGGGGCCCGCGCCGCTGTCAAGCGTCGCCGCGCCGGACGGGTCGAGATCCAGGGTCCCCAGATGGTCGGGACCGGCAGAGATCACCACGTCACTCGACGCGGCGCGGCCGACGGTCATCCGACCGGGCGCGATCTCGACACGGTCGGTCAGGTTCAGCCAACCATCCTCGGCCGTCAGCGCGGCCAGCCGTTCGGCCCGCCATTTCAGAATCTCGGCTTCATAGGACGGATCGATGGTCATGCTGGCTCCTTTGCAGGATCGGGCAGGCGCGGCAGGCTGGACAGCAGCATCCGCGTATAGTCGTGCTGCGGGTCGTCGAGGATGCGCCGCGTTTCGCCCGCCTCGACGATATGTCCATTCTGCAAGACCACAAGCCGCGGACATAACGCGGCGACGATGGCCACGTCATGCGAGACGAGCACGAGGGTGATGTCCTTCGACAGCCGGTCGAGCAGGTCGATCACCCGCACCCGCGTCGAGAGGTCGAGCGCGCTGACCGGCTCATCAGCGAGCAGGACACGCGGTCGCGCGATCAGGGCGCGCGCGATGGCGATGCGCTGGCGCTGCCCGCCCGAAAATGCTCGGGGTCGGCGATCAACGCTGTCCTCGGGCAATCCGACCTCGGCCAGAACCCGCGCAATCTCCTGCCGGGCGTCGCCACCCAGCCCGAGCGCGGCATGTGGCTCCGCCAGGGCCTTGCCGATCCGCATCCTCGGATCGAGCGAGCTATAGGGATCCTGAAACACCGGCTGGGCAAAACGGCGATGTGCCTGCATCCGGCTGCGCGATCTGATGTCCAAAGGCGCAGCATTCGCTTCCAGAACGCCTTGGTCGGGTTCAGCCAGACCGAGCATCAGCCGCAGCAATGTCGACTTGCCCGACCCGCTTTCGCCGAGAATGCCCAGATTTTTACCTTCCTCGAGTCGCAGCGATATGTCGTGGAGCACGGTCTCTCCGCGACTATAGGCGTAGGAAACATTGCGCAGATCGAAGAGGCTCATCGCGCGCCCTCCCCCGGATGAAGCGCCGCCTCAAGCCGGCGTGCGGCGCGGACCAGGCCTTGCGTATAGGCGTGGCGCGGGGCCGTGAAAATCTGCGTCGCAGAGCCTTTTTCGACCGCGCGGCCTTTCTCCATGACGATCACCTGATCGGAAATGCGCGACACCACCGGGAGGTCGTGGCTGATGAACAGAAGCGCCAGCCCCTCGTCACGCACCAGATCGTCGAGCAGGGTAAGCACCTCGGCCTGCGTCGAGACGTCGAGCGCGGTGGTCGGCTCGTCCGCGATCAGCAACTTTGGAGCGCAGGCGAGCGCCATTGCAATAGCGACACGCTGACGCTGACCGCCAGAGACCTCGTGCGGCCATGCCGATAGAATGCGCGGGGGATCGTTGATCGAGACCCGATCAAGCCAGTGGATCTGGGCAGCCCGCAGATCGCCAGAAGACAGCCGCCGCCCCTCGCGCCTTGCCCGCCGCCTGATCGGTGCGGCAAGCTGATCGCCAAGCTTCATCAGCGGATCGAGAGCGGCGCGCGGGTCCTGAAAAATCACCGCGGCTGTCGCGCCACGCAACGGCACCAGCTCGCGGTCGCGACGCCCGATCACCTCTTGCCCGTCCAGCAGGACCGAGCCGCCCGCACTCAGACCCGGCGGCAGCAGCCCCATCGTCGCCATCGCCGTCAGCGATTTGCCAGAGCCGCTTTCGCCTACGAGACCCAACCGCTCGCCGGGCTCAAGGCCGAAACTCACACCGTGAACCAATTCACGGCTGCCAGCGGTGACGGTCAGGTCGCGCACGGTCAGCAGACTCATCGCGCCTCCTCCATCTCGACCTCGGCATCCAGCAATTCGCGCAGCCCATCGGCGAGGAAGTTGATGCCGAGCACAAGAGAGATCAGCGCAAGACCGGGTGCAATCACGCCCATCGGCGCTCGGAACACGGTGGACTGCGCCTGTTGCAGCAGTTGGCCCCAGGAAGCATTGGGCGGCGGAGTGCCAAGACCAAGGAAAGACAAGGACGCCTCGGCAATCACGGCAAGCCCGAATTGCAGCGCGACGGCGACCATCACCGTGGGCAGGATATTCGGCAGCACATGGCTGAACACGATACGCCCCCAGCCAAGGCCCGAGCAGCGCGCGGCGGTGATGTAATCCTGCGC
Source organism: Paracoccus sediminicola (assembly GCF_027912835.1). Lineage (NCBI taxonomy): Bacteria > Pseudomonadati > Pseudomonadota > Alphaproteobacteria > Rhodobacterales > Paracoccaceae > Paracoccus > Paracoccus sediminicola. The sequence continues at coordinate 2,196,926 of NZ_CP115768.1, forward strand.
CAGCACCCGCTTGGTCAGGATACGCACCAGCCGTGCGATGATGGCGGACATGGCCAGACCGATGGCGAGGATCGCGGTGCCGAGGCTCGCCCCCTCGCTGGCCGCGACGACAAGCATGGCAAGCAGCAGGGTCGGGAAGGCGATCAGGATGTCCAGCGTCGCGGCGAGACCGTCGTCGAGGCTGCGCCGTGCAAATGCCGAGATCACCCCCAGAACTGTTCCGATCACCCCGCCAAGCGCCGCCGCCCCGATCCCGACTGTCATCGCGATGCGCGCACCGATCATCACCTTTGTCAGGTAGTCCTGCCCCAGCCGGTCGGTGCCGGCGGGGTGGGCCCAGCTTGGCGGTTGCAACCTTCCGCCGGCCATCTCCGTCGGCGAATAGGGCAGCCAGAACAGGGTCAGCAGCGCGATCCCCGCATTCAGCCCGACCAGCACGATCCCGATCCACAGCGTGCTCCGCTTCACCGCGCGCCTCCACGATTGTCACGCAGCCGCGGGTCGATGAACCGCTGCACGATATCGGCTGCGAACCCGATCAGAAGCACCATCAGTGTCGTGATCAGAAGCACGCC